>JBMCFH010000196.1:0-6580 GCA_048620455.1 Chloroflexota bacterium | reverse complement strand
TTTCTCTCCGTGGACAAGAAGCAGGCGGGCTACTTCGGCCAGAGCGACATCGAATTCGCTACCATCTTTGCTCACCACGCGGCCATGGCCATCACGCGCACCGACTACAATCAGAGGTTGGAAGAGTGGCTTCTGGAAACTGAACTCTACGCCGAGCAATTAGAAGCGGTGAACCAGTTCAGCACTGAGGTTAACGTCGATTTGCAGCTGCAGAGAATATTGAGCGTCACCGTACAGCGAGTGGCCGAGTGGTTTGATGTCCCGCGCAGTGCCATCGCCCTTATCGAAGACGGAGCCGACTACGCGCAAGTGATCGCCCACTGGCCAGACAGGCAGGGACGCGGCGCACGCATTCCGCTGGACAACGCCGTAGCGCGACACATTCTGCATCATAAAGAACCGCTGGCCATCGACAATGCGCAAGAAGATCCATTGCTCCAGGATGATGGTATCAGGCAAATCGTGCGCAAAAACGACATCCGCTCCATGCTCATCGTGCCCATCCTCATCCGTGATGAGGTCGCAGGCACCATCGGCCTGGACGTCGTGGGTCAGAAACGCATTTTTACCCGAGATGAAATCGAGTGGGCCAAACGCATTGCCCTGCAAGCCGGTCTGGCCATCAACAACGCCCGTCAGCGAGACCAATGGCACCGCCGCGCCATGCGTCGCTCCAATTACCTCAGGCGCGCTCTGGAGGCCAGCAAAAAGGTCGCCGCGGTGCGCAGAGGCGACGACGCCCTGAAAGCGATAGCCCGCAACCTGCACCGCATGTTTGATTATGACTCGGTTATCCTCTTCCCCTACCTCGCCGCCGATGAGATATTTGAACGACCCGTCATCGCCGGTTCCGTGCGCCACGAGGAGGCGGTACAAAGCAGGGTCGTGTCTCAATCCCGCGTGGCGCAGCTAATTCAGCATGAGGAACCCTACTACTTCACCGACGATTCGATCAACGACAAGCATTTCAAAGGCCCTTTTGTGGAGCGCGAAGGCATTGCCAGCTCCGGCTTCGTGCGCCTGACCGTAGCCGACGAGACGTTGGGCCTGCTGTTCGTTAACAGTTGTACGCCGCGCACCTTCAGCGAAGAAGAAATTGATGCCGTATCGTTATTCGCCAACCTTGCCGCGCTGGCCATCCGCAACGTTCGCCATTACGCCCAGTTGCAGAGCGAAGTGGGCGAGCTGGAGGTGCTGTTGGCCACGCAGCACGCAAACGGCGAACCCCGCTCACGCATGATGCAATTCGAAGAAACCGCCGCGGCCCTTTTAAAACAAGGATACGACAGCGTCGCCATCTATCCTTATGATCCCTTCGTCCGTCAGTTCGATACGCCTATCTTGCTCGGCGATGTCACCGATTACGAGGACACCATCGGTGCCGTGCGTCTGGAAGGCACCGTCGTCGGCCGTCGAATGACAGAAGGGGAGGAATATTACTTCACGGACTCGCCGCAGGACGCAGACGACCTGCACGCCGGCGAATTCGTGAAGCGCGAAGGCATCCGCGCCTCAGCCTCGTTACGCCTACGTACCAACGACCGCGTGTTTGGCCTGCTTTTTGTCAACAAGAAAGAGCCTTTTCACTTTTCAAGACAACGCCGCCACTTACTGGCATTGACAGCCTCCAATCTAGCTATGGTACAGCGCGAGGCCTGCGAGCGGCGGTACAGCGCAAAGCAACGCGAACATCTGGAACAAATCAGGCGCAAGGTGGGCAACACGCTGGACCTGGACGAAGTGCGTGACGAGATCTACAAAGGGTTGTGGAAAATGTTTGGCGAAGACGCCTTGCCCGCCCTGCTCATGTACGATGACGCGGATAAGAATCTACGCCTGCTCTACACCGACGCGTTGGCCAGCCGCGTGGACGTGCCCTCACAACAAGGCCGTGAACATCTAGGCATGGGCGAGGGCCTCTGTGGCTGGGTGGCGCGAGAGCGCGAGGCCGCCAACGCGCCCGACGTGCGACAGGACGAGCGTTACCTGTGCATGCACAGCGCCACACGCTCCGAACTGGCCGTGCCCATCATCGGCCGTGACGACCAACTGGTGGGCGTTCTCGATGTGGAGAGTCCACGGCTTCAGCACTTTGGTGAGGAGGATGAACGATGGCTACAATCGGTGGCCTCCGAGGTAGCCACCGCTGTATGGAACGCCGGACAATACCGGCGGCGCGGCCAACTACTGGAGGCGTTTCAGAATTCTATCCGCCCCATCATGTCCTCGCCGAAACGCGGACCGACGCTGCAGGCTATCCTGGCCGAGGCCGCCGAGCTGACCGGCAGCCATCTCGCCACCATTCAGCAGCTGCGCGGCGATCGCCTCTGCCTGGAAGCCGTTCACCCACCGGAAATTCTAGACGAATTGCGCGCATCCATCGGCGACTGCCTCTCCATGGAGGACGATACCGTGACAGTGAAAGCAGCGCGCCTGCGCGAGACACAATGCGTGAAAGACACCAGTGAATGCGAGAACTTTTTATCCAGCGGCCTTGAGGAGAGAGAAAGCGGCTCGGAAGTTGCAGCACCGATCCTCAATGAGGACGGAACGGTCTGGGGCGTACTTAACGTCGAGTGGCGCTCCACCAACGCCTTCGACGAGGAAGAAGTGTTGGCGCTGACCAGCCTGGCCAACCTGGCCAGCGTCGCCCTGCACACCATTCGGCGCACAGACGAGCTGCGCCGTACCTCCTCCGTCGCTGCGTTAGGGGCCTGGAATGCTACCCTGATTCACGAAAACAACAGTAATGTGGCCAGCATTCGTCGTTCAGTTTTTTTGCTGGAGGATAATACAAATCTACCCGCTGAAGCGCGACAGCGTTTGCGGCAAATCGATGCCTATGCCGAGAAGATGGATTTGCAGGGATTGCTGCCCAGTCCGCCAAAACCGGGTGACACGCTTCCATCTGAAGCGACGGCTGTGGTTGATTCCATCCTGCACGCCGAGGCCCAACGCTTTAGACAGACGCATAACGGAATCTTTCTGGAAACCAACCTCACCTGTCCCGGGCTATGCGCCAACATCCACAGAAGGTGGTTAAGGCAAATCCTGCAGCTCCTGGTAAACAACGCCCTGGAGGCGCCGGGAGAAGCAGCGCGACATATCATCATCTCGTCGGAGCGTCAGGGTGGCTACGTCAGAATCAGCGTGCAGGACAACGCCGTTGGCGTTCCCAAAGAGTACCGCGACGATCTCTTCGAGCGACAGATCGTCAAAGAAAATGGCCGGGCTAGCCAAGGCGCGGTACTGGTCCGTACGCTAGTCGATCTCCACGGTGGACACCTGGAGCCCATCGAGACCGAAACCGGCGTCGGTACGACGATAACCTTTCAACTCCCTCTCGCCGACGAGGGTCAACCAAAGGAGAGAAGAATCAAGGAGATGAACGCATAATGGAGAGCATAGAAAGCGAGGGAAAGTGCAAGGTCATGTTCGTCGACGACGATCCGCAGGTTGGCGTCGACTGGAAGGAAATACTGGAACCGAGAGGGTACGAGGTAATTGTTGCCCAGGGCGAGGGTCAGTCCCTCATCGAGGATGCCCGCGCCCTGGCCCGTGAAGAACGCCCCCACGTAATCATCGTCGACTTGCGGCTGAAGAGTGAGGAGCCGAACAATCTCCAGGGCCTGGAACTTCTTGAAGAGTTCCCTGTCCCCTATATTCTTTACTCCGCCTACCTGGATGATGCCGAGCTGCTGCGCAGAGTGAATGACGAGCACGAAAAGTTTATCTGGGTCAAGAAGACAGGCTCCCCTCGCCAACTGCTGGAAGACATCGAGCGGCTGACCGGTCCCAACTGCCAGGCGCGCCGGAAATTGAACATCCAACGCCTGAGAGAATTCCGCTCTGAGATGATCGTGAAGACTCTCTTCCCGCAAGAGGAGACAGTTCCACCGCGTCTGGTAGACGACTTGCTGTGTCAGCTTTTTCCTAATACGAATCAGCTAGAACTGATCCACATTGACAATCAGGTGCGCACCCCGGCCACGCCGCGCACCGTCTCACGCGGGCGCTCCATCGTCCTGCGCGTACAACCGAATACAATGGAATCGGTGGTCGTCAAGCTCGCCGCCGCCGAACATATTGACCGCGAATACAAAAACCATAAGCGGTACGTAGATGGTAAGTTGGGCGGTAGTTTCTACCCTCAGTTGAGAAGAGCCGGACGCTTTTGGGAACTGGGAGCATCCTGCTACACATTTTTCTCTTCGGCCGAAGGCTCGCGGCAACTGTTCAGCGCCTTTTACCACACAGAGAACGAATCGGACCGTCTCTTGCGACCAATTGAATATTTCTGCCAGAATGTGTGGCCCTACTATCGTGAAAACGCGAGTCTGCTCCAGGTTCCGCTCTTTGTCGAATACGATCAAAAACTGCAGCTGGAGCAACGTCTACGGAAGCTGGACACCCGGCATGAACAACGTTCCTTCGCCGCGATTCCACATGCTCTCCCCAATCCTGTGCGGTGGGTCTTGTCGCATAAAGAGCAATGTGTGTTGCCCAATGTAAAAGCTACGGTCGTCCATGGCGATCTCCACGGAGACAATCTGTTCGTCGATGGCGAACATGCCTGGCCCATTGACTTCGAGCGCACGGGACCTAGCCACAAGTTGCGCGACTTTGCAGAGCTGGAAGTGGATATCCTGACGCGGCTACTCGTCGTGACCCAGGCAGACCTACTGTCATTCTATCATCTGGCTCTGACCGTAGCGCACCACCCCCAGGCCGATCACTACAATTCCGCGCAACTTGAGCGCCGTTTCCCGCTACTCAGCAGGTGGCAGCCCTCAGCCAAGATGCAGAAAGCGCTCGGCATAATAGCTGGCATCCGTCGCCTGGCCCACTCGCTCTACAACTACGCCACCCCAGAAGAGTACCTCTGGGCCGTACTGCTCACTGCGCTCTTCACAGCCACCCTGCATCCCAGAGGTGATCTACAACGCGAACAGGCGCTGCTCCTGGCATCCGTCATCTGCCAGCGGCTGCGCACCGGCGCTCGCAACTGGCCCCCCGTTGACTGGCTCCAACTCGAACAAGGAGGAATAACATGACACAGACCCCCGCAATTACAGACCACACCACCCACCCCACCGGCTTCCGCCAGCGCGAAGTCGCCCGCCTGCTGGACGTCGTCTCCGCCGGCGAATCCGCCTCCGTCGTCGGCGTCAGCGGCGTGGGCAAGTCGAACCTCTTTAACCACCTGCTGAACGAAAAGACGCAGCAGCGCGCCCTGAAGGAAGATGCCGACCACTACCTGTTCCTGCGCACCAACTTCCACTATGCGCCCGACTTCAGCGACCGCACCGTCTACACCCTCATCCTGGAGCAACTGGAACAGGCGCCCGGCGGCAAAGTCGTCACGCCCCTCCTGGACGCCATGCTCGAAGCCGGCAACGACGCCCTCCGCGTGCAACGCTACTTCCGCCTGGCCCTGCGCCAGATGCTGGACGACCCTCCGCGCCGCCTCGTGCTTCTGTTCGACCAGTTCGACGGCGTCTGGCGGAACGGCGCAGAGAGACTGTTTGCCAACCTGCGCGGCCTGCGCGAGTCATACAAGTATCGCCTCAGTTACCTGGTGTTCAGCCGCACCCTGCTGCCCGCCCTCGTGCCCATGGAACAGGGACGTGAGGAATTCTACGAACTCCTTGCCGCCAACGTCATCGGCCTGCGCCCTTACGATGAGGCCGATGCCCAGCGCATGGTGCAACGCCTTAGCACCCGTTACGATCTACCATTGCCCGTGCAGCGCCAGGACCGCTACTTCGAGCTCAGCGGCGGTCACGCCGGCCTGCTGCGCGCCATCTACCTCGCCGACGCCCGCGGCGAACTCGACGGCGACCTGCCCTCTGCCCTGGGACAGCACGACAACGTGCTGCAAGAATGCGACAAACTATGGAGCAGCCTCACCGCCGAAGAGAAAAAGTCGCTCGGCCTGCACGCCAACGACCAGTCGCTGCCCGACGAGTCGCCACAGGCGCGACGCCAGCTACAGCTCAAAGGCCTGCTGCTCGACGGCGACGAGCTGTTCTCGCCCGTGTTCAAAGAGTACATTCGCACCCAGGCCCAGCCGTGGGAAGAAGCCCTCTACCTCGAAAAAGCCACCGGCCGTCTTTGGGTCGGCGGCAAGCCCATCGCCCAACTGGAGCCCACCCCCGTTGAGTTGCTTGCCGAACTGTTGGCCAACGCCAACGACCTCGTAACCCACGACGAGCTAGAGGCATCAGGCTGGGGCCCCAGGCACCGCGAAATGGACATCACACCGCAGATGATCCACGCAGCCATCTCCCGCGTCCGGCGGGCCATCAAGGCCGTGGACGATCCGGAACTAAAAGTAGAAGCAATTCGTGGCAAAGGATACTATCTGCACGTTCCGAACACCTACGATCTCAGCAACACCGCCGGATAGACAATCGACCAGCGTGCCCTACTGCGCCGTGACCGCCACATCGGGACTGAGCGAGCGCGGAATGACGTAGACCTTATCCGGCCGGAACAGATACCCATCCGCCGCCAGGTGCGGGTTATGGCGCGCAATCTCCGCGCTAAACCGCTCCCAGGAAATCGGCACCTCCGCACT
>JBMCFH010000195.1:0-6580 GCA_048620455.1 Chloroflexota bacterium | reverse complement strand
GGGCACCGGCTCCACGGTCGCCCCCTACGTATTGCTGGAACTGTTCTACCGCGGCAAGGCGCCCCTGGCCATTGCTAACACCGATATCGATCAGCAGAGCGCTCCGGCCTGTTCTCTGGAACACATCCCCTACGCCTACGACTTTGATAAAGACATCATCGCCGGCATAAATCATGGGGACAAAGTGAAGTTGGCTCGCCGCGGAGACCGCGTTACCCTCCAGGTCGTAGAACGAGCGGGCCGAGTTTGAGCGCACTGTAGAAGGGTTACCGATGGAATCAGGCTTCCTTGACCTTATCCTGGCGCTGGCCATTATTATTGTCGCGGCCAAAGCCGCCGGTTACATCAGCACCCGCGTGGGACAGCCATCGGTGCTGGGCGAGCTATTGGCCGGGCTTATTCTCGGTCCCACCGCAATCGATCTATTCCATACCTTGCCGGCCTTCGCTTCCAGCGAGTTGCTGATAGAGACGATCAGTGTCATGGCCGAGTTGGGCGTCATCCTACTGATGTTGCTAGCAGGCCTCGAATTACACATGGATGAGCTCCTGCGCTCTGGCGGCGTCTCGGCCCTTGCGGGCGTCCTCGGAGTACTGGTGCCGATGGGGTTGGGCTACGGCACCGCCATCCTTTTCGGCTCCACGAGAACAGAAGCGCTGTTCATGGCCCTCACGCTGTCGGCGACCAGCGTCAGCATCTCGGCGCAAACTCTGATGGAACTGGAAGTATTGCGCAGCCGGGTGGGCCTGGCCTTGCTCGGCGCCGCTGTATTTGACGACATTCTGGCCATTCTTCTGCTCTCTATCGGGCTCGTGGTGGTTGGCGGCGCGGGCGGCGGCATCGCCAGCGTTCTGCTGACCGTCTTGAACATGATCTTGTATCTGATCCTGGCTGTTGCCCTGGGCCTGTGGGTGCTACCGCGCCTGGCGCGAATCATCAGCCCCCTGCCCATCAGCCAGGGCGCCGTCGCGTTCGTCATCATCGCCGCACTGCTGTACGCCTGGGCTGCAGAAGCCGTGGGTGGCATGGCGGCGATCACCGGCGCCTTCCTGGTGGGACTGTTCATGGCTCGCACGCCGTTCCGCGAGCAGATGGCATCCGGTGTGGCCGTCATGGCTTACAGCTTCTTCGTACCGATCTTTTTCGTGAACATCGGGCTGGAGGTGAACATGCGGGCCATCGGCGGCAGCGTCTTATGGTATGCTTTTACCATCACCGTGGTGGCCATTGCCAGTAAGATCATTGGCAGCGGCGCCGGAGGATTGTTAGGTGGATTTTCGCCCAGGGAATCGCTGCAGCTGGGCATTGGCATGGTCTCGCGCGGAGAAGTGGGCCTGATCGTTGCTGCCCTTGCTCTGTCGCAGGGGCTGTTTACGGAACAAAGTTTCTCCGTCGCCGTCTTCATGGTAATTATCGCCACGCTGATCACACCGCCCCTGCTGCGCGCCGCCTTTGCCGGTGGAAATGCAGATAGAGACACCGTGCAGGGAGCTGTGAGGAGAGAGGCGTGAGGAGGCCGTCATGTATTACATGGTCCTACTGATCCTGAACAACATAGAACAGAGCCCCGACGTACTGGACGCCTGGGAAGAGGCGGAGGTGCCGGGCATCACCATCCTGGAAAGCACAGGACTGGGAACCGTGCGCAGCAAGGCGCTTCGCGATGACATACCGTTGATGCCCAGCCTGCACGATCTGTTCCGCTCGCAGGAACATCACCACCGCACGCTATTCACCGTTGTGGAAGGCGAAGCGATGGTCGACCATCTAATCGAGGTTACACAAAGAACCGTCGGCGACCTGGAACAACCACACAACGGTGTGCTCTTCGTACTTCCGGTCTCCCGCGTGGTCGGTCTCAAAGGCGCCCAGGCCCGCGCTCGCGGCGATTAGTAACGCCGACGACAGCTTTGTAAAAGCCCCAGCTCCAACCCGGCCCGGGGCTTCCGAGCGCGCAACCGCCTCACGGTCGCAGCAGAATCTTCCCCTTCGTGTTGCGTCCCTCCAGATAACGATGAGCGTCTGCTGCCTCCGCCAGTGGAAAGGTGCGGTCCACGCGCACTGTCAGACGGTCATCCTTCACCGCTTCAAACAGATCTCCCGCCCGCCACAGCAGTTCCTCGCGATCCCTGATGTAGTGGCCCAGTGAGGGTCGCGTGAGGAACAGCGAGCCATGACGATTCAGAATCTGGGGATCTATGGGCGATACAGCGCCACTGGATTGGCCGTAAAGCACCAAATATCCGCGCGGGCGCAGGGAGCGCAGGCTCTGCTCGAATGTATCCTTACCAACCGATTCATAAACGACGTCCACGCCACGCCCATCAGTGAGACGCATTGTCTCCTCTTGAAAATCCACTTCTGTATAGCGGATCATCTCATCGGCGCCTGCGTCCAGGGCAAACTGTATCTTTTCCGGTGTGGAGGCGGCGCCGATGACGCGCGCTCCGCGCATCTTAGCCAACTGCACCAACAAGTGGCCCACGCCGCCGGCTGCAGCGAGCACCAGACAGGTGTCACCCTCCTGCAGTGGATAGGTGCTGTGCACCAGGTAATGCGCCGTCATGCCCTGCAACATCAGCGCCGCGCCCTGTTCTTCCGACACGCCTTCGGGAAGCGGCGCTACGTTGTTTGCTTCCACCACCACGTACTGGGCATACGTTCCGGGAACCATGGCAAAGGCCACGCGGTCTCCCTCCTGCACACCGCTTACGCCCGTACCCACGGCGTCGACGACGCCCGCACCCTCGCGACCCGGAATAATGGGTAACTCGCTCTGGTAAGCGCCGGTGCGATGGTAGACGTCGATGAAGTTGACGCCCACCGCCGCCAGCCGCACGCGCACCTGCCCTGCAGCCGGCTCCGGCGCAGAGACCTCGTCCAGGCGCAGGGCCTCAGGACCTCCATACTCGTGAACGCGAATCGCTTGCATCTGCATATCATCCTCCTCATGTTGAACGCGCTAGCAAAAAGGTGGCAACGGCCCGCTACCAGCATACCTCCTGCTCTATCGAGAGGCAACGCGATCCCACGCGCCGGCGTCGCCTGTGGCGCACTATATCGCTGGCACTGGACTTTGCCCCCGAAATCCTTATCATAAAGAGTAACTTATCCAAGGGAAGTCGTCTTCGTCGCCAATGCTGGTCTCTCTGCGAGTGCTGGGCCGCCGCATTCTCATCCGAACACTCCTCTGCACATAATCTGACGCCGATCGCCAGCCAGGAAGGGCGGGACAACTCCGGTCGATTGTGGAGGAAACATGAGCAAGAAAAAGCAGGAAAAAGATGATCAGGTAGAAGAGCTGCACATGGAGGAGCACGGGGACGTGATGAGCGACCTCGATCCCCACCTCCAGGAAATCGTCCTCTCCTCGCGTGACAAAGAGGCCCTGAACCCCTCGATTGCCGGGCAAGAACTGGAAGGGGGCCCAATGGTCGTGGACGTCATCGCCCGGCTGGACGATCCCGATCTTTCAGTTCCCGGCCTGGATGTCGTGCGCAAGATCGGCCAGATTATTACGGGCACGGTGGAGGTGGACAAGATCGAAGAGGTGCGGAAGCATAGCAACGTGCTCAGCCTCAAGCGAGCCACCGAGCTACACACCGACGTGCGCTTCTCGCTCGGCGAAATCCGGAGCGCGGGCGCCCAGCTGCGCGACGGGTTACCTCAAGGCGCCCGCAACATCGACGGCGCCGGCGTCGTCGTAGGTATCGTCGACTACGGCTGCGATTTTGTGCACAATAATTTCCGAAAAGAAGACGGCACGACACGCCTGCTTTATCTATGGGATCAGAGCGGTGGGCAGAGTACCATCTCTCCGGACGGCTTCGGCTATGGGCGCGAGTTTGACGCCAGTGCCATAAACCAGGCGCTGGAGGCTCCCAGCCCCTATCAGGCGCTGAGCTACGACCCCGATTCCGCGGCGCACGGCACCCACGTCATGGACATCGCCGCGGGCAACGGGCGCGCCACCGGCTGGCCCGGCGTGGCGCCCGGCGCCGATCTCATCTTTGTGGAAGTGGCCGCATGGGACTACGGCGCCGAGGAGTCTTTTGGCAACTCCCGCCGTCTGCTCGACGCGGTGGACTACATCTTCAGCAAAGCCCAGGCGCTGGGCAAAGCGGCAGTCGTCAACCTCAGTCTGGGCACGCACGGTGGCCCACACGACGGCAGCACGCTGGTGGAGCAGGGTCTGGACGGCCTGCTGGATACCCCCGGTCGCGCCATCGTTATCTCCGCAGGAAATTCCTGGCTGCGCGCCTCGCATGCCAGCGGCGACCTCGCACCCGGCGAGAGCCGCGCCCTCACATGGCAGATTTCGCCCGGAGACGTGACCGATAACGAACTGGAAGTATGGTACGATGGACAGGCCGAGCTGGAGATGACCCTCATTTCGCCAACAGGCCAGCAGTTGGGGCCAGTCCCCCTGGAGCGCACAATCAGCCTCCGTAGCAGCGGCGGCGCCCGGCTGGGCCAGCTGATCCACCGCCACAATGATCCCAACAATCACGACAACCACATTAATCTGCTGCTCAACCGCTCCCTTGTCGGCGACTGGCAGGTACGGTTGGACAACGTGGGAGAAGAGGATGTGACGTTCCACGCCTGGATCGAACGGGACGACCGTGGTCAGTCACGCTTTGCGACCCAGGACGAAGATCGCACGCACACCGTAGGCTCCATCTCCTGTGGTCAGCGAACGGTGGTCGTGGGTTCCTATGACGCTCGCGTGCCCGGTCGGCCACTTTCTTCATTTACCAGCGAAGGTCCCACGCGAGACGGGCGAGCCAAACCGGAAATCAGCGCCCCGGGCCAATCGGTCGTCGCTGCCCGCTCACTCTCCCAGGGCGCCATAGCCAAGTCGGGCACCAGCATGGCTGCTCCCCACGTCACCGGCGTGCTGGCGCTGATGATGCAAACCGCCTGCCGGCAGGTCGCCAGCGACGAGGTGCGCGCTCTGCTTGCCGGTAGCCGCCGACGCAATCCACCGGCGGGAGAGGAGTGGCACTCACGCTATGGCGAAGGATGCGTCGATTGCCTGGCGCTGCTCTTGACCCAGTTTGCGCCTGTCGGGCCGCCTGAGCCAGCCGAACGGCCCGCGCCTCTGGTCGCACCTCCTACGCCCGCCGCCCTGCCCGCACGCATCGCAGCCACATCATCCGGTATGCCTGCGCAATCTGCATCGGAAGAGGGAGCGACGCTAATTACCGCCGCGCTGCTTGCCCAACTCAGCCATGCCGCGACCTCGTCCCACTCGCGCATTCGCGTGCAGGTGGAAGTGGAACCGATGGAGGGAAAACGCCAGATGTAACCACCCCCTTCTCCCTCAACTGTTTTCGCCGGTGAATGAGCGCCGCTATAATAGTGGCTATACTCACGCGCAACCATCAGAGTAACTTGCCATGTCGGCCCACAGATTCTTCTACCATCCCAGCACGTTTGTCGGACGAGAAGAAGAACTGCGCCGCATTCGGGAGCTATTGGCGGAACCAGGCTGTCGCCTCCTGACACTCATTGGGCCGGGAGGTATCGGCAAAACGCGACTGGCGCGACAGGTGATGGAACAATTGGAAGGCGCCTTTGACCAGGGTGTCTTTTTTATTTCTCTACAGCCGGTAGACACAGTTGATCTGCTTATCTCGGCTGTAGCGGAAGCCGTCAATCTCTCGTTCTCCGGACAGGATGCCCCAAGGACGCAGCTCCTTAATTACTTTCAGGAAAGGGAGACGCTCCTGGTTCTGGACAATTTTGAGCAGTTGCTGCCGGCGGTCGGATTATTGAGCGACATGCTGCAGGCAGCGCCTCGAATTCAACTACTGGTTACATCGCGAGAAGGGCTCCACTTGCAGGAAGAGTGGCAATACCGCCTATCCGGTCTGGCGGTGCCCCCGAGTACGCGCGTCGACAAGCCGGAACGTTATGCCGCGGTACAGTTATTCGCCACACGCGCCCGGCGCATCAAACCGGAGTTCAGGCTGGAGGATGAGCGGGCGGGCGTCGTGCGCATCTGCCAGCTTGTTGAGGGCATGCCCCTGGCCATCGAAATGGCTTCTACCTGGTTGAAAGCGTTGCGCTGCGCGGAGATTGCCGCCGAAATTCAGCGCTCGCTAGACTTTCTCACAACCAGTCTGCGCAACGTGCCCGGTCGCCACCGCAGCATGCGCGCTGTATTCAGGCACTCCTGGAAGCTGCTGAGCGAAGCGGAGAAAGAGGTCTTTCCAAGGCTGACGGTTTTTCGCGGTGGGTTCGGGCGCGCTGCCGCCGCTGAGGTCGCCGGCGCCACGTTGTCCATTCTGTCAGCACTGGTAGACAAATCACTCGTCATGCGCGAGGATGCAGGGCGCTACAACATCCACGAACTGCTGCGCCAGTTTGGGGCCGAAAAACTGGACCAGGATCCCAACAACGCAAGTCGCGCCAGGGAACGGCATGCTCATTACTATGCCCGCTTTCTCGAGCAACGATTGCCGGCTCTCAGGGGAGCCAACCAGATAGCGGCACTCAACAAAATAGGCGAAGAACTGAAGAATGTACTCGCCGCCTGGGAATGGGCCGTGCAAACAGCCAACGTCGAGGCCAT
>JBMCFH010000194.1:0-6613 GCA_048620455.1 Chloroflexota bacterium | reverse complement strand
AAATAGAATAAATGTGCTATAATTGATGAATTTGAGAGTCAGTGGCTGAGAGGATACATCCTGCATGAATGACGACAAATTGGTGTTGATTGATGGGCACGCGCTTGCCTATCGTATGTTCTACGCATTGCCTCTGGAGGCCTTCACAACCAAGAGTGGCGAGCCGACGAACGCCACCTACGGTTTCACGCGCAGCCTGATGGATCTCATCCTTAACGATCGTCCCCCGAAATATCTCGCCGTCACCTTCGACAAAGGGCTCACCTTTCGCGACGAGATTTTTGAGGAGTATAAGGCTACGCGGGAGAAGATGCCCGATGAGCTGGACGTGCAGATCCGCCGGATTCGCCAGGTGGTGGAGGCGTTCAATATTCCGGTGATGGAGCTAGAAGGGTATGAGGCGGATGATATTCTGGGGACTATCGCCCAGCAGGCGAAAGAGGAGCCGGTGCACGTTTACATTGTGACCGGTGACCGCGATCTGCTGCAATTGGTGGACGATAATACGACGGTTGAGTTGCCTCCGGGCCGTTATGAGCGTGAGCCCAGCATCTACGATGTGTCCAAAGTGCGCGAAAAGTACAGCCTTGACCCCAGGCAAATCGTGGATCTGAAGGCGTTGATGGGCGACAACAGCGACAATATTCCTGGCGTCTACGGTATAGGCGAAAAGACTGCCACCCGCCTGCTGCAGAAGTATGGGACGCTGGATGCCATCTATGAGCACCTGGATGAGATTAAGACCCGCTGGCGCAACAAGCTGGAGGAAGGCCGCGAGAGCGCCTATTTGAGCCGGGAGCTGGCGCAGATCCACATGGACGCGCCGGTTGAGCTGCAGCTGGACGCCTGCGTGGCGCAGGAGTTTGACCCCAAGGACGTTCTGGAGCTATTCCAGGAGCTGGAGTTCCGCTCGCTGACGGGGCGGCTGGCTGATTCGTTGGAGAAAGTGCCGCAGTTGCTGGAGCGGGAGGAAACCCGGGTGACGGTGGTTCGCGACGAGGCGCAGCTCGAAGCGTTGCGCAAGAAGCTGGAGGCGGCGGACATGATCAGCTTCGACGTGGAGACCACGTCGCTGGACAAGATGACCGCAGAGCTGGTGGGAATTTGTCTGTGTGTGGAGCCGCCCGAGGCGTTCTACGTGCCGGTGGGCCATCTGGCGCACGAGAGCCAGGTGAAGAGCGGGCAGATGTCGCTCTTTGCCGGCGACGTGGAGCTGGCTGAGGGCCAGTTGCCGCTGGAAACCGTGTTGGAGGCCCTGAGCCCCGCCCTTACGGACCCGGATATTCCCAAGGTGGCGCACAACGCCAAATACGACTATATGGTGCTGGCGCGGCACGGGTTGGAAGTGGATCCTATTGGCTTCGACACGATGATCGCGGAGTGGCTGACCGATCCCTCCAGCAAATTTATGGCCTTAAAGGGGTTGGCAGGCCACCGGCTTGGGGCTCAGATGACGGACATCACGGACCTCATCGGCTCGGGGCGCAATCAGAAGACGATGGCCGAACTGCCCATCGAAGAGGTCGCGCCCTATGGCGCCGCCGACGCGGACATGACCATGCGCCTGGTGGAGCCGCTGCGTGAGGAGATTGAGGCCAAGGGACTGGACCGCATCCTGGAAATTGAGATGCCCTTCATATCGGTCCTCTCCAGCATGGAGCAAGAGGGCGTGGCTATCGACCGCGACTTCTTCTCCGAAATGTCCGCAGAGCTGGACGAGCGGCTGCAACATCTGGAAAAGCGAATTTTCGAGATCGCGGGGCATCCGTTTAACATTAACTCCACCCAACAGTTGAGCGAGGTGCTGTTTGACAAACTGAACCTGCCCCATCGCGGCCTGCGCAAGACAAAGAGCGGTTACTATTCCACCGCGGCGGATGTGCTGGATAGCCTGCGCGAGGCGGACGAAACGGGCATTATCGACCTGATCATGGAATACCGCGAGCTGGGCAAATTGAAGAGCACGTACGTCGACGCCTTGCCTGAGCTGGTCAACGAAGAGACAGGGCGCATTCACAGTAGTTTCAAGCAGACGGGCACCGTCACCGGGCGCATCGCCAGCAACTCGCCCAATCTGCAGAATATTCCCGTGCGCACGGAAGTGGGCCAGCAGATACGGCGGGGGTTTGTGGCCCGGCCGGGCTGGTGCTTTCTGGCTGCCGACTATTCACAGGTGGAATTGCGCATCCTGGCGCACATCACGCAGGACGAGGCCATGCTTGAGGCGTTCCGGCAGGGCCAGGACATTCACCGGGCCACGGCAGCGGCGGTCTACGGCGTTCCCCTGGAAGAAGTGACTTTTCAGCAGCGGCAATTTGCCAAGAACGTCAACTTCGGCCTGATTTACGGGATGGGCCCCTATCGCCTGGCGCGGGAATCGGGCCTGACGCTGGCGGAGGCCGAGAACTACATCAAAGAGTACTTTGAGCGTTTCCCCGGAATTGAGGATTACCTGGACCGAACGAAGCGCCGGGCGCGCGAAAAGGGGTACGTGGAGACGTTGCTGGGACGCCGGCGCTATTTCCCCATCTTCCAGGCCCGCAGCCGCGCCAACCGCCAGATGGTGGCCCGCTCCGAGCGGGAGGCGATCAACCACCCCATCCAGGGCACGGCGGCAGACATCATCAAAATTGCCATGATTCGCCTGTACCGCAAATTGCGCGAAGGCGGCTACCGTGCGCGCATGATCTTGCAGATCCATGACGAGCTGCTGCTGGAAGCGCCCGAGGAGGAGCTGGAGGATGTGCGCGAGCTGGTGGTGACGACCATGAGCGAGGCCTTCGAGCTGGACGTGCCGCTGAAAGTGGAGGTGAGCACGGGCTACAACTGGCTGGAGCTGAAGGTATAGCAATGGCCGAGGCGGTGGCTGCCCTGGCTCGACGGCTCTGGCCCTCCATCGACCGGCTGCCGGAGCGCGACCGCGGGCGGTTACTGGCAGAGCTGGCGGCGATCAGCTACAGTCTGCCGCTGTTGCTCTTTAGCACGGCGTGGCTCGTGTTGGTCACAGACGTGGCGCTGCTGCAACGCCGCTGGCCATTTTTCCTCCTTTTGTTGGCCATCAGCGTGCTCGCCAGCAAACTGTCCTACTTTCAGATTACGGGAAGGGAGGCTGGGAGTTACAGTTACAACAGCAGTGACCTGCAGATGGTCGTTACGATTTCGGCCATCTTCATCCTGGGCCCCACTGCTGTCTGGATCCACTTTGTCAGCCGCCTCGTCTATTTTGCCACCATCTTGCCGCGCCCCCGCACGCGCCACCAGTCGCTAAACTGGCTACGCAACCTGCTTTTTAATCTGTGGACAGGCAATATTGGGATGTTGACCGCGCTCGCGATCTATAATGCGTTGGGCGGACGTCTGCCCTTGCCAGGGCTGGCTCTGCGGGACGTAGTCCCGGCGTCTGTCGCAATTCTGTCTGAGTTTATCTTCTCCGGTGCAGTCCTTTGGGTATTTATCCGGCAACAGATCGCCTTTTTGCCTGAAGGGGACCGTTCTGGGCTGGAGAGCCGCGGGGTGTCGCTGATGCGCTTCTTCGCTGTGGGCGGGCTGCCGGCTATCTTCGCCATTCTGGGCGCAGCGCTCTACTCGCAGATGGGGCTGGGCGCTTTTCTCTTCTTAATGCTCGCCGTCCTGCTGTCCAGCCTGCTGGCGCGCCGGCTGAGCCAGGCTGCGGTTATGAACCAGCGGCAATCGCGCCAGCTGGCGCAGCTAGAGGAGTTAGGCCGGGCGATCATTGCCACGCCTGCCGATTCTCTGGATCTCTCACAATTGCTTTCCGATTTTCTGCCGCATATGTTTGACTACGAGCGCGCTGAAATCCGCTTCTTCACAGGAGAGGTTTTGCTCTCGTTGCCACACGACGCCCCGCGGCTGGACAGGGCGATATGGGAGTGGCTGAAGACGACCTTGCAACCACTGGCCG
Source organism: Chloroflexota bacterium (assembly GCA_048620455.1). Lineage (GTDB taxonomy): Bacteria > Chloroflexota > Anaerolineae > Promineifilales > Promineifilaceae > JAAYYY01. The sequence continues at coordinate 2,691 of JBMCFH010000194.1, read as the reverse complement.
TGTCGGCGGGCGAACCACTGCCCTGGAATAAGCAACCGGCGCTGAATAATCTGTTGCTGGCGCCGATTTTCTCCAACGATAGCAACGAGCCGCTTGGCGGCATCGGGCTGATGTCCCGCAGTCAGGCTGCAGCGGTGGGCCTGCGTGCGTCGCTTCCCCCGCTGCAGGTATTGGCAGCGCAAATTGCCTCCACCTTACACCGCTCAGAGGTCTACGCGGAACGGCTGGCCTACGAGCGCGTACAGCAGGAACTGGCGTTTGCGCGGCAGATCCAGGTCAGCTTTCTGCCCGAGGAGCTGCCCCGCCTGTCAGGCTGGCAGCTCTCCGCGACCCTGATTCCGGCGCGGACGACGTCGGGCGACTTCTACGACGTGATTGCGCTGCCCGAGGGTCGAGTGGGGTTGGTCGTCGCCGACGTGGCCGATAAGGGCATGGGCGCGGCGCTGTTCATGGCCCTGAGCCGTACCCTGCTGCGCACGCAGGCCTATGCCTACCCGCAGCAGCCGGAGAAGGTGCTGGCGGCGGCGAACGAACGCATCCTGGCGGACACGAATAGCGAGTTGTTCGTGACCGTCTTTTATGGCGTGTTGCAGCCGGAGAGCGGCGAGTTCCGCTATGCCAACGCCGGTCACAACCCTCCGCTGTTGCTGGGCGCGGGATCTCATGAGGCCTTGAGCAACACGGGCATGCCGTTGGGCGTTTGGCCTGAGGGCGGCTGGGAGAGCAGGCGCGTCCAGGTGGCGCGGGGCCAGCTGCTGTTGCTTTACACCGACGGCATCACAGAAGCGCATAGCGAGACCGGCGAGTTATTCGGCGAGGAGCGGCTGCTGCAAACCGTGCAACAGTGCGCGGGTCAGCCGGCGCAGCGCGTCCAGGACGAAATCCTGAGAGCCGTTGCGCGGTTTAGCGGCGCTCAGGCGCAGCTTGACGACATGACTATGCTGCTGCTGCAGCGTGAATAAAGCAGGGAGGGCTCCGGGCTTGCCAGAAGTGTCGTGAGGCCGTATTATGCGCCACGGAGCCCATGGTTAGTAAGAGCGGAAGGCATTTATGGACCGTCGATTTCTATCACTTTTCATCGTGCTCAGCATGGTGCTTCTGGCAGGTTGTGGTCTGGCAGACCGTCTGACGCCCACGCGCAACGCGACGCCGGCGCCGGCAACAGCGCCGGTAGAGACTCCCCTCCAGCAGGCAACAGAGGAACCCCAACCGGCGACGGCGACCGACACGGCGCCGGCGCCTACCGAGACCACTGAAGCACAGGCAGGCTCCCGAGCGGAGCTGCCCCAACCGCAACTGTTCGATTTGAGTTGGGCGGACGAAGAGGTCTATCGCAGCGGGCTGATCGACAGCGCGGCTGATGAGGCGCTGGCGCTATTGGCGGAGGCCAGCGTTTATCATCTGGACCTGGAGCTGAGTGAGACGCTCACAGAGCTGCAAGGAGCGCAGGAGGTGCGGTATACCAATCGCGAATCCGTACCCCTGGACGAGGTCTACTTTCGCCTCTTTCCCAACCTTGCCGATGGTCAGACCGAAGTTGACAGCGTGAGCGTGAACGGCGAGCCTGTCACGCCAGAGTACGAACTGGCGGACAGCGCCATGCGCGTTCCTCTGACACCCGCGCTGCAGCCGGGCGAGTCCGTCGTCTTCGCGCTGACCTTCACGGTCGAAGTTCCAGAAGAGGGCGGCGGCAACTACGGCACCTTTGTTTTCAACGACGATATTCTGGCTCTGGCCCATTTCTATCCGATGATCGCCGTATACGACGACGAGGGCTGGAATATTGAGATCGCGCCGGAGAGCGGTGATGTGGTCTACGCCGACAGCAGCTTCTACGTGGTGCGGCTGACGGCGCCACGCGGCGTACAGCTGGTCGCTTCTGGCGTGGCTGTGGGGCGCGAGCAGGTGGATCAGCAACAAGTTGTTACCTACGCGGCGGGCCCCGCCCGGGATTTCTACCTGGCGGCAAGTGAGGGGTTTGACGTGGTTAGCACTGAAGTGGACGGGACGACGGTAAACAGTTACGCGTTTCCCGAGCTGGAACCGGCCCAGCGCGACGCCCTGGACTATGCGGCGGCTTCTTTGCAGAGCTTCAACGAAAATATCGGGCTCTATCCTTACCGCGAGTTTGACGTGGTGACCACGCCGACGTTGGCCCTGGGCGTGGAGTATCCCGGCATAGTGGCTATCAACAAAGACCTGTACGATCCCTCGCAGTCTCGTCTCCCGACCACCTTCCTGGAACCGACGGTGGCCCACGAGGTAGGACACCAGTGGTTCTACGCCGTGGTGGGCAACGACCAGCTTGACGATCCCTGGCTGGACGAATCACTGGTGCAGTACATTACCATGACATACTTCGAAGACGTGCGCGGTCCGGCGGCGGCAGCCGGGTTCCGTCGCTCGCTGGAACAGCGCTGGGCCGCGGTAGATGAGGCTGACATTCCCATTGGCCTGCCGGTCGCAGAGTACGAAGGTCCCGAATATAGCGGCATCGTCTACGGTCGCGGTCCCCTCTTCTTTGAGACGTTGGAGCAGACAATGGGTGAGGATACGTTCGACGCCTTTTTACGCGACTATTACGACCGTTACACCTGGGACATCGGCACGCCGCAGGGCCTGCAGGAGCTGGCCGAAGCGCATTGTGAGTGTGATCTGGATTCGTTATTTGAGGAGTGGGTATATGAATAG
>JBMCFH010000193.1:0-6621 GCA_048620455.1 Chloroflexota bacterium | reverse complement strand
CCTCACGTGATTCGTAGACGACGTTGGCCGGGCGGAAGGAGCCGTCCATGCAGGCGACCAGGGGCAGGCGACTGAGTATCTCCTGTAGCTCGTCGTCGTCTCGAAATTGTCCCAGACGACGCGCCAGGAGCTGTGCCAGGCGGTGCAGGGCGTCGGAGGGCAGATCCGGATCCTGGTCAAACAGGCGCGGCAGGTAGCTGTGCAGATAGGCGTCGAAGTCCAGCTCTCGCACGCCCAGGTCGCGCAGAAACTCGCGGCGTCCGCCGAGGGCCTGCAGATCGATGATACCGGCCACGCGCAGGGGGTCTTCGAAACCACCGGGCAGGTAGAGGTCGCCCAGCGGACGCAGTTCCCCTTCAACAGGGCACAGCGGCAGTCGCCGGATCTCTTTTTGCAGGGATGGATCGTCGGCGAATATTTCAATCTGCCGCGATTCAAACCAGCGGAAGAGGCGGGATAGATCCAGCCGGCCCATGCGCCACGCGTCTTCCAACCGGTCGATTGGCGTCTCGGCCAGCCGCTCGACGGCCTGGCGCGCTCCGAATTGCTGCACGTAGCGGCCGGGAAAGGTGTCGGGGGGAAGGGCGGGGTGCACCCAGGGCACGTCGGGGAACAGGGCCCTGGCTTCGGAGCCGCCGCGGTAGACACGATTGAGGGGGAAGAGGATCATCGAATCGCCGAGGACTAAGGCGTAGCGCCCAAGTTGTTCCAGGGCGGCGGCGCGCTCTCGCGGGCCAGGGCTGCGGTCCAGCAGTCGATCTATCAACGCCCACACCTCCTGCCAGGCGTCCAGGCTGCGCAAGGGGGCGGGGGCGTCGTGTAGTGGGGTGGGGCGCGTCAGGTCTACGCGCTGTAAGCCGGAGCGGAGGTCTTCTATGCTGAGTTGGCGAGCGCCGACAGCGTCCCGCTGCAGCAGGCCAACGTAAGGGATCAGATCGGGGTGCGCGACGGGGATGTGTAGAGCCAGCAACAGTGGGATCGCCGCCTCGCGGGTCACAAGGCGCACGTCCGGCGCCGGGCGCCACTCCTCTGTTGCGGTGTAGGCGATGGGCGCCTTACTGAGGTGGGGCGCCAGCGCGCGCCAGAAGGAAGCAAATGCGGCGGGCAGGAGGTCGTCGGCGACCATCTGCTCTGTTTCCGCCGCTTTTTGTAGCAGCTGCCACAGGCCGCGGTGTCCTAAGAGGTCGGGGAGCAGGGAAAGATTCTGGGCCAGCGTTTCTGCGGCGCAGCGCATGGCTGCTTCGTTCCACCGCGCCTGGTAGCCGCCGTCGAAGTGAATGCGTTTGCGGTCGGTCGTGGGGAAGAAGTCGGCGCTAATGTACCCAGGGAGAGGGAATGTTGTGTCGGTGGGGAGTACGGCGAAGAGGCGACCGGGTCTATGCGGCATGTCGGCGGGCAGGGCCAGGCGCACGTCGCTGTGGCGTTGGGTCTCTATCTGCCAGGCATACTGTTCGCGTAATGCGTTTGCCTCTTGGCCGAAGTGGCCCTGGAACAAGAGCCAGGTGGTGGGCGCGCCACGGGAATCGTGAAGCACGATCTGGTGTGTGGCGACCGCCTCTCGTTCTATACGCCGCACCAGTTTGCCGTTGCGGCGGACTTCCAACACCTGGAGTTGCTGCAGAAAGAGGGCGGCAAGCTCGATGGCGCCGGCGATAGCGTCGGCGTAGTGATCCAGATCCTGGGGGCGGACCGCTTCAATGCGCAGCGTGCGCCGCACCGGGGAAGCGTCGTCGAAGGCCCACGGCAGGCGAAAGCGGGTACCCTCGGTCTCTACACGGCGTTCCTGGATGCGCCTGTCGGGCGGCGCCTGTGGTCGAATGGTCCAGTGAATGCCGTTGGAGAATATCTCGGGCGCGTCGGTAATCTGGTAGACGGCGATGAACCCCAGGCCAAAGGCGCCGGTGGTGCCGGCCTCTTGGCGCTTGCCGCCGCCGGCGATGTTTTGCAGCCGTTCGAAATCGACGGGGCGGAAGACGCCGTCATTTTCCACGACGAGGGCTTCGTCGGTGACGTCGAAGGTTAGCCAGGTTGTCTGGGGCAAGCCGTGCTCATCACGTACGTCGTCTGCGTTCTGAATGAGCTCGTAGGCCAGGGTGTCGATGCCCTGTAGATCGCGGAGTTGCGCTTCCAGGAAGCCCAGGTAATTGACGTCCTGGGATTTATAGGTGAAGTCGCTCTCGCTCATTGAGGTTATTTCAGCCGGCCGACACCGGTGAACCGACGCCACCGGAGCACGTGGCGCCCGGTTCGGGTCCCTGCCCCTGGTAGCGGGCGATAAACTGATCCAGGCTATCGTCCGGCGCGCCCTCGTATTGCACCTGGGCGCCCCACGCAGTGGCGACGACGTCGGTTATCAGGCCGGGGTAAGGCGCGACCAGCGTATAGCTGTCGGCGTATGCTTCCAGCTCTGCTATTTGCTCTTCAGGCAAATCGGGATGGTAAGCGATCCAGATGGCCCCGTGCTCCAGCGAGTGCACAGCCATGGCCGAATCCACAGGTTCGCGGTAGACGCCGCAGTTAAGCCAGCGCGGGTTGTGGACGCCGCCAACGGGCGGTAATCCTTCGTCGGGGATGCTGACGTTTTCAGCGTGGCCCCGTTCCTGGTTGGGGAATTCCTGCAGGCCGGGAATGCTTTGCAGGAATCGGGCGTAAATCAGAGCGCCCAGGCCGATGACGACCACGGCGGCGATTGTACCGATGATCAGGCGCCGCCTGCGGCGCTCGTGCGCTAACTTTTGCCTACGCTTTTCTTTCAAACTCTTTGACATAAACTCTTCCCTCGCACAGATTTCTGGATTCTGGGGCAGGCGCGCATGCTTAAGCAGGCACACCGCACGTAATTCTAACACAGGTCGTGCAGCGTGCACTGTGCTCCCGCTTACAGCAGTGTGTGAAGCGATGAGTGGGGGAAGCCTGCACAGGGGATGACTCAGGTATACGGCTGGGATTCTACGAGCTGGAGTCTGATTGCGCCGGCTCTCCCAGCGGCGGCGGTTCCGCCAGCAGCAGGGTCGCGACGCCGCCGAGCAGCAGGCCCAGGGCAGCGCCGGCGAAGGCCCAGAAGGCGAAGAAGGTGAACGGGGTCAGCGAGAAGAGGCCTTCCCAGCCAGACGGGGTGAGCCGGCCACTGTGCAATAGCCAGCCGAACATGACGCCGAGCACGGTGCCGGCAAGGAGCCCCCAGAATATGCCGTGGTCCAGCAGGCGCGGGAAGAAGTTGGGCGCGTAGGCTGTGGCCTGGGGGCTGGGAGCGGTATAGTGCGCCTCTATACGCTCGGCGAGTTCCAGCATACCTCCATTATGGGCGTCGCTCGTTTGTTGGTCAGACTCGTCGTAGACTTCGACTGTCATAATGCACTCCAATCGCTATTCTCAACCGTCTTCAGGGAAGGGCAGGTATGGATCAAGCATCTGGTCCACTATTGTTTGCGTGTTCCAGGAGATCGTTTCTTCGCCGCCGATGATCCAGCCGTGGTTCGTCAACTGTTGTTGTGGTGCGGTGGGGTACGGTTTGGTGCTCTGCAAATACTCCGCGGCGGGCGGCGGCACGCCGTCGACGTCTACGACCAGGACCGGTGCGTGCTTGCCCATGTGTGACAGGGTGGTGGCGGTCATGACGTTCTGCCAGCCGCCGGGGCCATCGGGGTTGACGACGATGACGTTGTGTCCTGCCTCGTCGATGCCCCAGCCCATGGCGCGCGGTTTCTGCCAGAACCAGGCGCCCCAATCCTTGCCTTCGTCGTGAAAGCCGGCGAAGAAAGCGCTGGTCTCGGTGACGTCAGGGCCTACAATGCGCGTGACGTGCCCGTACTGCGCCAGTTCGCGCGCAACCTCCTCGGAAACGACGGTCTCGTCGCCGAAGATGTAGAGCCAGGGGCCGTTGGCCCGCAGCCGGAACATCTCGACGGTGGCCTCTGGAATGCCTTCCTCGGTGACGAAAGCCAGCCCGTCGCCGCGGTGGGCGTTCCAGAAAGCGCTGGGAATCGCCGGTTCCAGATTGTCCAGGTTGGCTATAACCATCTCGTTGCGGTGGTCGCCGTGTTGCGTGGAGGTCCAATCATCGACAATTCGGGCCAGTTGGGTGGGATCTCCGGCGGTGAAAGCGCGCGTCTTAAAGCCCATGTCCTCGACCTGTTCGTTTAGGGCGGCGGCGGTTTCTCCCACAAGATAAACCTGCACGTTGCGGTCGGCGACGACGCCTTCTGGCTTCAAGCGCAACAGTTCGTTGCGTGTGGCGTCGGGGATGCCGTTCTGATCGACGTAAAGAATGGGCGCGTTGACAGGGAAGTGCTGGATGCGGCTGGCGGCAACCATGGCGGTGGCAAAGCTGTCCATGCCCACGAGAATGACGGCGCCCGGCGTGTTTTCCGGCTCTGTTGCGGGATAGACGATGTTGGCCACGGCGACCGCCGTTTCGATGGGATCATCACTGCCGATTCGCGCCGTGTTGGCGGTTACCTGAGCCTGGTTGAGATCAAGATAGGGCAATTCCTGTGGCTCATCCGCCGGCATGTAGGCGCTCTCTACCAGCGCCGGCCCTTGCCAGGCGTATAGCAGGATGCCGAGGGTGACTAAAATGAGAGTAACGGCTGTATCGCGCATAGTTCTTTTGGGAGATTAGAGATTGGTTGATTGGAGATTGAGGGGTTTGCCGGGGTGTCAGTAGACAATCTCCGATCTCCAATCTCTGATCTCCAATCTCCGATCTCCACTACATCAACCCCGCTTTCCTCTGCTCTCGCACAAAGTAGTAGTTCAAAGGCCAGGCAATGAGGAAGGCGAGGAATACGGTGACGAACATGGTGCCGAACCAGAGGATGGACTCTTCGCTGGGCATCATGGGGAATTTGGACATCATGAACCACCACATGCTGGGGTTCATGCCGATGGCGGCAGCCGCCATGGAGGCGGCGACCAGCGGGAATGCTTTGGGCAGCGCTTCCTGGTAGCTGACGTCGTACATGACAGCCATCATTGGCGTCTGGTAAAGGAGCCAGGCGACGACGACGGCGACGACATAGTTAATGATCATGACCAGGATCATGGGCGTGCCCAGGAGAAAGGCGACGTTGTTCATGGGGATTAAGGGCATGCCAAGGAGGGTGATGAGGTAGCCGCTGGTGACCATGATCAGGCCCCCGAATCCCACGGCGGAGGCGGTCGCCACCAGCCCCTGCAGCCACAAGGGCCGGTCCCACATGATCATGTCGCCGTGCTTGATGATGGGCCGGTTGTAGGCCAGGCGGTAGAAGGGAATGCCGAAGGGGCCGATCATCAGCGCCAGCAGGGGCCAGGCCAGTTTCATCAGCCAGTTCTGGTGTGGTAGGAAGCGCGTTTCGTGGATGGCGATCCACACGGCGGAGGCCACGCCCAGGAGCACCCACGCTGTCGCCAGCATGTCCAGGGGGCCGGCGGCGAACCCCTTCTGAAAGTAAGGGCCGATCTCCACGCTGTAGTCGGCCTGTCCCTGCGCGTCGAAGCTGATCATGTCTGTGTCGCCGATGATGTAGAAGTGGTGAAAAGGCCCCTCAGACGGCGTGACCCACCAGGCGGCGCGCTGGCTGAAGAAATAGTTGTAGACGCCCTGGGGCAGTTCGTGCGCTCTGCTCCAGAAGAGAGGGCCAGGTTTGCCCCGGCGCGCCAGGTTGGCGCTGAGCAAGCCTAGCGCCGGTTCATCTTCTGGAGCGATGGTAAACCCGCGGTAGCCGGTGAGGCTGTCCGCATTGAAGCCCCAGCCAAAAAGGGGTGTCTCCTCGTCTTCGAACGAGGCGAAGGCGATGGCCGTAACGTGCGGATTTTCACCGCCGATGCGCGGTATGCCGGCGCCGGCTTCGGCCGCGCCCAGGGCGTAGGCCGGCATCTCGCCGGGAATCTCACTCTCGTCGAAGACGATCAGATCGCCGCTGTAAGCGGCCCACGGCGCTGCCAAAACGGCGGTGGACGGATCATTCCTGTCGACGATGATGGCGTGTTGTGGCGCAGCGCCAGCCTCCTGCAACAGCGCGGCGATCTCGCCGCTGCTCACCGATTCGGTGGTGAAGCGACCATCCTCCGAGGTGGCGTCGTCGAGCAACAGGGCCTGGGCGCCGCCGACGGCGTCGCTGCCCCTGACGGCGAAGTCGGCGGGGAGCGCAGCAATGGCGCTGGTGGGCAGCAGCAGGCCGTTCAGCGCGCGTGTGAGGGGGGCCGCCGCCAGCCCGGCGCGCCAGTTGGCTTCGTCGTAAAGGATGAGCAGGTCGGGTGTGTTGCCTTCCGTGGTAGCCGGGTAGACGGCGCGACCCACGCGGGCCGCCGTCTGGGCCGTGTCGCCGGCCATGAAGCGGGTGGTGTTCTTGGTGTTGTAATGCGCGCGGGGCTGGTCGGACGGCGGCGCGGACTTGACCCAACGGTAAGGTACGGAGAGCGCCGCGCCCAGCAGCAGCACGACCATCAGCCCTGCCAGAGCGGTGGCAAGGATTTTAAACCAGCGTGGAATCTTCATCAGATGCTTCCTCGTAGGCGTCGTAGAACGGTACTTCAGCAGGAGACCCCTGTCTCTCAACTCAAGAATAGTCGAGAGGGGAAGGGTGGGGAATGTATCGGGATACAACAGGGGGATACAAAGTGCGCTATAAATCAGGC
>JBMCFH010000192.1:0-6638 GCA_048620455.1 Chloroflexota bacterium | reverse complement strand
AGCCCCTCCAACTGCTCCATCAAATCACGCAACACATTAAAGCCACCCTGCCAGAACGCCCCGTCCTCGATCTCCAGGCCCGCGCGGTGCAGGATCGCCGCCGGCGAGTCGGAACCGCCTGCTGCGAGGATCTCCACGTAGCGTGGCTTGAACGAGTCCCCTTCCTCACGGTACTGCTGGTAGAGGGAGAGCACCAGCAACTGGCCGAAGGCGTAGGCGTAGACGTAGAAGGGATACTTGTAGAGATGAGGGATAGCCACCCACTCGTGGCGGAAGTCGTCCGTCAGCTGCAGCGAGTCGCCAAACTGCTCCTGCAGATTCTCCAGATAGAGGGCGGAAAGGTCGTCCACCGCCGCGCCGCCATCGACCGCCTCGTGCGCCGCGCGCTCGTAGATGGCGAAGTACGCCTGGCGCAGGATGGTGGCGTAAGCGTCATCCATCTGGCGGAAGAGAAGCGACCGCTGCACCGAAGCGTCGTTCTCCTCCGCCAGCAGGCGGTCCACGACCAGCATTTCGCCAAAGGTAGACGCCGTTTCAGCCAGAGGCAGCGATGCCTGTTGTGTCAGAGCCGGGTGGTGGTCGGCCAACATGCTGTGCAAGGCGTGCCCCATCTCGTGGGCCATCGTAGCCACGTCGTCCGGCTTGCCCTGGTACGACTGCAAGATCCACGGCGTCAGGTCAGGCGTAAGCGTGGCGCAGAAGGCGCCCGAGCGCTTGCCACGGCGCACCTCGCTGTCCAGATGCTGTTCGTCGAGTACGCGCCGCGCCAGCTCGGCGAAGCGACCGTCGAACTGGTTATAGCTGGTCAGCACCAGATCCACCGCTTCATCAAATTCGTACTCTTTCTCCGTCTGCACCACCGGGGCGTACACATCGTAGCGCCGCAACTGATCCATTCCCAACCAGCGCGCCTTCAGGCGGAAAAAGCGCTGGAAAAGATCGCGGTTATCGCGGGTAACGGATAACAACGTTTCTACCACCTCGTCCGGAACGTCATTGGCCAGATTGCGCACCGCAATGGGCGACTCGTAGTTGCGCAGATTAACGTACTCGCTGCGCCAATCGCGCACGCGCGCCTGGTAAATCTGCCCCAGGATCGGCGCGTCGTCGCCGTAGACGCGGAACAGCTCCTGGTAGGCGGCCGCGCGCAAGTTGGCCTGTGGGTGGCGGAAGAAGACGCTCAACTCACCACGCGTCAGCTCCCGCTCTTCGCCGTCGACCGCTAGATGGAACGAATAGCGGCTGGTGATCGCATCGTACAGCGTGTTGAGGGCGCTGATGCCGTTGACGTTCTTGAGGTTAATCACCTTTTCTTCGGGCTCCGACAGCGTGTGCGGGCGTTCCAGTCGCAGGCTCTCCAACCAGTAACGGAACTCTCCACTTTGCTCCAGGAGGCGCTGCGCCGGTTCCTCCTCCAGCTGCTTCCACCACAGCTTGAAGAACATCGTGCGGTTGTCCAGTTCCGCTGCCAGTTGCTGGCTGCGGGCCATCAGGCTCTGCGCCTGCTGATTCTGCGTATCGGCGGCAAAACTGAGGCTGGCAAACCCCTGCACACGCGAGGCGTCGCGCACCAGCCGGTCATACGCCTGCAAAAGCTCGTTCAGCGATTGCGCATCCATCTGCGGATCGAGGCGGGAGCGCCACGCTTCAAACGCCTCCGCCTGTTCTTCAAGCTGCTGCACAGCCTCCTGCAACTCGGGGCTCTGCAAGCCGGGGAACAGTTCATCCAGACGCCAGGGGCCCGTCTGGTACCCATTGCCATTTCTTCCGTTCGTCGTCACCGTCAACTCCTTTTAATCATCTCACCACTGCTCATCGCCGTGTGGTTTCTTCAATTGTCTGCCGTAATTTTACAACTCTATCAGGTCCGTAGTAGCCCTTGCGCAGGCTGAGATTGGCGTAGATCAGCGTGCGGGCGCCTACGAGGCAACCGGGGTTGAGCACGGCGTTACAGCCGGTCTGGGCGTCGTCGCCCAGGATAGCGCCCAGCTTGGCGAGCCCCGTATCATAAACGTCGCCCTCAACCTCGACCTGCACCGTCGGCCTGCGCCCCATCTCGTCCTTCTCGCTGACGATCGTCAGGTTGCTCAGCTTGGAACCCGCACCCAGGTTAACGCGATGGCCCAGGATGCTATCACCCACGTAGTTGAAGTGCGGCGCGTGGGCGCGCGGCAGAAAGAGGCTGTTCTTCGCTTCGCTGGCATGGCCCAACACGCTGCCGGAGAACATAATCACATTCTCACGCACCAGAGCCCCGTGGCGCACCACACAGCCAGGACCGATATACGCCGGGCCCAGCACGTAAGCGCCCGGCTCAATGCGCGCCCCGTCGGCAATGTGCACCGCGCGGTTGCTGACAACCGCGCCGGACATCACCTCGCCCCGTATCGTCTGCCGCTCGCGCGTCAGGCGCGCCACGTGCCACTGAATACGGCCCACGGCCTCCCACACGTATTCGCACTCGTCAAATAGAGCAGCGACGAACTGGTCGCTGAGATCGAAGAAGTCGCTCGGCTGTAGCATAGGTCTCCTCAAAAAATCGTCCTGCGCCTGGCGCACCGGGCGACATCTCGACGGCGCGGTGCATTCCGCTTCGTGACGCTCACAGCACGTTATAAAAAGATTGACGTCCTGCTTAAAAGAGCGCCGCTTCAATGGCCGGCGTGAGCTCAACCAGAAAATCGTGAATGGGCTCCAGGGCCAGCCCCACCACGGCCCATACCGGAAAGTAATCCCAGCGAATGTAGGGATTGATCGCCCAGCGCCGGTCGCTGTAATCCCAGGGACAGCGCCCGGTCAGGCGGGCGATGGCCCAGCCGCTGGCCCATTCTACCAGGGTAAACCCCAGCGCCCAGACGACGGCTCGGCCATACCAGGGAACGCCGCGAATCAGGTCGTGAACAGGCTCATAGAGAGGCGCGATCAACCCGTAGATGGGAAACATCCACAGGTAGGTTACGCCCACCAGCCGCCAGTCACGCCGCGGCAGGCTCTCCGTAAGCGCCGTATACACGATCTCACCGCACCAACCGCCCAATCCATAGAGGACAAAACGAATCCACATAAGCCGTCCGGCCTAACCGGCGCTGCCCTCCCGATTCAGCCGCGCCATAAGGCAACGCCGGAAGAGAAAGCAGCCCATCAATTAGCGCTTTCTATTTAACCGGCGTCAGTCGAAACTGGCAACCCTTCTTATTCGGTTTACCGTCTATCAGTAGTTCTGTAGGGGAGTCGTCAAACCGTCGACCACAGATCCAGAGGCTCCTCCACCAACTGCTCCCGCGCTTCTACTACAAAGCGTATCGCCGTCCGCTCCTGATCGTCGATCATCACCTCCACGAAAGAAGGCAAGCAGGCGACGTATCTATCCTCCTCAGCCAGATAACCGGAGGCTATAATAATGGCCTTTACCGCCTGGTTAACTGCACCTGCTCCAATGGCCTGCACTTCTGCGCGATTCGCTTCGCGAATGACACCCGCAATAGCGCCGGCCACAGACGCAGTTCTAGAACGGGCGGATACCTTGATAATGCTCATGCTACTGCCTCCCGTGCCATGAGTTCCCTAATGTTAGGCGTCTCAGGACCTACCTTAAGTATCCGCATAATAGACAATTTTTGAGGCAATTGTCAAGATAACTGTGGATAACCCTCACAAAATTGTGGAAAACATGCCCTTTTAGTGGAAAAGTCTCACAAGCAATTTGCGGCGTCAACCCGCCTGAAAATCGCAAATAGAGGGTTCTCACATAATGGGACAACCATATATTCGGGTGAGCGATGATCGCCTCTAAAAAGGAAGCAAACGAAGCGCTGTTGGGACTATACACAGCGCTCTCCCAATTTATCCACAACCGCCCACCACCACTCACAGCACAATGGCAGAATATGTGGGGGCGCGATGCCAGTTGCAACAAGATATGGGTCAAAGCTGAAGTTATTAACATATCAACAGCCCTACTATAACAACTAAATAAAAGAGATTAAGATGAACCGGTCCGGGGATAATAAGTGGATATTACGCAGTGCTGCTACAATAGCGCCATTGGCAGCCTGACTAAAAAAAGAAGCGCCTATCATGAGCCTATCAAACGTCCTGACGCAATTGAGGATGAATCGAGATTTCGTGTCGCAGGTGGTGGCCTGGGAACGCCTTCCCGGCAAACCGGCGCAAACGATGGCTCTGAGGCACGCGCTGTTGCCCGCGCTCTCTCAGGCGCTACAAGCGCATGGTATTGAGCAGCTATACACGCACCAGGCCACAGCCATCGACGCTGTGCTGGATGGGGCCGACGTGGTGATAGCCACCGGGACGGCATCCGGGAAGAGTCTGTGCTATACGATCCCCGTATTGCAGACGTTGCTGACCGAGCCCTCGGCGCAGGCCCTTTACCTCTTTCCCACCAAGGCCCTGGCCCACGATCAGCTGGCAGAGACCGCTGCGCTCATCGAATCGGGCGACTTATCCACAACTATCCACAGCTATGACGGCGACACCCCGCGCAGCCGTCGCCGCGACGTGCGCGAGGCGGCGGGCATCGTCGTTAGCAACCCGGATATGTTGCACGCGGGCATTTTGCCCTACCATACTTCCTGGCGTCACTTGCTCAGCCAGCTGCGCTTTGTCGTGGTCGACGAGATTCACACCTATCGCGGGGTGTTCGGCAGCCATGTGGCGAACGTGCTGCGCCGCCTGCGCCGCCTGTGCCACTTCTACGGCAGCGATCCACAATTTATCTGTTGTTCGGCGACCATTGCCAACCCGCGCGAGCACGCTGAACGCCTGGTCGAAACATCGTTCGTGCTGGTCGACGAGACACAAAATGGCGCGCCCTCTGGTGAGAAGCAGTTCATCCTCTACAATCCGCCTCTCATCGACGAGGAACTGGGGCTGCGACGCAGCAGTGTGTTGATGGCCAAAGACGCCGCCGCCAGCTTCCTGTTTCACGATGTACAGACGGTGGTTTTCGCCCGCGCGAGACAGACGGTGGAGCTGTTGTTGGCTTATTTGCGCGATGAGATGCAGGAGCTAAATCGCGATCCGGACCTTGTCGCCGGCTATCGCGGCGGCTACTTACCCCTGGAGCGGCGGGCCATCGAACAGGGCCTGCGCAGCGGCGACGTGCGCGGCGTGGTGGCGACCAATGCCCTGGAGCTGGGCATCGACATCGGCCAGTTGGGCGCTGCCGTGCTCACCGGCTATCCGGGCTCCATCGCCTCTACCTGGCAGCAGGCAGGGCGCGCCGGCCGGCGCAACGATCTTTCGGCCGTGGTTCTGGTCGCCAACAGCAGCCCGCTCGATCAGTACATCTGCAACCACCCGCGCTTTCTCTTCGGACGCTCGCCGGAACACGCTCTGCTCAATCCTGACAACCTGCGCATCATGGTCAAGCACCTGCTGTGCGCCGCCTTTGAACTGCCTTTTAAGGCCGGCGAGTCCTTCGGCGGGTATGGGCCGGTGGACGAGTTGTTGGACCTGCTGACCGCAGAAGGCGTGATGCACCAGACGCGCCAGCAGTACCATTGGTTGGGCGAGGGGGTTCCTGCCAGCAACGTTTCCCTGCGCACCAGCGGCGGGGACTCCGTGGTCGTCCAGGACATCAGCGGCGACCGTCCCGAGGTCATCGGCGAGGTCGACGTGGAAAGCGTGCCCCTTTTACTGTACGAAGGCGCCGTGTATATGCACCAGGCGCGCACCTATCTCGTAGAAGAAATGGACTGGGACAATCGTGTTGCCTTCGTGCGCGCCGTGGACGTCGATTACTACACGCGGGCCAGCATCGGCAGCACCATCCGCCGCCTGGCGCCAGAGGCGGAGGCGATTCGTGGCGACCTGCTGCACGCCTATGGCGATGTGCTGGTGGTAACGAAGGCCACCGCCTACCGCAAAATAAAGCGCTACTCGCACGAGACCCTGGGCTTCGGCGACATCGACCTGCCCGAAATCGAGCTGGACACCAGCGGCTACTGGATCGTTTTTGGCGAGGCGCTGACAGAGGAGCTGATCGAAGCCGGCGTGCTCTTGCGCCCCAACGATTACGGCCCCAACTGGCAGGGGCAGCGGCTCAAAGTGCTGGAACGGGACGACTACCGCTGCCGCACCTGTGGCGCGGGGCCAGACGCCGAGCCACAGTCGCCCGGTGGGCAGAGCAACGGACCACAGACGCTGCACGTGCACCACATTCGCCCCTTCCGCGACTTCGGCTACGTGCCCGGTCAAAACGAGAATTACCGCGAGGCCAATCGCCTGGACAACCTGATCACCCTTTGCCCTCGCTGCCACCGTCGCGCCGAGGAGGGGCAGCGCACGCGCTCTGCGCTGGGTGGGCTGGCCTACGTCCTGCGCAACCTGGCGCCCCTCTATCTGATGTGCGACCCTGGCGACATCCAGGTCAGCGCCGAAGCGCGCAATCCCCTGACCGGCGCGCCCACCGTCGTTATCTACGAACGGGTGCCCGCGGGCGTGGGCTTCAGCCAACGCCTGTTCGAGCTACACGACGATCTGCTCAGCGCGGCGCTGGAACTGATTGACGATTGCCGCTGCCGCGATGGCTGCCCGGCCTGTGTGGGCCCGCCGGGCGAAATCGGACCCGAAACGCGAGACGTGACGCGCCAGTTACTGCGCATCCTGACCCGCAC
>JBMCFH010000191.1:0-6661 GCA_048620455.1 Chloroflexota bacterium | reverse complement strand
CAGTCGATCAAGCAATCCAACCGCGCCACCGTACTCAACTTCATCCGCCAGCAGGAGCCCGTCTCCCGCAGCGACATCGCGCGTGATCTGAATTTGAGCCCCACCACCGCCTCCGCCGCCGTCTCCGATCTCATGGACAGCGGTCTGGTGCGCGAAGTGGGCAGAGGCGCCTCGACCGGAGGCCGCCGCCCCATCCTGCTGGGAATCGATCCCAAAGGCGGCACCGTGATCTCCGTGGACGTATCCAGCGCCTTTGGGCGGCGCATCATACGCGCCGCGGCGCTGGATCTCAAGAGCGACATCCTCACCGAAGTGAAGCGCGAGAAGGACATTGAGGGCAACGAGGGTCTGCTGGCTACCATCAGCGCCATCATTCACGACCTCATCGCCTCCCCCGACGTGGAAGTGCGCGAAGCGGTGGCTATCGGCGTCAGCGTGCCCGGCCTGGTCAACGCGGGCAGCGGCGAACTCGTCTTCGCCAACATCAACGTCAGCCGGCTGCCCCTGGGCCCCTCCCTGGCGCGCGAATTCCAGGCCCCCGTTCTGGTACAGAACAGCGAGGATGCGGCAGCGCTGGGTGAGTACCATTTTGGCGCCGGGCGCGGCTGCCACAGCCTCCTCTACCTCACCGTGGGCGCCGGCGCCGGCGTCGGTCTCGTCGTCGACGGTCGCATCTACCAACGAGGACGAACCAGCGCCGGCGAAATGGGTCACGTTATGCTGCAGCCCGACGGCCCGCTCTGTCGCTGTGGCAACCGCGGTTGCTTTTCGGCCCTCGTCTCCAGCGAAGCGCTGGTGGAGCGTGTGCAAAGCGCTCTGGCGTCCAGCAACGGCCCGGGCGCAGCCGAGTTCTCCCCCGAAAACCTGAGCGTGCCGCAAATCATGCGCGCCGCCCGGGCCGGGCAGACCCACTGCCTGGAGGCGGTCACCGCTACTGCTGAGTGGGTAGGCCAGGCGCTGGGCAACCTCATCAACCTGCTTAACCCGGAAGTGATCGCCCTCGGCGGCGAACTGTTCGAAGAGGATGATTTCTTCTTTTCCCTTGTGCAACCCATCGCCCGGCAACGCGCGCTCAAGGACTACGTTCCCGGCGTGCGGCTGGTGCGCTCTTCATTGGGTCGCCGCGCCGGATTGCAGGGCGTGGCGCTGCTGGCCCTGGACAGACTACTGGATCCATCAACTGTCTGACTGCCATTGAATAGGAGGTGAGGCCATAGAACGATTCCGTAACTTGCCCACAGCACACTGACCTGCCATATCTTGAGAACACAACTCTTGAGGAGATTACAGAAGATGAAACATCTCAAGCTGCTAATTACCCTGCTCGTGCTGGCGCTCGTGGTCGCCTGCAGCGCCCCCGCCGAGCCCACGGAAGCGCCCGCGGATACCGGCGCGGACGCCGAAGAGCCGGCGGCGGACGATTCCGGCGCGGATGATTCCGGCACCGACGCCGAAGAACCGGCAGAGGAGCCGGAAGAAGCTGAAGAGCCGGCGGCAGAAGAAATCACCATGACCTACTATATGTGGGATCCCTCTTTCGAGGAGACCGAGCAGATCATGGTTGATAAATTCATGGAAGCTAATCCCAATGTGAACATCGACTTCCAGGTCATCGGCACCCCCGATTATTGGACCAGGCTCGAAGCGCTGGCTGCGGCTGACGATCTGCCCTGCGTCTTTAACATGAGCGCGGGCTTCTTCGACCAGTGGCACGGCGACGGCCTGCTGCTGAACCTGCAGGAGTACGTGGACCGCGACATTAACCCTGATGAGTACTACACCGGCGTCTTCGACGTCGTGCGCGACCGTGAAACGGGCGACATGTACTCCTTCCCCTTCGCCTTCGTGGAGACGGTGCTCTTCTATAACAAGGACGCCTTCGACGAAGCCGGCGTGCCCTATCCCGAAGAAGGATGGACCTGGGACGAGTTCCTGGACGCCGCGCAGCAGTTGACCGTTGACGAGAACGATGACGGCGTCATGGACCAGTATGGCTTCTACTTCTATGGCCGCTACGCGCACATCGAAGGCTGGGTCTATCAGAACGACGGCCGCTTCCTCAACGAGGACAAGACGCGCTTCGCCGCGGACGAGAACGCCGTGGAAGCGCTGGCCTTCCTCGACTCCCTGATCCACGAGCACGGCGTCGCTCCGGAACCGGCGGAGATGGAAGGCATTCGCCAGCAGGACGTCTTCCCCCTGGGCCTGTCCGCCATGTGGGTGGACGGCGCCTGGAACATCGAGAACAACCGCGACATCGTCGACGGCGCGTTCGAGTGGGGCGTGGCGCCCATCCCCCGCGGCCCGCAGGCCACTGAAGACACGGCCTATGGCTGGCCCGACAGCATGGCCATCGCCTCCACCTGCGAGCACCCGGACGTGGCCTGGGACTTCATCAACTTCATGACCGGGCCCGAGCGCACCATCGACCTCACCTTTGGCGGCAAGATCCCTATCTACCAGCCCGTAGCGCTCTCCGACGAGTTCCTGGAGGAAGGCCAGCAGCCCGACAACAAGGGCTTCCTGCTGGAATGGGCCCAGAACACCGGCCCCACCACCTTCACGCCCGGCTGGGGTGAATGGCGCGGCTACACCGACGGCGCCGGCCTGGAAGGTCAGCTCAACGACGTCTTCAACGGCGTCACTGACCTGGATACGGCCATGGACAATGTCGACGAGCACGCCAACAGTGTCCTGCAACGCTACTATCCTTAGTATCCAGTAACGACCCGGTGAGCCGGCGGCGCTCGCTGGCTCACCGGGCGCCAGCAACCGTATGAAACATGGTAAACTGACCCCCTACCTGTTCCTGCTCCCCATGGTCGTGGGCCTCTTCGTCTTCCGCCTGGGCCCCACCGCCGTGGCCGGCTACGCCAGCTTCACCCGCTGGAACGTGCGCACGCCGCCCGAATTCCGGGGGCTGGCCAACTACGTGGAACTGCTCAACTCGCCCACCTTCTGGCTCGTCTTCCGTAACACGCTGGTCTTCACCCTCATTTTCGTGCCCGGCGTGATGATCATCTCCCTGCTTATGGCGGTGATGGTCAACCAGAAGCTGCGCGGCATTTCCTTCTTTCGCGCCCTCTACTTCATGCCCTACATCACCGCCATGGTCGCCGTGGCCATGGTCTGGAACTGGATCTTCGCCACCCGCTTCGGCGTCCTCAATTACGTCTTGCGCACCATTTTCCAGGTGGCCGATCCACCCGCCTGGCTCGCCGACCGCACCTGGGCGCTGCCCGCCCTGGCCATCGTCTCCATCTGGAAACAGGTCGGCTTCCAGATGCTCATCTACCTCGCCGGCCTGCAGGGCATTCCCTCCAGCCTTTACGAAGCGGCGGCGATCGACGGCGCCGGCAAACGGCAGCAGTTCTTCAACATCACCGTGCCCATGCTGTCGCCCATCATCTTCTTTGTTTTCATCATTACGCTCATAGACGCCTTTAGAACGTTCGAAGTGACCTATACGATGACCGGCGGCGGACCCAACAACGCCTCCACCACCCTGGCCTACTACATCTACCAGAACGCCTTCACCTTCGGTCGCATGGGCTACGCCTCGGCCCTGGCTATGTTCCTCTTGTTTATTGTAGGCGCTTTTACCCTTATCTCCTTCCGTTTCCGGCGGCGCATGGTCGCCTCGACGATATAAGGAGCCAGTTATGGACACTGCTTCCACCCTATCCCCAACGGAACGACGACCAAGGAGCCGCACCCTGCTGCAGCGACTGTGGAGCAGGCGCACCCTGAACACGCTCTTCTCCTATCTTATCCTGATCCTCCTGGCCTTTCTCACCGTCTTCCCCTTCCTGTGGATGGTGATCACCACCTTTAAATCGCGCGGCGCCATCTTCTCCCTGCCGCCCACACTTTACCCCGACCTGCTCTTTCAGGAAGGGATGTTCAATTCCTACACAGAAGTGCTGACGCGCCACAACTTCCTGCGCTACTCGGCAAACAGCCTCTTCGTGGCCACCATGGCCGCCATCGGCCAGCTGATCACCGCCTCGCTGGCCGGATTCGCCTTCGCCCGCATGAAGTTCCGCGGCAGCGCCATCCTCTTCGCCCTGCTGCTGTCCACGACCATGATTCCCGTGGAAGTGTCCATCATCCCCGAATTCGTGCTCATGGCCCGCCTGGGCTGGCTGGACACCTTCCTGCCGCTCATCGTGCCCTCCTTCCTCGTGGGCTCGTTCGGCACCTTCATGTTGCGCGAGTTCTTCGCCACCATCCCCGAGGAACTGGTGGAGGCCGCCGTGCTCGACGGCGCGTCTACCTTCCGCATCTACAAGGACGTTTTTCTACCCGTTTCATTACCGGCGATGACCACCCTTTTCCTCATCGCCTTCATCCACAACTGGAACGAGCTGCTGCGCCCGGTGCTCTACATCACCACGCCCTCCCTGCGCACGGTGACCATCGGCCTCACCACGTTCCAGGGCGAATACGGCGCGCAGTGGAATCTACTGCTCGCCGGCGCCGTCATTTCCGTCATTCCTCTGCTGGTCATCTACATTTCGGCCCAGCGTTACGTGGTAGAAGGTATCGCCACCACAGGAATCAAGTGATGCGCGACGATGCTTCCCGCCGCCACGACCCGGTTCGACGCCCGCTCAAGGCCATCGTGCTTGCCGCCCGCCCCGGCAAACCGGCCCTCAAACTGCTGGCGCCGCTGGGCGAGCAGACCATTCTGGATTACGTCATCGACCTGGCGCTGCGCTTCGTCGCGCCGGAGGACCTTTACGTGGTCGTCGGCGGGCACAGCGAGCGCGTGCAACAACATCTCGGCGACCGCTTTCGCTACGTCGTGCAGGAGGAGCTGCGCGGCACGGGCCACGCCGTACACCAGGCAGCCGGGGCCCTGGCGGGCTATCACGGCGATCTGCTGATCCTTTACGGCGATACGCCCCTCTTCCGCCCCGCTTCCATCCTGGGCATGCTGCATCGCCACCGGCTCACCGGGGCAGACCTGACCCTCTTCACCGCCGTCACCGAGCAACAGCTGCCCTACGGGCGCATCGTGCGCGACGCCTCGGGCCAGATTATCGACGTCATCGAAGAAGCGGACGCCTCCCGCGCCCTGCGCCAGATTCCCGAGCTCAACCTCGGGGCCTACGTGGCCTGCGCCGAGCCCCTGTTCCAGGAACTGGAACGGCTGGAAGCCGGCGCAGAAGCGGGTCACATGCGTCTGACGGACACCATCCACCGCTTCATTCGCACCGGACAGCAGGTCACAAGCTACCGCAGCTACGATCCGGACGAAATCCTGGGCATCAACACCGCCGATGACCTGCAGCAGGCGGAGTTCATTCTGCAGAAACGGTACCTGCGCCCGCACCGCGCCGAGGAGAAAAGCGAGATCCACTTCGGCACCGGCGGCTGGCGGGCCATCATCGGCGAAGGCTTCACCATGAACAACGTGCGCCGGCTCTGCCAGGCGCTGGCTAACGAGATTATCCGCCAGGGCCGCGAGAAGGAAGGCGTGCTGGTGGGCTTCGACCGCCGCTTCCTCTCGCAGCGCGCGGCGGAAGTCGCCGCGGAGGTATTCGCCGGCAACAACATTCCGGTCATTCTGCTGCCTGAGGACGCACCCACGCCCCTGGTCACCTACGCCACGGCCGAGGAGCGAGTGGTTTACGGCATGGTCTTCACCGCCAGCCACAACCCGCCGGAGTGGAACGGCCTCAAGGTCTTCCGCTCCGACGGCTCGCTGCTGCTCACCGAGGAAACAGACCGCATCGAGGCGCAGGCCAATCGCCTCAGGCCTGAAGACGTGGTCAAAATCGAGCTGGACCTGGCCCTGGACGCCGGCGTGGTGCGCCGCGTGGATTACAGCAACGAGTACATCGACGCCGTGGAATCACACATTGACATGCAGGCCGTCCGCGACGCCGGCCTGCGCATCGTGCTGGACCCCATGTACGGCGTGGGCCAGGCCACCCTGGACACCGTGCTCACCGAGGCTCGCTGCCGCGTGACCACCATCCACGGGCGGCACGATCCCCTTTTCGGCGGTCGCTCGCCCGCGCCCGATCTCAACGCGCTGGGCACCCTGATCACCACCATCAAAGAAGGCGACTTTCACCTGGGCATGGCCATGGACGGCGACGCCGACCGCATCGCCATCGTCGACGAGCAGGGAGAGTTTATTCACATCAACGACGTGCTTTTGCTGCTCTACTACTATCTGCACGAGGTGCGCGACCTGCGCGGCGGCGTGGTGCGCAATCTGGCCACGACGCACCTGCTGGACCGCCTGGCTGCCCACTTCGGCGAGCACGCCTACGAGACGCCTGTGGGCTTCAAACATATCGTACAGGCCATGCAGGAGCACGAAGCCTTGCTGGGCGGCGAGAGCAGCGGCGGCCTCACCATCCGCGGTCACATCCTGGGCAAGGACGGCATCTTCGCGGCGGCCCTCATCGTAGAGATGCTGGCTGTCACCGGTCGCAAAATCTCCGAGCTGCGCAGCCGCGTGTATGACGTCACCGGACGGCTCTACACCGTAGAACTCAACCGCCCTGCCACGTCTGAAATGAAGGTCGTTATCCCCCGCCGCCTGCAGGCGGAAACGATCACGCACATCGGGCCCTACCCGGTGACGCGCGTCTCGCACCTGGACGGAACCAAGTTTTTCCTGGAAAATGACAACTGGCTGCTG
>JBMCFH010000190.1:0-6661 GCA_048620455.1 Chloroflexota bacterium | reverse complement strand
GCCAACACCTCGCTCACCTTGGCTGCCAGGTCGGTGACCGAGAACGGCTTCTGCAACCAGCGCACAACGCCCGCTTCCAGCAGCGCGCGGCCTTCATCTTCCAGCGGATAGCCGCTCATGATAATCATGGGCATGCCGGGATGACGCTCGTGCAGGGCCTTGAACAGCGCGAGCCCGCCCATTTCCGGCATCACCAGATCGCTGAGCACCAGGTCCACGCGCTCCTGTTCGCAAATCGCCAATGCCTGCAGACCATCATTTGCTGACAGCACGTGGTAGCCCAGGGTGCGCAACGTCTCTTCCACGGCAAAACGCGCCACATCTTCATCTTCGACGACCAGCACCGTGGCCTCCACCTGCGCCTTTGGCGCGTGATCGATGTCCAGCGGGACCACTTCCTGCATCTGCGGCGCGTCATCCAGCGCCGGCAGGTAGATGGTGAACGTGGTCCCCTGGCCCGGCTCGCTGTCCACCGTGATATACCCCTCGTGCTGGCGAACGATGCCGTAGACCTGGGCCAGACCCAGGCCGCTGCCGTCGCCCGGCGCCTTGGTGGTGAAGAAGGGCTCGAAAATGCGCGCCTGCGTCTCCGCCGGCATGCCCTCGCCGCTGTCTGTGACCTCGACGCGCACCCAGACGCCGGGACTCATCGCCGGGGATGGCGGCGGCATATTCGGCCTCAATCGGAATCGGGAGAGGGTCACCGTTAAGGACCCCACGTCGCTGATGGCGTCGCGGGCGTTGATGGCCAGGTTGGTCATCGCCTGCTGCAGGCGCGTGGGATCGGCCAGGACGGTACACTCGGAATCATCGTATCTCATGTGCAGGGAGACGTTCTCCGGCAGCGTGCGCTCCCACAGTTTGAACAGCTCCTTAAGGAAGGGGGCCATGTCCAGCCGGCCCCGCTCCATGACCGAGCGGCGGCTGAAATCCAGGATCTGCCGGATCAGCTCGATGGCGTGATTGGCCTGAGCGTAGATCACGTTCAGCCGCTGGCGCTCCTTCTCCGTCAGGTCGGCGCGGCGCTGCAGAATCTGGGCGTAGAGCACAATGGAGGACATGACGTTGTTGAAATCGTGGGCGATGCCCGCCGCCAGTTGCCCCACAGCCGCCAGGCGTTCCTGTTGCTGGTTGACCTCCTGCCTGCGCCGCGCTTCGGTCACGTCGCGCACCACAAGCACCCAGCCACCCGCCTCCTCGTCGTGTACCACGGGGTGCGCCGCTGCTTCAAAGCTGCGTTGCACCGGCGCCTCGACCACCAGGGAGGCTGCGCGGTCGGGCGGCAGGGCCAGTATCTGCTCCAGGGGCACGTCGCCCACCCGGGTCAGATGCCGGGGGCCATCGCCGGCGATGGCTGCGTCATCGTCGGCCGGCCCATTGAGCAGGTCCAGATACGTCTGCGCCGCCGGGTTGGCCAGCACAATGTTGTGCGCGGAATCCAGGAGCACCAGCCCGTCGGCCACAGAGTCCATGATCGTCTGCACCTGCAAAGCCTGCGCTTCCAGCTGCTCAAAGAGCAGGGCGCGCTGGATAGCCGTGGCAGCCATATCGGCCACGGCGCTCAGCAGGCGCAGCTCAAAGTCGCTGAACGGCTGCTTGCGCATCAGCCACAGGGCGCCAATGGTCATATCCCTCGTAGAGAGCGGCAGGCAGGCCCCCGCCACGCCGCGGAAGCGTCGGGGAAAGGCCGAGCCTTCCTGGCCCAGATCGTCTGTCACGAAACGGCGCCCGCTGTGCACCACCTGCGCCGTAAAGCTGCGACCGGCTTCCATGACCTGGCCCTCGATCTCCGCATGCCGGCCTTTGACGCGCTCCAGGCGCAGCGCGCCGTCGGCCGCATCGTAAAGGGCGACGGCTGCAGTAGTCGCCTCCAGCAAAGAGAGAAGCTGGTCAAGCAACACAGTCTGAATCTCATCGCGGCTTTCGGCGGCGCGCAGCGCATCGGCCACGGCGGCGATCGCCTCCAGCTCTTGCTCGCGTTGTCGCCGCCCGGTCACGTCGCGATCAATACCCACGAAACCGGCCGGCTGCCCGTAACGGTCGCGCACCAGAGAGATGGTGCTGTGCCCCCAGAAGGTGGACCCGTCTTTGCGGCGCAGGCGATACTCACCGCTCCACGAACCGCTGTCTAACACCTGTTGCAGGCGATCCACTTCCTTTTCCACTTCGTCGGCCTCGACGATCAGCGAGGCAATGGGGCGGCCCACCGCTTCCTCGGCCGTGAAGCCATACAGATCGGCGGCGCCCCTGCCCCAGTAGACGACGCGACCCTTGAGGTCCGTAGCCACCACCGACTCCTTCACACTGTTCAGGAGCTGGGCCTGGAAGCGCAATCGGGCCTCGGCTCGTTTCTGCTGCGTGATGTCGCGCACGATGCCCGAAAAACCGGTGAGCCGGCCCGAGGCGTCGCGAATGGGCGAGACACTGAGCGACACCAGCAAGCGCCGCCCATCCTTGTGCTGGCGCACCGTGGTGAAGGTCTGGCTGTCGCCGCCCGCTTTCCTTGCCAGCGCGGCGAACGTGTTCGCCTCCTGCCTGCGCTCCGGGGGAGCAACGAAGTTGACGGGACGGCCGATGGCCTCCTCGGCGCTATAACCGTATATCTTTTCCGCGCCACGGTTCCAACTGGTAACGACGCCGTTCGGATCAATACCGACGATGGCGTCCTCGGATTGTTCCACGATAGCCGCCAATTCGCTGCGGTACCCCTCCGCGCGACGCCGCTCAAACTCGGCGCGCACCATGCCGGCCAGGGCCTCCAGCGTGCGACGCTCCTCGGCCAGGAAGGGGCCGTCGTCGGCCTCCGCACGTTCCTCACGATAGACGACCTCAATCAGACCCTCGCCGTCTTCCACGCCAAACGTTGCCCGTTGAGTCCAGGGCGACGGCGCGAAACCGGCCGTTTGCACCGCCAGCGGACCGCACACGATGCGCGCCGAGGTGATCGCTGGATATTGCCAGGCCGGCGGAATCAGCTCCACCAGCGACTGCAGCAACTTCGGCAGCGGCTGCCGGCGCAGGCTGAGCAGGTGCCCTGCCTGGTGCAGCAACGTCAACTCTTTGACTCGCTCGCGCAACGCATATAGGGCCGCCTCGCGCTCCTGCTCCACCGCCTTGCGCGCGCTCACGTCGCGTATGATAAAGAGGTGACGCCCGGGCATAATGCGGGCCACCGCCGAGTATTCTACGTCACACGACTGGCCATCCCGCAGCTGGAGTCGCCCTTCCCCCCGCACGCGCCCCTCCTGCTGTAACTCGCGCCACATAGTATCAAATCGCGACGGCGCGCAGCCCCATGAAGCCAGCGACATCTCTGCCAGTTCCTCGACCTGCTGTTGGAACAGCTCACAGGCGGCGGGATTGGTATCCACAACGCGGGCCTCGTCGTCGACGATGACCAGCGCGTCGCCGGCGCCTTCGAAAACGGCGTGAAATTTCTCCTCGCTCTGGCGCAGCGCCTGCTGCGCCTGGTGCAACAGCAGCGGCGTCTGTGCTTCAGAATCGACGACGGCGTCTACCTCGCCGGCGACGAGCGCCTCGATGGTCGACTCCGCGGCCGCCAGTTTCTGCTCCAGCTGCCGGATGCGCTGTTGCGCGTCCTGCAGCGCGCGGTTGTGATCTGCGCCCGGCTCTTTCGTCGCCGGTCCCGGCCTGGACTGCTCTTTGCTCATGGTTCTCCCTGCTTATGGCCCAGTGTGGCTAATACGCGTTCGCTGTCGCTCAAATCGCCAATGATGCGTAGCAGCGGACCGGGCGCCAGCCGCAGGAGGGTAGGCGTGACGACGATGCCCTGCTGCAGAGCCAGGTCCGGCTGCTCGAAGACGTCGACAATCTCGATCTGGCAGCGATGGTCGAAATAACGGTCATTGATCCGTTCCAGGTTGGCCCTGGCCCGTTGTGAATTGGGCGCGTTGCCCGCCACGAAAAGGCGCAGGACGGGCGGCCCGCCTCCGTCGGGCGCACGGTCTGGCTCAGTCACGCTCATCAACCACCGTCCCCTGCGTTACTTGCGTCTCCCGAGGCCCCGCGACGCAGGCGGCGGATGGACGCCTCGCGCGATTCCTTCTGTTCCTCCACATCCGTGCGTTCGGACGCGATCCGTTCCAACTCTGCGCGCCGCGCCTGTAATTTGCGCTGCAACGTCTTGATTTGCGCCGCCACTTCGGCCTCTGCCAGCTCCAACTCGCGCCGCTGTCGTTTCAGCGCCAGTTCTTGTTGGCGCATCTCGCGCCGCTCGGCCTCCTCCTTCTGCCACCGTTGCGTGCCCATCAGCACGTCACCGCCGGCGGTATACACGTCCGCCAACACAATCCCGGAATCGGCCAGAATCAGCTCGCGCACCTGGTTGGAGTGCGCCGTGCCGCGGGACTTGATGATGGAAAGCGCGCGGTTGCGCTCGCCGCCCTGGTCCTGATAAGAGAGCTGGATCCAGGTGTCGGCGAGCGTGGAGATGCGCAGCTGTGTGGCAGGTACGTCGACGAACATATCTTCCAGCAGGCTGGTGCACACCGTGGTGATGCCCTGAGCCTTTGTCGTGTGCAGCAAGCGTTGGGCCACGTCGCTGGCGTCGACGCGGCTGCCCAGCTTGAGCATCGCCGACAGCGGATCGACGACGAGATGGCGCGGCCGGTGCTCCCGAATCAAATTGCGCAACGCCAAAAAGTGCGCCTCAGCGCTGTGCGCGCCGGTGTAGCTGGAGTGAATGCGCAGCAGGCCGGCGTCGATGTGCGGCTGCAGCATGACGTTCACGGACGCCAGGTTGCGCACGATTTCCGCCGCGGCCTCGTCAAAGCTGACGTAGAGGGCGCGCTCGCCCCGCCGACAGGCCGCCTCCAGAAAAGCGCCAGCCAGGGTGGTCTTTGCCGTGCCCGGAACTCCCGTGATGAGGATATTCGTACCGCGATAGTAGCCGCCTTCCATCATCTCATCCAGGCCCTCCACGCCGGTGGAGACGCGCTCGTTGGACACCTCAAACACGTCCTGCATGGGGTTGGGCCCGGCCACCTGGATGCCGCCGGGGCCGATAATCAGCGGCGACTGGTTCTCGATGAAGGCGCTGCCGCGATATTTGAGGATGCGCAGGTAGCGCTGCGACACCAACTGGTGCAGGTCGTGCTCCAGGGACACGGCGCAATCGGCCATATACTGCAGAAAACCGTAGCGGTGCGGCGCATTGTCTCCCACCAGGCTTTCTTTAGCCGTGACGATACCAGTGTAGCCGCGGTTCTGCAGCCATTCGTGCAGGCGATACAGCTCGCGCCGCTCCGCCTGGGGATCGTCCAGCAGGGCCAGGAGCACGTCGATGGCGTCGAAGACGACGCGGCGAGCGCCCATCTGCTCCGCGCGGGCCTGAACGCTGGCAAGCATACCGCTGAGGTCGAAAGCGCCGCTCTGTACAACGTCTACGGGAATCCGCCCGTCGAGAAAGAATAGCTGTTCCTCCTCCAGGGCCGGCAAGTCCCACCCGAACCCGGCGGCATTGGCGCGAATATGGTCGGCCTGTTCCTCAAAGGCCACAAAGATGCCCGGCTCGTTCCAACGGCTGGCGCCGTTGAACAATGTTTGCAGAGCGAAAACGGTCTTGCCCGTGCCCGGCGCACCGATGACCACGGTTGTGCGTCCCCGCGGCAACCCCCCGCCGGTCATTTCGTCAAATCCATTGATACCGGTGAGCGCTTTTTCCAGCGGTCTCGTCGACTGTACCATTGCCTACCCCTTGATGCGGGCCTATTGTTGAGCTTCCCGCCTGTGAGTGTCCTCCTCCACTCGCGTACAGGTGTTATTTTACCAGGAACAGAGGGAGCCTTCGCAGGGGATGATAGTCCCATCGGACCGCCTGGCAGCGGTCCTGTTTCCGGGAAGCGCTAACGAACTTTTTACTTTGCTCTTATTTTTCTCATATGTACCTATTTAAAATGCAAAATTGAAAGAAATGCAAGTCTGACAGCGCAATATTAAGGATTGCACCGCGTTGCGCCTGACGAGTAGAGAGAGTGTATGCGCTAAAACCAAAGACAGGAGGTGTTGCAGATGAACCGTCTGACCCGTTGGAATCCGTTCCGCGAGATGCTGGAACTTCGTAACGAAATGGATCGTTTGTTTGAGGGCACCTTTCCTGAGCCCCAGTTGCGCCGCAACGTGCGCATGACCTGGGGACCGGCCCTGGATGTCATCGAAACTGAAGAGGCCTTCGTCGTCAAGGCGTCTGTGCCCGGCATTGCTCCCGACGACCTGGACATCACTCTGGTCGACAATGTGCTGACCATCAAGGGCCAGCGCCAGGCTGAAGAACTGGATGAGGGCGAAATCTACCACTTACAGGAGCACAGCTACGGCGCTTTCTCCCGCAGCATTACCCTGCCGGTGTCGGTCGAGGCCGACGAGGTTCAGGCGCAGTACGACAACGGCATCCTGCACCTGTTTGTGCCCAAGACCGAAGAGGTTCGACCCCGGCGCATTCCGGTCAACGTTCAGAGCAACGGACAGAAGGCGCTGGAGGGCGAGTTGGTTCAGTAAGAGGAATTAACAGGCGCAACGCGTTCAGCCCGCCCTGTGTGGGCGGCTGAGACACAGGCATGCGGACCAGGGGCCGGCAACAGGCCGCTGGTCTTTTTTTATCAGGGCCTCGCGAGAGAAGCGCCGCCCGGTTACGGGCCACCCG
>JBMCFH010000189.1:0-6689 GCA_048620455.1 Chloroflexota bacterium | reverse complement strand
TGATCGAGACCGCTCTGGGACGACGACCGCTGGATCTGGTCATCGACAACGTGCGGGTCGTCAACGTCTACACCGGGCGCGTCGAACCCGGCGCCATTGGCATCAAGGAGGGACGCATCATCACCACCCAGGCCGCGGGCCTGGAGACGGCGCGCACCTTTGACGGCGGCGGTCGCTATGCCATCCCCGGCTTCATCGACTCCCACGTGCACCTCGACTCCTCCCTGGTCACGCCCGAGAACCTCTCCAGCCTGATTGTGCCCCGCGGCACCTCCGTGATGCTCGCCGACCCCATGGAAAGCGCCAACGTCGGCGGCTACCAGGGGTTGGAAGCGCTGCTACACATGCGCGAGCGGCTGCCCTACCACCTTTTCGTCGAGGTGTCCTCCCGCGTGCCCACGGCCCCCGGTCTGGAAACCACCGGCGGCGAGCTGGGGCTGCAGGAAGTAGAACAGATCCTGCAGTGGGAAGCGGCTATCAGCCTGGGCGAGCTCGACCCCTCCAAAGTGCTGGGCCTGCGCGAAGAATATCTGAAGAAAGTAGAAGCTGCGCACCGCCTGGGCAAAATCGCCAACGGCCACGCCGCGGGCCTCTCCGGGCGCGACCTGGAAGCGTATCTGTGTGGCGGTCTCACCGACGACCACGAGTGCGTCGATTACGAGCAGGCGTTCGAGCGGCTCAGCCTGGGCATGCCCATCTTCGTCCGCGAAGGCAGCACCGAGCGCAACCTGGTGCCTATCATCAAGGGCGTTGTCGAAAACAACGACGATACGCGCCACATGATGTTCTGCACCGACGACAAGCACCCCGACGACATCCTGGAAGAGGGACACATCGACTTCATGGTCAACACGGCCATCGAGCTGGGCCTCTCGCCCATCGAGGCCATCCAGATGGCCTCCGTCAACGCTGCCGTGCACTTCCGCATCGACCACGAACTGGGCAGCCTTTCGCCCGGTCGCTGGGCCGACGTGGTGCTCACCGACGAAATGACCCACATCCGCCCCACACACGTCTTCTTCAAGGGCCAGTTAGCCGCCGAAGACGGGCGCCTGGCGCAAACCATTCCCCAGGCCAGCTATCCCGACTGGTTCTACCACACCGTCACCGTTAGCAAGGGTCGGGAAGCGGCTGACTTCCGTCTGGAGGCCCCCGGCGACACCGCCCGCGTGCGCGTCATCGACCTCTACCCCGACCAGATCATCAATGAGATCGGCGAAGCCACCCTGCCCGTGCGCCACGGCAACGTCGTCGCCGACCCGGACCAGGACGTGCTCAAAATCGCCGTCGTGGAGCGCTATGGGCGCAACGGCAACGTGGGCGTCAGCTTTGTCAAAGGCTTCGGCCTCAAGCGGGGCGCGCTGGCTTCCTCTGTGGCCCACGACCATCATAACATCATCGTCGCCGGCGCCAACGAGGAAGACATGGCCCTCTGTGTGCGGGCCATCGAGACCAACCAGGGCGGCCTGACCATCGCCGCCGACGGCGCCCTTCTGGGCACCCTACCCCTGCCCCTGGGCGGTCTGATGAGCGAAAAACCGGTGCAGGAAGTGATCGAGAAACTGGAAGAAATCACCGAAATATCCCACCAGCTCGGCGGTGTGCTGCCCGCGCCATTCATGACCATCTCCTTCATCGGCCTGCCCACCGTGCCCGAGCTGGGACTGACCGACAAAGGATTGGTCAGCGTGCGCCAGCATAGCCTGCTCAGCCCCTTCATTTCATGAGGTGAACCCACCTCCGGGAGGCTTGGAGCCTCCCGGAGGTTTACCGGTAGAAAAGTAAAGGAGAGAGAAATCGAAAAGAGAATGATGTCAGAGTCAGAGATAAGGACCGTGAAAACGAATCAAAAGAGAGGAGAACAAATAATGAAACTGCGAACCCTGCTACTGATGCTACTTATTGCGGGCCTCGTCGTTGCCTGCGGCAGCCCGGCGGCTGAAGAACCCGCCTCCACGGACGCAACCGAACCCACCCAGGAAGACACGGAAGCGCCAGAACCGGAGACGGACGGTGAAGACAGCGAAGCCGCCGAAGAGACCGACGAGTCTGAGGCAGCCGCGGGCGACGGCGAAGCGCTACGCGTGGCCCTGATCCTGCCCGGACGCGCCGACGACGTCTCCTGGAACCAGGCCGCCTACGACGGCATGCAACGCGCCATCGAAGAAGTTGACGTGGAAGTGGACCTCACCGTCGTGGAGCAGGTCTACGACCCTGTCGACATCGAACCCGCGCTTCTGGACTACGCCCAGCAGGACTACGATCTCATCGTGGGCCACGGTTTCCAATTCCAGGAGCCGATCATCAAGGTCGCGCCCGATTACCCCGACAGCAACTTTGCCATCGGTACCGGCTTTAAGCTGGCGCCCAACGCCGGCGTCTACGACGTGCGCCTGGAAGAAGGCGGCTACGTCATGGGCATCCTTGCCGGTCACCTCACCGAAAGCGACATCGTCGGCGCCGTCGGCGGCGTGGACGTCTCCGAAATTCACCGCGGTCACGTGGCCTACGTGCTCGGCGCGGAGGAAGTCAACCCTGACGTGGACGTGCTGACCACCTTCGTCGGCGACTTCAACGACCTCGCCGGGGCCAAAGAAGCGGCCCTCAGCCATATCGAGGCCGGCGCCGACGTGCTGTGGCAGTCGGGCGATGGCGTGGGCATTGCCGTGCTCGGCGCCTGCGAAGAGGAAGACACGCTGTGCATGGGCAATGTTGCCAACCAGACCAGCCTGGCCCCTGACAACGTCGTGGCCAACTTCGTCTACGACTGGTCGCCCATATTCGTGCAGATGATCGAAGAGACCGTCTCCGGCGACTTCGGCGACAAGCACTACTGGATCGAGTTCGCCAATGAGGGCGTGCGCGTCGAGTACAACGACGCCCTCGGCGACCAGGTTACCGACGAGATGCAGGCCGACGTCGACGAAGCGATCCAGGGCTTCAGCGAGGGCACGCTCGACCTGGGCGATCTGGACAACATCGAACTGGAATAGCTCGCAACTGTTTCCACCCACTCCGGGAGGCGCCCGCACGGGCGCCTCCCGGACACACGAGGTGTCTATGTTAGCAGTGCACATGCAGGGCATTACCAAGCGCTTCCCCGGTGTGGTGGCCAACGACAATGTCGATCTGGCGCTGTATCCTGGAGAAATTCACGCCCTGTTGGGAGAAAACGGCGCGGGAAAGACCACCCTGATGAACATCCTCTTCGGCCTCTACCAGCCGGACGAGGGACAGATCAAAGTGCGCGATCAGGCCGTGACCATCCATTCGCCCGCCGACGCCATCCGCCTGGGCATCGGCATGGTCCACCAACATTTCAAACTGGTGCCCCCCTTCACCGTCGCCGAAAACATCGTCCTGGGCCTGGAAGGCAGCGCTTTCCTGGACGTCAAACAGGCCGAGCGCGATATCGCCGCCGTGGCCCAGCAGTACGGCCTGGACGTCGATCCCTCAGCCCGCGTGCGGCAGTTGTCCGTGGGCCAGCAGCAACGGGCCGAAATTCTCAGCAGCCTCTATCGCGGCGCCGACGTGCTCATTCTCGACGAACCCACCGCCGTGCTCACCCCTCAAGAAGCGGAGCGCTTAGCCGTCATCCTGCGCGAGATGGCCAACCAGGGCAAGGCCATCGTCTTCATCAGCCACAAGTTGGAAGAGGTTCTGGACCTCACCGACCGCGTCACCGTCTTGCGCCACGGCAAGGTGGTCTTCGAAGCGATGACCGCCGACACGGACAAGACGCTCCTGGCGCGCGAGATGATCGGCGAGGAACTGGAGGCGGTGCAACCAGAAACGGAAGCGCACGTGCTGGCCCTGACCGGCGTCGAAGACACCTCGCTCGCCGAAAGCGACAGGGAGGAGAGCGCCGAAGTGCTCATGGAAGCGCGCGATCTACACGTGCGCGACGACCGCGATCTGCCCGCCGTGCGCGGCGTCGACTTCGCCCTGCACCGCGGCGAGATCCTGGGCGTCGCCGGCGTCGACGGCAATGGTCAGCGCGAGCTCGTGGAAACCCTGGTACGCCTGCGCGACGTGGAGCAGGGAGATATCTGGATCAACGGTCAGCAAGCGACTGGGTGGAAGACGCGAGACTATATTGCCAACGGCGGCGCCTACATCAGCGAAGACCGCCAGAGCGAAGGCCTGGTCCTCAGCTTCGACCTCAACCGCAACTCCGTCCTCAAGATGTTCGAGAAATCCCCCTTCTCCAGGGCCGGCCTGCTTAATTTCGGCGCCATCGAATCGTTCACCAGGCAAATAATGAAGGCCTTCGACGTGCGCGCCCCCGGCCCCCGTGTCAGCGCCGGTAGCCTCTCCGGCGGCAACCAGCAGAAGCTGATCCTGGCCCGCGAGCTGAGCCGCGACCCGCACCTCATCGTAGCCAACAAGCCGACGCGCGGCCTCGACATCGGCGCCTCCGCCTACGTCCATCAGAAACTGTTGCAGGAACGGGACCGCGGCGCCGCCATCCTGCTCGTCTCCGCCGACCTCAACGAAATATTCCTGCTCAGCGACCGCATTATGGTCATGTACAACGGACAGTCCATGGGCGTCCTGCCCCGTGAAGACGCGGACGTGGAGCGCATCGGCTTAATGATGGCCGGATCGCCTCTGTCCGCACTCAGCACAGAAAAGGAAACCAAGGTATGACGACGACAATCACCGAAGAGGTTCGCGCCGGCGACGCGCAGCGTCGCGCCTTCCCCTGGAAAAGCGTGTGGCAGGCGGGCCTCTCCGTGCTATTGGCCCTGCTCATCGGCGCCCTCCTGCTGCTGGCCAGCGGCCAGAATCCGCTGACCGCCTACCGGGCGCTCTTTTTCGGCGCCTTCGGCACGGTCGATCGCTTCGCCGAAACGCTGGTCAAGGCCACCCCCCTCCTGCTCATCGCCGTCTCCGTTTCCATCTCCTTCCGTTGCCAGATCTGGAATATCGGCGCCGACGGTCAGATTATTCTGGGCGCCATCGCCGCCACCTGGGCCGCCCTGACCTTCATCGAACTGCCCACGCTGCTACTCTTTCCCATCACCTTCATCGCCGGCGCGCTGGGCGGCGCCATCTGGAGCGCCATCGCCGGCGTGCTCAAAGCGTACGTACAGGCCAACGAGGTGATCACCACCTCCATGCTCAACTACATCGCCATTTACCTGTTGGCCTTCCTCGTGCGCGGCCCCATGATGGATCCCGCCGGCTTCAACTTCCCCCAATCGCCCCTCATTCCCGAGGCGCTGGAACTGCCGCGCCTGATTACAGGCACACGGCTCAATGTAGCCGCCGTATTGGCCCTGCTGGTCGCCCTGGCGACCCTCGTCTTCTGGCGCAGCAGCGCCGGCTTCCGCACCGAAATCGTCGGCGCCAGCCGTCGCGTCGCGCGCCAGATCGGCCTCAACGTGCCACGCACCATCATTTTCGTCACCGCCCTCAGCGGCGCGCTCGCCGGCATCGCCGGTTGGGGCGAGATTTTCGGCCTGCACTTCCGGCTCATTGAGGAAATCGCCCGCGGCATGGGCAACCTGGGCATCGTCGTCGCCCTCCTTGGCGAACTGCACCCCCTGGGCATGATCGTCTCCTCCTTCCTCTTTGGCGCCCTGGTCGTGGGTGGCAATGCCATGGAACGCAACGCCGGCGTGCCCTTCGCCCTCGTCGACGTCATTCAGGGCTCCATTATTTTGCTCATCCTGGCCCGTTCCTACTTCTTCCAAAAGCTTGGCACCAAGAGTGAATCATGAACACTGAACTGATCACCTTTTCCTTCTTCGTCGGCTGGTTGGCTGCCTCCATGCGCCTGGCTGCGCCCATCCTCTTCGCCGCTCTGGGCGAGCTGTTCACAGAAAGGGCCGGCATTCTCAACCTGGGCCTCGAAGGGAACATGCTCGTCGGCGCCCTGGTGGGCTTTGTCGCCGCCTATGCCAGCGGCAACCTGTGGGTCGGTGTGCTCGCCGCCGCCCTCAGCGGCGTGCTCATGGGCCTGCTCATGGCCTTCATGAGCGTCACCGCTAAAGTGAACCAGGTGGTCGCCGGGCTGGGCATCACCATTCTCGGCGGCGGCCTCTCCACACTGCTCTTCCGCATCTTCTTCGGACTACGCGCCAGCCCGCCCACCATCAACACCTTCCCTGTCCTGCCCATCCCGCTCCTCAGTGAAATCCCGGTGCTGGGCCGCGTATTCTTCCAACACAATATCATGGTCTATCTGGCGCTGGTCCTCGTCGTCGTGGCCTGGATCTTGCTCTACCGCACACGCTTCGGCCTGGCCCTGCGCGCCGTGGGCGAGCGACCGGATGCCGTAGACACGCGCGGTCTGGACGTCAGCCGCCTGCGCTATCTGAGCCTGATCATCGGCGGCGCGCTTTCCGCCGTCGGCGGCGCCTTCCTGCCCCTGGCCAACCTGGGCCTCTTCTGGACGCAGATGACCGCGGGGCGCGGCTTCATCGCCATTGCCGTCGTCGTCTTCGCGCGCTGGGATCCCGTCGGCGCCTTCGTCGGCTCCCTCGTCTTCGGCGGCGCGCACGCCCTCCAGCTTTCTCTACAGACGCTGGAAGCGCCCATTCCATCCGAGCTATTGCTCATGCTGCCCTACATCGTAACCATCGTCGTCCTTGTCATGGTCTCCCGCCGCGCCGAATTTCCAGAAGCCTTCGCCGTGCCCTACACCCGCGGCGAGCGCTCATAATCAAACCTCCGGGAGGCTC
>JBMCFH010000188.1:0-6706 GCA_048620455.1 Chloroflexota bacterium | reverse complement strand
GAGAAAGCGCCGATAGCCGTGCGTCGCAGGCCGGATAGATAGGCGCCGGTGCCCAGCGCCTGGCCCAGGTCGTGGGCCAGCGAGCGAATGTAGGTGCCGGTTGAACAGCGCACGCGCACCGTCAGCACCGGACGATCCCAGGTCAAAATTTCCAGATCGTAGATCGTGACCCGCCGCGCTTCCCGCTCCACCTCTTTTCCCTGGCGCGCCAGTTCGTACAGACGCTTGCCCCCTTTCTTGAGAGCTGAATACATAGGGGGTATCTGTGCAATATCACCGCGGAACTGTTGCAGCGCCTGCTCCACGTCGGCCCGCGTCACAGGCACCGGCCGTTGCGCTGTTATCTCCCCCTCACCATCATACGTGTTCGTCTCCTGGCCCAGACGCACGCGAGCCTGGTACTCCTTGGGCTGGCCCACCACGTACTCCAGCAGACGCGTGGCGCGCCCCACCGCCAGAACCAGCACACCGCTGGCCAGGGGATCCAGGGTGCCGGCGTGGCCCACTCGCCTCGTGTCGCACAGCCGCCGCACGCGGGCCACGACGTCGTGCGAGGTGAGGTGAAGCGGCTTGTCTACATTCAGAAGACCTTCCATCGTCATCGTGCAACGAGCATTATCTGGGACAGCGGGGCTCTAATGTTCAACCGAGACCAACTCGCGCTGCTGGCGGATTGTCTCTCGGGCCATACTTACCACGAGCGACTCCGCTTCTTGCAGCGATCCTTCCAGCGAGCATCCTGCAGCCAGCGGATGGCCGCCGCCGCCCAAATTCAGCGCCAGCTCGGCCACGTTGAACGGGGGCCGGCAACGAAAGCCGACGTGTACTTCGCCCACGTCTTCCAGGAGCACAGCGCTCATCGCCGCCTCGTCCACGTTGGCCAACATGTTCACCAGACCACCGCTGCTGGTGCCCACATGATTGATGGCGCGCAGCTCCTCGCGACTGATGGAGGTCCACAAAAAACCGCTCGCCTCCATCTTCATATTATCCAGGCCGATCTGCCACAACTTGAGCGTTGACAGGGGCTTGAGCAATAACGCCTGGGTGGTGATCATAGCCAGGTTGGCCCCCATTTCCATCAAGGCGCTGGCTGCGCTGAAGGTGGCGGCATCGACGCCGACGGTACGAAAGCCCAGCGTATCGGTCACAATACCGGTCAGCAGGCTCGTCGCCACTTCATCGTCCAGGCGCACGCCGAGCTGGGGCAGCAGACCATACAGAATCTGCGTCGTCGAGTTGCACTCGCTATCCACAACATTGACATCGCCGAAACGGGTATTGGTCACGTGGTGGTCGATGTTGACGATCGGCGGGTGTGGCTCCGGCATCTGGGCGAAAGCCTGACCCATGCGCCCCATATCTCCGCAATCCAGCGCAATGAGCAGGTCGTACGTCTGATCGACGTCGTGGTGTTTCTGGATTTTGTCTACCAGCGGCAGAAAGTTAAAGCGGGAAGGAGAGCCGTCGTCGCAGACCATCGTCACCCGCTTGCCGAGTTGTCTCGCCGCGAGCCCCATCGCCGTAAGCGAACCGATGGCGTCGCCATCGGGGCTGATGTGGGTAATGACCAGGACGTGCCTGGCTTCCTCCAGAAGCTGCTTGATGGCCCGAACGTTATCAGACACACCTATCTCCTTCTATTTCGCCGCAGCGCAACCGGCATACACCGCACAGCACGCCTGGTGCATTCTGTGTGGTCTATGCCGGCCGGTTGCCGCTGGCTATTCTTCTACTCTTCTTCGTCGGGTATATTCAGTTCGTCCAGAAGCTGATTAATGTGATCGGCGTGGGCCAGCGACGGATCCCAGTGGAAGTGCAAGTGAGGCACGTGCCGCAGGCGCAGCGTCTGGCCCAAC
The DNA here is from genome assembly GCA_048620455.1 of Chloroflexota bacterium. GTDB lineage: Bacteria > Chloroflexota > Anaerolineae > Promineifilales > Promineifilaceae > JAAYYY01. The sequence goes on along the minus strand of JBMCFH010000188.1, from coordinate 4,847 downwards.
TCGCGGCGCAAGAAGCCGGAGGCGTTCTCCAACCCCTGCATGACCTCTTCCTCTCGCTCGTCCTCCGCCAGGGCGTGGACGTAGATGTCCGCGTACTGTAGCTCGCGATCGATGGTCACGCGCGTTACCGTCACACCCTGTAGGCGCGGGTCCTTCATCTCCAGCAACAGTAGCTGGCTCAACGTGGTACGAATCTGTTCTGCCGTTCGCCGTTGTCTGACGGAATCGACCATTATTCAGCTTCCACCTGTTCGGTGACAAAGAACTCCAGGATGTCGCCTGGCTCGAAGTCGTTGAACCCCTGAACGCTAACGCCGAACTCGAACCCGGTCTTCACCTCGCGTACATTCTCCTGGAGGTGTTTGAGGCTGGACACCGCTCCTGAGTGCAGCAACTGGGCGTCGCGAATCACGCGCACCTGCGCGTTACGGCGCGCGACTCCCGTGCGCATATAGCTGCCGGCGACAGCACCCACGCCGCTGATCTGGAACGTAGCGCGAACTTCGGCGCGGCCGATGATCCGCTCTCGGTATTCCGGCTCCAACATGCCGCGCATCGCTTTCTCGACTTCTTCCAGCAGCTTGTAGATGATGCTATACGTCCTGATCTGAACGCCTTCGCTCGTCGCCGCCACCTGTGCGGCAGAATCCACGTCGACGTTGAAGCCGAGCACCACCGCGTCCGATGCCGCCGCCAGGTTAATATCACTCTCCGAAACATTGCCCGTACCGGAGAGCAGAATCTCCAGCTCAACTTCTTCATTCTCGCGGCTCAACTGCTCCAGAGAGGAGATAATCGGCTCCAGGGATCCCTGCACGTCGGCCTTGACGATTAGATTCAGGGTCTTGGCCTCGCCTTCCTGAAGCATGGAGAAAAACTCGTCCAGGCTCACACCGCGCCGCCGACCGGCTCCGGCCTCCGGCGCTACCTCGCGATCGGCCACGAGCTTGCGCGCAACCTTTTCGCTCTCTACCACTTCGAACTGTTCTCCCGCTTTGGGCATGCCGTTCAGGCCCGAAACAGAGACTGGCACAGAGGGCCCGGCCTCCTGGACGCGCTTGCCGGTGAAGTCGAACATGGAACGAATGCGGCCATAATGCTCGCCGACCAACAGCGTGTCGCCCACGCGCAGCGTGCCGTTCTGCACCAGCACAGTGGCTGTCACGCCACGGCCGCGCTCCATGCGCGCCTCCAGCACCGTGCCGCTGGCATCGGCGTCCGGATTGGCCTTGGGCTCAATGTCCTCGGCGATCAGCAGAATCGCCTCCAACAGATCTTCAATGCCCCACGTCTCCTTCGCCGACACTTCGATCACCATGGTGTCGCCATCCCACTCATCAGGCACCAGCCCTTGTTCGGCCAGTTGCTGCTTGACGGTAGGCGGGTTGGCGTTTGGCAGATCGATCTTGTTCAGAGCCACGATGATCGGCACGCGCGCGGCGCGGGCGTGGTCGATCGCTTCCTTCGTCTGGGGCATGACGCCATCATCGGCGGCGACCACCAGAATGGCGATATCGGTGGCCTGTGCGCCGCGCGCGCGCATCGCCGTAAACGCCTCGTGACCCGGCGTATCAAGGAAAGTGATACTCTTCCCGTCGTGTGTCGCCTGGTAAGCAGCCATGTGTTGAGTGATGCCGCCCGCTTCCCCTTCGTGTACATTCGTTTCGCGAATGACGTCCAGCAGGGAAGTCTTACCGTGATCGACGTGGCCCAGCATGGTGATCACCGGAGGCCGGTCCTTCAGATCTTGCGGCCGTTCCTCGGCCAACACCTTGCGCCAGGCGGGCTGTTCGCTAAGGTCTTCTTCCTCTTCTTCCACGTGCGGCAGTGTGGCTTCAAAGCCAAACTCCTCGGCGACGATGGCAGCCGTATCAAAGTCGATCTGCTGGTTGATGTTGGCCATGATGCCGCTGGACATCAGTTCCTTTATAACGTTAATAGGGCTGACATCCATGCGCGTGGCCAGTTCGCGCACGGTTATAAAATCCGGTATCTCAATTCGATTCTTGGTTTTAGGGTCGCTCATTTCCGCTATTCCTCGTGCTTAACTTTGTAGAAACAAACACGGAGAAAACAGTAGTTGTCATCTCCGTGCCGGTCGGCGGCCTGCCGCAGGCTGTGCGAGTCGCACACGACGTCGTGTGCAAAAACGATTGCTCTCGGATAAGGAACCGCCGCACCGTCTGTTTGCAGCCGTCCCCTTACACAGTCGTCTCTTACACGGCGTCCTCGACATCGGTCGCCGGCCGCTGTTCGGACAGCGATTCTCGTTCTGTCTCTGTTATCGTCGTCTTAAGGGCTCGTTCTAGGTCGTTTCCACGCAGCGCCTTTTCCCAACAACTCGCTCGATGGCACAGATACGCACCTCGACCGGGGCGTTTGCCACTGTGGTCCACCACAACGCCTTCGGCCGGGATTCTGACGAGGCGCACCAGTTGCCGCTTATCGGCCTTCTGGCCGCAGACGATACACGTGCGCTGCGGGATGTGTTTGCGTCGCTCTTGCTTCGACTTTGTCGCCATATCCAGGATGTTTCAGATCAGTTCAGGCGCAGTCGCCGTAGAAAGGTGAGAGCGCCGCAACGCGCCGGCGCTCCACCAATAGCCGCTGCCTAGAACTCATCCTCGAGGAGATCGTCAACGTCCATATCTTCGTAATCTTCCCAATCGGGACGACGTCGTCCACGCTTCCGTTTGCGCTTGGTCACAACACGACCGGCCTCTTCATCAAAGACCAGCTGCCGGCCCTTGCGCTGCTCGACGCTCTCCTCGTCCTCTTCTTCGCCGTCGTCATCATCCCGGGAGCGGGATCGGGAAACGACGACCACTTTGCCCTTCTTGTCCTTTTGCTTCTTTTCTTTCTCTTTCTTACGCAAGTCGACCAGGGAAGTGGAGAGGTCTTCGATATCCGGAACCTCTTCCTCTTCTTCTTCCTCGACTTCTTCTTCCTCGACTTCCTCGACCGCTTCCGCAGCCTCAGGCTCGGCTTCAGCAACGGCAGGCTCTTCTTCCGCTTCGGCAACCGCTTCTTCTTCGGCTTCGGCGACAACCGGTTCTTCGATTTCCTCTGCTTCCGCTGCCGCGACTTCTGCCTCTTCAACAGCCTCGGCCTCAGCCACCGCTTCAGCTTGGGCCACTTCTGCCTCGGCAATCGGCGCTTCCTCAGCTTCCTCTGCCTCGGCGACCTCCGGTTCCACGGGCTCTTCCACGACCCACAGATCCTCTGTTTCGGCAATTCGCTCGTGGATCAGCCCCAGCTTCTCCTCGTCGATCTCTTCGATCTCCAATAGAGCGTTATCATCCAGTTCCAGCCGGTAGAGCACATCGCCCACCGAGCCGTAGCCGGCGTCTGCCAGCGCATTGTGCGCGGTGAGCGGCAGGTCCAGCTCTTCCAGTTCCAGCTCCCAGGCCTTTTCCGGCACCTGTTTGCGGGCCGCCGCGCGCTCTTTTCGAATCTCATCGTATTCGACCGCGCGCGCGTCGATGACACGACCCTCGACGCCAGCCACGAATCGATCCAGTACCAGATAATCTTCGGCCGTAATCGGTCGATCCGCTTCCTTCTTGGCCAGAATAAGCTGGGCCTTATCCACCAGCTCTTCGTTCTCTGTCACACTGGGATCGGCAGCCGGGTGGTCCAGGTTATCCAGAGATTCCTGAGCCGATTCGGTCAGGCTCTTAATGTCGATGCGCCATCCGGTCAGCTTTGCCGCCAGCCGCGCATTCTGCCCTTCGCGACCAATCGCCAGCGATAGCTGGTCGTCGGGCACGATGACGATGGCCGTTTTGCCCTGGTCCGGGTGGTCGTCCAGGTGCACCTGCGACACGCGCGCCGGGCTCAATGCTTTGGCGATGAACGCCTTGGGATCGGGATCCCACTCGATGACGTCGATCTTCTCATCATTGAGCTCGCGCACGATGCTCTGAATGCGCACACCGCGCATCCCGACACAGGCGCCGACAGGGTCCACACCTTCCTGCAGGGCCACGACCGCCACCTTGGAACGCGCGCCCGCTTCGCGGGCGATGCTCTTTATATCAACCTGCCCGTTATAAATTTCGGGCACTTCAAGCTCCAACAGGCGCCGCAGCAGGCTGCGATGGTTGCGGCTGACCACGATCTGCGGCCCACGGTTGGTGCGCCGCACCTCCAGGAGGTAAACGCGAATCTTGTCGTGCGGTTTATACCGTTCCGAACGCACCTGCTGGCTACGCGGCATGATCGCTTCTGTGCGACCCAGACCGATCGTGATATGTTGGCCGCCCACGCTCTGCACCGTGCCGTTGACGATCTCACCTTCACGGCCGGAGAATTCCTCAAAGAGTTGCTCGCGCTCTGCTTCGCGCACGCGTTGCAGAATGACCTGCTTCGCCGTCTGCGCTGCAATTCGTCCGAAGTTGCGAGGGGTGCTCTCAACCATGATCGTCTCGCCAAGCTCGGCATCCTCAAAACCCTGGCGACGCGCCTCTTCCAGCAATACCTCCGTGCGATCGTCAATGATGGAATCGACAACCTCTTTCTCTGCGAAAATCGTCGGCTGGCCGGTGTGCTGGTCGATCTCAACCCGCACTTCCTGCGTGTTGCTCACATTCATGTTCCGGCGATAGGCAGACGCCAGCGCAGTTTTGAGGGCTTCGAAAACGACGTCCTTGGCCAGGCCGCGTTCCTCGCAGATCTCGTTAAAAGCTAATATGAATTCACTTCTCATCTGCTCTAGACCCTACACCTTTCATAGTCTCTGATAGTAGCAGGAAAACAAAAAAGTGGGGGTTGCCCACTTTTCAACGCTCCTCCTGCAGAATTTTGGCCTGCACATTATAGCATAGGACAAACCGAATCGCAAAGCC
>JBMCFH010000187.1:0-6738 GCA_048620455.1 Chloroflexota bacterium | reverse complement strand
TCACTGAAGCGATAGCGGTACGCATGCAGTGACTCGCTGCCACAAAGAGCCACCAGATCCTGCTCCGGCAGGGATAGGCCCGCGGGCAGGGAGGCAGCGGCCTGCGCTTGCAACAATTTTTCCCGCGTGTACGCCCGCCACTCTTCTTCCAATACGTCAGGTCTGCCGGGCTCATAGTCGGTGAACATGGGCACCCACTGCCAGAAACCCAGCCCGTCGGCCAGGGCCAGCTGGTAGTTGCGTAGAGTATTGTCCGGCGTCGCCCCCTGCTCGCGCATGAATTCTAAAAAGGAATATATCTCAATCGGAACAGCAGCCGGCTCCTCCACCGCCGTGGTTGAATTCCACATCGCGAGCAACCGGTCCACGCTCAACCGCACGTCGAGCAAACGCGCATACTCGCCGGGCGCCACAGGCGGCGGTCGCAACCCGAGCTCCGCCAGTTGCTGAGAGACGATGGCTTGCTGGAAAAGAATGCCCTGACAACACTCATAGCCCGCCGTCTCCAATAGCAAGCCTGTCGCCGCAAAACTGGTATAGCCGCGCGCCAGCGCTTCATAGCTCGCCTCGTCCACGGGATGCCCCATCAGCGTCGGCGCCGGCAACGTCAACTCGCCATCGGCGGAGAAAATCGCTTCGGGCTGGTTCGCCAGTAACACGCTACGCGGATCGGTTTCCAGACGCAGCCGTATCGTAGAACGCTCAGGGCAGGTGATCGTCGTCTGGCACAGGTCCTCTAACGCAGCGTCGATATCTTCAGCCAGCCGCAGCGCCAGCGCTTCATCGCGCCGCGGATAGGCCATGCGCAGAATCTCGTCCGCCGTATTGCGCCAGCGACCCCAGAATTCCGAGTCAGGCGGCGAGAGCAGCCACCGTTGGCTACCCTGCCGATACACTGCCGTCTGGCTCAAAGTAATGGTACGCGTCACGTCTTGCCCGTTGCCTACCACAAACGATTCTTCGCTTATCAACACCGCTTCCGTGAGGTCGGCGTTCAGGGTGACGTCGCCAGGTCCCGGGTCAACACCTGCCGGCTCCCAACCGAATAGGCGCGCTGTGTCGGCGTAGAGCAGCCGTTGTTCCAGCCGCTCCTTCTGCGCGTCTGTCCAGCCCTGGCTGCGACCGGAAAGCATCGTCACGAACAGCTCAAGATCGCGGTCCATTGCCGCCTGCCTTGCCAGCTCGTGGCTGGAGCGCACATCAGCCTCTACCCGCTCCGTCGCTTCGGCGACGCGGTCCTGCACCATGCGCGAGCCGGAGAACAAACCGACCAGCCCTACGGCGAGCAGCAAGATAATCCAGGGCCAGCGCCGCTGCTGCTCAGGCTGCTCGCCTTCGTCAGCAGTAATCGCCTCTTCCCAGCTGCTCTCTTCTTCCGTTTGCCACTCGAAACTCATCCTGTCTCCACTGCTTCCAATACTATCGAGTCGCCATGGCCAGCGTTGAGGTAACGCCCCAAGCTCCTATTGCTGCCAACCGTCGTCTCACTCAGCGGTCGGGTTCACCCACGCCACATCTCTGCAATTCGGTGTGCGCTGTGACGATTCAGAAAGCGGCAGCAGGGGCCAGCGAAATGGGCCAGCGTCCGGGGCAATCAGCTCGACATGGGTACCGTTGAGCCGTGCCAGCCACTCGCCGCCCCGGGACCAGGTCAGGGTCGTGGGTTGCAAAGACCGCGGCTGATCTTCCAATACGATCTCATCTTCTTCCAAATCATAAATCATGAACCGCCCTTCGCCCTGCCCGGCCGTCTGCAGCGTCATCCAGCGCCCCCCGGGTGAAATCGTGGTCAGCGGCGGGCCAAAGAAAAGATCGCGCGTTTCCAGCAACACCTCCACCGTTTCTACCGCCGGCGGCTCCTCCAACCACGATTGGCTATCGCCCTGCAAACGGACCAGGAAGCTTTCGCCGTTACTTAGGTTGCGCAAGATGAACAAAACAGCGTCGCTGCCTGCAGGCACAGCCAGCACATGTTCCACTCGAACGTGGCTGCGGGCAGAAGGATCATCGGCCAGATGCGCATATAGCTCGTCGAAGGCCATCACCGCCCGAGCTTGACCACCGGTCACGTCAGCCAGCATCAATTCGTCACCTGTGAGGTAGCCGAAAACGCGGTCGTTCAGCCAGAATGGCTGGAAACCGCTCTCAAACTGACGTGAGGCCAGACCATCTCGCGCCCGTAGCACAATGGGCGTGTGCATGACAGCGTTGTCGTCCATATTGTAAAGGAAGTGTTGGCCATCCGGCGACCAGACAGGCCAGCCGGCAAGCGCTTCCCACGAGCATGAGCCTGCCGCACAGCTTTCCAGGTCCAGAAGAGCGTATCCACTATCCCCATGCTCCCGGTTCCAGGCCCACACGCCCGCATAGCGACCCTGAGGATCGACGTAGCGCCGAGAATGCAATTCGAACGAGGTGCTGTCCGTTTGCAACCGCGCCACGCCCTCTGGTCGCCATAGAAATAGAGCTGCGGCCTCGGCGGCCGGATCCCACGTAGAAACGAGCAGGCCACTGCCGTCGGGTAAACCAACCACTTCGCTGACGTCAGCCGCCTGCCCCAGTTCCGGCCCGGACAAGCCGCGTTGCCAGCGCTCATCTTCGGGTGAGTAACGGAAGATGTCCGCACGTTCTTGATCATCGCCACAGGCCAGTACCAGATCCTGCTCCGGTGGTGGCACGGTGGCCTGCCACTCGGCGGCAGCTATACGCTCGATCAGATAGCTGCGCCAGGCCATCTCCAGGCTCTCGGCGGAGCTATGTTCGCTGACGCTGCCTATCCACCTCGCCAGCGAAGAAGCTGCCCCCAGGCGACGCTGCAGTAACGCTGCGCTTACGATCTCCTCGCCCCTGGCCAGGTTGGCCCGCTGCCCCCGTACCAGCAACATCTCCACCAGGGAATAGGCGTGCCAGCGGTCGCTCCACTCGTCGCCCGGCAACTCGGCCATCGACCACACTCTCGACAGGCGGCTGGGCCCATCCAGCTCTTGCGCCACCCGCACGTAATGGTCCCGCGTCAATGGCCACGGTTGCAGGCCTAGCTGGGCCAGTTGCCAGTCTAACGCTGCCTTAAAGAAAACGAGCTGGTCGCAGCAACGGTAACCAACCAGGTCGCTAATGACGGCAGAGACAACGGGCCGCGCATAAGCGGGATAAACGGTGTCATAAGCGGCGTCGTCGACAGGCGCGCCGATCAGTGTAGGTCCAGGTAGAGTTAACTCACCGGCGACCATTGTCGAAATTTGGGCGCGGGCGCTTGTGCGCACGCTGCCTGGGTCCCGTTCCAGGCGCACCCGCACGCGCATATCGGGCGGGCAGTCGATGCCCCGTAGCGTCCCGCACATTTCGCCGAGCAGGTCATCCAGATCACGCGCCAGCCGCTCCGCAAACGCGGCATCCCGCTCGCTGTGGTGCAGTGTGAGACGCTGGCCCTGCCACACGCGCCATGGCCCCCAGAATTCGGACAACGGCGGAGACAGTAGCCAGCCCTGGTCCCCGCGCCGGTAAACGTGGACCTGCTGCATCCTGACCCCGTCGCCACCTGGCTCCTCCACCACCTCATGTTCCGACATAACTTCCGCTTCACTCAGGTCGGGGCTGAAGCTGACGTCGACCACCGCGCCTGACTCCTGTACCGGTCGCAGACCCAGAGCGCGCACAGCGTCCGCAAAGAGCAACCGTTCCTCCATCAACTGGAACTGTGCCTGCGTCCAACGCTGGTCGCGGCCCGATAACACAGTAGCCAGCAGCTCGCGATCCCCCTCCCGCGCCGCGGCCTGCGCCAGTCGATGGCTGGCAAGCACATCCTCCGACGTCAGCGCTTCCACTTCTGTCACCCGTTCTTCCGCCTCTCCATAAACAGCGTAGATGCCGGCTCCTACCAGAACCGCGACGAGTAGCGCCAGCCACCAGCGTCGCCGGGCCGCAGCGCTCTTGCCGCCGGGCTCCGAATCTTGCCACAGATCCTCACGTTCTTCCTCTGTGCGCCAGTCGAAATTATCGGGCATTCAGATCCCTCCGGCATAAAGATGCCGGTAGATGGCATAACCACTGTAGATACGCTGAATGTAGAGGCGTGTTTCGGCGTAATCCACCGTTTCCAGATAGAGGTCGGGGTCGTCCGGCGCTTCCGCCTGCCAGCGCGCCGCGTTGCCCGGCCCCGCATTGTAGGCCGAGAGCGCCGCATACACGTCGCCGTCGAAAGTGTCCAGCTGTTCCGACAGATAGAACGCGCCAAAGGCCAGGCCCACGTGCGGGCGGTGTAGATCCGCCGTCGAGTAATCGGACCACTGCAGTCGCTGCGCGATGTGCTCCCCGGTCGCGGGCATCACCTGGCTCAGCCCCTGGGCGCCGGCGTGCGAGCCGATGAAGCTCTCGTACAGACTCTCCTGCCGCACCAGGGCAAATTGCAGCAACGGATCGTAACCGTACTCTTTGGCCAGAGAGGTGATCAGATCCTGATAATAGACGGGATAGGAAAGCCTGCCGACGAGGCGCGGCGCTTCGAAGACGCTCTCGCCGGACAGCAGCAGCACGGCGTCCGACGCGAGAATCGACGAGCGATACAGGCCCAGTTCGCGGAAATACAGCGCAAGCTGATAGCTCGCCAGGGCGTCGCGCGCGTAGCCGGCGCGCACCGCTTCCAGTTCCCGCTTCGCTTCCGTGTATAGACCAACGGCCCATAGCGCCTCGCCGCGCCGCAGGCGTTCGTCCTGCGCCAGTTCCGGCGATAACTCGCCAGTCACCTCCGCTTCCTCCAGATCCAGCCAGGACGCTATCCAGGACTCGGCTTCCGCCTGCTCCGCCGCCTCATCCGCCGACAGATCGAGCTCTCCCTCGCGCTCGAAGGGCGCCACACCCTCGGCCAGTTCCCTGGCACGCAGAGGATAATAACCCGCGCCTGAGGTCTGCGTAGCCGTGACCACATACGGTTCGGCCTGTTCCTCCGGCAGGACACGCATCAACCAAACCAACGCCGCGGCGCCGTAATCGCTCTGCGGATGAGCATCTACCAGCGCCTGCCAGGCCCCAACCGCCTCGTCGTCGGCGTCGCTCTCCCAGGCCAGGAGCCCGGCGCGGAAAAGCGCGCGTGGCGCTTCCTCGTGTTCGGGATAGGCCTCGGCCATCTCCCGATAAAGTTGTCGCGCGCGGGAAGCATCGTCGGCGAACTCCACCAGTAAGGCAGCGCGCCAGGCGGAGTCTGCGGCTTCAGCGCTCTGCGGATGATTCTGGACCACGTCCAAATAGGCCTCAATCGCCGTGTCTCGCTGTCCCGCGCGGTCGTACAAACTGGCTCTCTCCGCCGCGGCCTCGGCAGCGTGAGGCGCCTCCGTTTCCGTCTCGCCATAGGTCGCGTAGCGTTCTAGCTCGGCCAACGCTGCCTCAAGATTGCCCAGCCCTTCGTAACACCAGGCCAGATAAAGGTGCGCGTCGGCGCGATACTCTGTGGGAGTGGTCTGCAGGTACTCGTTAAAGGCGGCGACCGCCGGCTCGTACGCTTTGGCGTAGTAATCCACCAGGCCGCGCTGGTACGGATCCACAGGCTGCCCGGCTTCTACCAGCGCCACCAGTCCGAGATAGCTCTCGTGGGCGCGCGGATACTCATTCACGGCGCGGAGATAGCGCTCGAACGCCGCCTGTTCGTCACCGGCCTCCATCAGCGCCTGGCCCGCCAGATACATCATTTGCCCCCGCGTGTTTTCCGTCTCCGCCACATCGTGAATGGCGTCGTACTGGGCAACGGCTGCGGCGTAATCATCGGCCTCTAGATAGGCGTCAGCCAGCCTTTGCCGCGTCTCCACCTCTGTCAGCCGGTGGGCGGGCGCTTCTGCCGCCGCCTCCAGAGCGGTGATGGCAGAGGCCGTGTCGCCCAGCGCCGAATAGCAATCGGCGATGCGCGGCTCGACGTAGGCTGCCAGTGCGCTGTTCGCCTCCAGATAGGTACGGTAATTCTCAATCGCCGACTGGCAATCGCCCGTGCGCCGGGACGCTTCGGCCAGCAAGAAGTAAGCGTCGGCCCACTGCTGCGCCTCGCCTTCCGCAACCGCCGACGACGGTCCGGCAGAATCCGGACCTTCGCCCGGCTCAGCCTCCGGTGGAGAGGTCGCCGGGTCATCGCGTTGCAGGCTCAGGTAGCGGTCGAGCGCATCGATCGCTTCCTCGTCGCGACCACTACCCAGATAGGCCCGGCTCAGCCCCCAGATTGCCTGCCGCTGTTGCGCCGGTTCCAGCGCGCCGGGTACGCTCAGGCTGGCCTGAAACTCTCGCGCCGCTGCGTCGAAATCTTCGTGTACAAGATACTCCTGCCCCAGCTCGAGGCGCTCTCCAGGCAGCGGTGTGGGTGTGGGCAGGGGCGTCTCCGTTGGGGTGGCGCTGGCTGTCGGTGTGATCGGCGGTGTGGGCGGTGGCGCAGTCTCCGATGCCAGTTGTGGCAGCAGGGTCGGCGTGGCCAGGAGTGAGCCGACGTCCTCCGACACCTCAGATTCCCGCGTCAGCAGCTGGCGGGCGACTTCATCCGGCTCGCTGTTACAGCCGGCCAAAAGCAATAGAATCACAATGGATAGCGCCAGTCGGCGAGTCATAAGCAGTGCAGCAGACGTCATCCTAAGATCCGTCCGGCTCCTCTTTAACCTGTGTCATTGAATCGACGTCGTCGTTGTCCCGCCTTCCTGTCAGCAGCTCCCAGCCCAGATAAAGCGGCGCGGCCTGCGTCAGGCCAAACCAGATCATGACTACGGTCAC
>JBMCFH010000186.1:0-6738 GCA_048620455.1 Chloroflexota bacterium | reverse complement strand
GCGTTCATCCTGGCCTGTCGCCGGGCCGTTCATCTGCGGCCAAAATCTCCAATCTTCAATCTCCGATCTCCAATCTCTGTAAACCCATGATTCTTGTCACAGGCGCGGCGGGCAAAACGGGGCGGGCTGTCATTGGGGAGCTTCTGTCGCGCGAGGCGGCGGTGCGGGCGTTGGTACGGCGGGAGGCGCAGGCTGCGGAGATGCGGCAGGTGGGCGTGGAGGAAGTCGTTGTGGGCGATATGTGCGATGCGTCCCTTGTGACCGAAGCCGCGCGCGGCGTCAAGGCTGTGTATCATATTGCGCCCAACATGCACCCGGACGAGGTGCAGATGGGGCGGCTGGCGCTGCAGGCGGCGCGAGAGGGTGGCGAGGGTGCTGTACACTTCGTCTACCACTCCGTACTGCATCCACAGACTGAAGAAATGCCGCACCACTGGCGCAAATTGCAGGTGGAGGCGTTGATTTTTCAGTCCGGTCTGCCCTTTACGATTTTGCAGCCGGCGGCTTACGTTCAGAATATTCGGGGTAGCTGGGACGCAATTGTGAACCAGGGTCGCTACCGGGTTCCCTATCCCGTTACCTCCCGCCTGAGCCTGGTGCACCTGGGCGACGTGGCCCAGGCGGCGGCGACGGTGCTGCTGGAGCGAGGGCACGCCGGCGCGACTTACGAGCTGTCGGGTACCGGGGCGCTGGCGCAGACGGAAGTGGCGGCGGCGCTGAGCAAGGTGCTGGCAAGGCCGGTGATTGCTGAAGAACTCTCTCTGGACGAGTGGCGGGTGCAGGCGCAAGGGTTGCCGGCGGAGGCTGTGGCAACACTGCTGCAAATGTTCCGCTACTACGCCAAATACGGGCTGGTGGGCAACCCAAAGGTGTTGACCTGGTTGCTGGGCCGCGAGCCGACGACGTTGGCGGCCTCGCTGCGGCAGATTCAAGCGGAGACTGAGTGAGCCACAGTTCAGCTGCAGATCGAGCCGCGTAGCTTCGCCTTCTGGATCTTGCCCAGTGCATTGCGCGGCATGCTGTTCACGAACACGACGGCCTTGGGTACTTTGTAGGGAGCCAGGTAGCGCCGGCAGTGCTCGATGATTTCCTCTTCAACCGCCGCGGCTCCATCCCGGCACACGATCACGGCGGTGACGCGCTCGCCCCACTTTTTGTCAGGACAGCCGATGACGGCGCTGGCGCCCACGGCAGGATGCTCCGCCAGCGCCAGTTCCACCTCCGGCGGATACACATTGTAGCCACCGCTGATGATCAGGTCCTTGGAGCGCCCCTTGAGCGTGTAGTAGCCGTCCGGCTCGCGCAGACCCAGATCGCCCGTCTTCAGCCAGCCGTCGTCGGTGAACGCTTCTGCCGTCTTCTGTGGCTGGCGCCAGTACCCTTTACACACGTGCGGCCCGCGAATTTGCACCTCTCCGACTTCGCCGTCCGGTAGCACGTCACCCGTCTCCGGATCCACGATGCGCGCCTGCACGCCGGGCAGCGGCAGACCCACGGAACCCACGCGCCGCTCGCCGTGCAGAGGGTTGGAGAGGTTCATGCCCGTTTCCGTCATGCCGTAGCGTTCCAGTAGTGTGTGTCCAAATGTTTCCTCGAAGGCCTTGAAGACGTCGTCGGGAAGGCGATCCGAACCGGAGGTAAGCAGGCGCATGTGGCTCAGGTCATAGTCGCCGGCGTTGGGCACCTGCAGCAGGAGGCGGTGGATGGTGGGAACCGCCATGAAAACCGTACAACGCCGCTCCTGGAGGGTCTGTAACGTCCACTCCGCGTCGAATTTGGGCATCAGCAGCGCCGTGGCGCCGGCGTGCAGCGCCCCATGCAGCGCCACGACCAGGCCATGCACGTGGAAGATGGGCAACACGTGTAGCAGTACGTCATCCTCGCGCCAGCCCCAGGCCTCGTGCAGGCCCTCGATATTGGCCGTCAGATTGCCATGGGTAATCATGGCTCCCTTGGGCCTGCCCGTGGTGCCGCTGGTATAGATCATCAGCGCGGTGCGGTCGGCGTCTTCAGGGATGGGCGGCAGAGTGGCCTCGTCCATTTCTACGCCGGCCAGCAGCGACGCGAATGCGTTCTGATCATCACAATCGAGGAGAACAAGCTGGGGCGCCCGAAGCATATCGTCGAGCATCGGCTGCAGCGTGTCGCGAGCGCGAGCGCCGGCGAAGAACAGGCTCGCCTCGGCGTCCTCCAGGAAATAACGCAGTTCCTGGGGAGGGTAAGCCGGGTTGAGGGGCAGGGTAATAGCGCCCAGGCGCATGATGGCCAGGTGCAGATAGAGGAAAGGCAGGCATTTGGGTAACTGCAGCGCCACGCGGTCTCCGGGCTGCACGCCCTGCTCTTGCAGGTAGGTCATCGTGCGCTCGACATTGCGGCTTAGTTCGCCGTACGTCACCTGCAGATTCTCCCCCTCACGTTCCAGGAATTCCAACGCTACTTTGCCACGATGCCTCTGACAATTATCAGCCAATGTATGCAAAAACGTCATCAGCAAAAGTCTCCTAAATCTGTGTCAGTCTGTGTCCCTACTTCAGTCCCAGTACTTCCAGTCCAGGTGGTCCCGCCTGTTCCCTGAACACCGTCGTGTCCACGACCCCGGCGGCATCGGCCACGCGCTCCACGTGTTTGGGAAGGCTATTTTCGGGCTCCTCGCCCGGCGCGAAGTAGGCGAATTCCGCGGCCTCTGCATTCCGGCGCAGTTCGCCGCCGCTATGCTCGGCGAGAAAGGTGAACACAACCTCATCCTGGGGCGGCTTCGTATAGACACCAGAGAGGTGTGTCAGGGTGACCTCAAGCCCGGTCTCTTCCCGCGTTTCGCGCAGCGCCGTCTGCCATGGCGGTTCCCGGTTTTGGCGTCCGCCGCCGGGCAGGTTCCAGACGTCGTGGTCGTTGCGCCGCACCCACAACACCGCCCCTTGTTCGTTGCGCAGGATGACGTTGGCTGCAACGTGCCAGTCGGGCGCCTCCTGTTCGGTCCGGCGGCGCACGGTGTCCACCAATTCTCTTGCACGAGAAGCAAGGTCCTGAAGGAGCCGGACCCCGGTCGGAAGCTGTTGCAGCCCCCAGTAAGGCGGGCCGCCATCGTGCGCCAGGGCGCGCTCCAGCCGCTCCCGCTGAAGTTCCAGCATGGGGGTGGGAGGCGGCACGACGTCCATGAAGCCGGCCCGCGGTGACTCCTCAGACGTCCGAAGCTCGCCGCCGCGCTGGATGCAGCGGAAGGTAAATATGAGCATGTCGTCCGGCTCTTTCTCGCGATAGTACACGCCCACCAGGCGTACCGCACGCACCACCAGACCGGTTTCTTCTTCGATTTCCCGTTCCACAGTTTGCGTGGGTAACTCGCCCTGTTCGACCGCGCCGCCCGGTTGTGTCCAGGTGCGGGTATCGCCGTGCAGGATGAACAGGGCCTGGTTGAATTCGTTGGTTACGATGCCGTCGGCGAATAGTTTCATAGTCACTCATCAGAGTAGCCGCGACCTGCGGTCTGCCCTCGAACACGCACGGGGAGCGGGATTCACAAAGCTCGGCCAAACAGGGTTGTTGGTTTCTTGCAGTATCAGCTAGACTACCACGTTGGATTCATTCTGAGCACAGCACAAGGAGAACCTGTTGGCGAACGCGGCTGCACCTGACCGCAATCTTAGCGGCTATACAGAACTTATTCAACGTAACCGGAATTTCCGTTTCTTGTGGTTGGGCCAGATCGTCAGTCTGTTGGGCGACTGGTTCAACCTGATCGCCTCCGCGTCCCTGGTGGCGACGCTGACGCAATCGGGTGTAGCCATCGGCGGCCTGTTCGTGGTGCGCATGTTGGCGCCTTTCCTGATGAGTCCTATCGCCGGCGTGGTAGCCGATCGCTATAACCGCAAGTGGGTGCTGATCATCACCGATCTGGCGCGCGCGGTGACTCTACTCGGGTTTCTCCTGGTGCGTCGCCCGGAGCACGTCTGGCTCCTCTATACGCTCACTGCCGTGCAGTTGGGCATCAGCGGTTTCTTCTTCCCCACGCGCAATGCCATCTTGCCCGACATTGTCTCGCGACGCGAGCTGGGCGCGGCCAATGCCCTCAGTTCGGTGACGTGGTCGGTGATGCTGGCCCTGGGCGCGGCGCTGGGCGGCATTGTAGCCGGGGAGTGGGGCGTCTACCCGTCGTTCGTCATCGATTCGCTTACGTTTATGCTCTCCGCCGTGCTTATCGCCCAGGTAGCTTACGACTTTGAGGGCGCGCCTGCGGATCTGGACACCAGCGTTGGCGCGGCGGTGCGCGAGTACGTAGAGGGTCTGCGTTATCTGTGGGGGCATAAGGATTTTCTGGTGATCGGCCTGCACAAGGGCGCCTATTCTCTGGTTGTTGTGGGCGCGTTTCAGGTGATCCAGGTGACGCTGGCGGAGCAGGTTTTCGTCATAGGGCAGGGCGGCGGCACCGGCCTGGGCCTGATGTACGCTGCCATCGGCGTCGGTACCGGTCTGGGCCCTATCGCAGCGCGCCGTTATACGGGCGACCGTGGCTCCGCGTTGCGCGCGGCCATTTCTGTCAGTTACGTGGTGACCGCCGTGGGAATGGTTGTTGTGGCCACGCTGGCGAACTTTGGCACCGTCCTGTTCGGCATCTTTCTGCGCGGCGTTGGCACGGGGATCGCCTGGGTCTTCTCCACGCAGCTGTTGCTACAGTTGTTGCCCGACAGTGTGCGTGGTCGCGTTTTTTCTACCGAGTTTGCGATGTTCACGCTGATGAACGCGACCGGCGCTGCGAGCATTGGCTGGTTTATGGACGCCGGTACGTATTCGCTGGACACGCTATTGTGGGGCATGGCTGTCCTGACGCTGCTGCCCGGCGTCTTGTGGCTGTTGTGGCTGTCGTTCGGCGAGCGTATCGAAGAGCCGCCCGGGGAGGAAGCGCTTTCTGCCGCGCCGCATCCAGGCCAACCGGCGGCGCCTGCAGGCGGTCGCGAACACCTGCACCAGCCCTGATTCTTACACAATTCTGTTTGGCAAAGGAGTGGCGGGTGATATAATGACCATAGTTGGGGAAGTGTCGGAACTGGCAGACGAGCATGACTTAGGATCATGTGCCGCGAGGCGTGCGGGTTCGAGTCCCGCCTTCCCCATGCCGGGCGTTGCTGCTGCAACGCTTTCTTTTTTGCATTCTGGATTTACGCAGCTCCAATGTTTCAAGGGTATGCTTAGTGCTATTGTGTGCAACGATGGGCTGCTCCGGGAATAAAGACGCCGCTTACAACTGAGTTCATGTTTAAATAAGAGGGTTTCTGTGACGCTGACAATACATACTGAAGAAGATACACAACGGCAGTTGAAGGTAACTGTCGAGGTTCCTGAAGAACGCGTAGAAGAGCAAATGCGCCGCAGCGCGCGCCAGATCGGCCGCGGCGTCAGCATTCCAGGGTTCCGCCCGGGCAAAGTTCCCTATCAGGTGCTGGTGCAGCGAATCGGACGCGAAGCGCTGCGCTCAGAGGCGGTCGAAGAGCTGCTGGCGCCGGTATTTGAGGAAACGATGGCCGAGATCGAGACGACGCCTTACGCCCAACCGTCGCTGGACGACGTTCAGATGGAGCCCCTCGTTCTGGAATTGACAGTTCCCATGGAGCCGGTCGTCGAGTTGGGCGACTATCGCTCGCTGCGCAAAGAGATTGAGCCCGTGGAAGTGACCGACGAGGCACTGGAAGAAGCGCTGGAGCGCGTGCGGGAGCGGCATGAAGTGCTGGAACCGGTGGCCCGCCCGGCGATGAGCGGCGACGTGGTGACGCTTAGCGGGGTCGGCGAAGTAATCGAAGAAGAGTCCACAGAAGTTATTTTCGACGAAGAGCGCATTGAACTGCTGCTGGACGCGGAGACGACGTTCCCCGGCACCGACTTTGTGGACAACGTCATCGGGATGGAGGTCGGCGACGAGGGCGAGTTTTCCATCACCTTCCCTGAGGATAGCGAGGATGAGGCGCTGCGCGGTAAAGAGGCTACTTTTAGCATTACCGTTCTGGATGTGAAAAGTCGCTATTTGCCGGAACTGGATGACGAGCTGGCGCGCGAAGAGGGTGATTATGAATCGTTGGACGCGCTGCGTGAGGCGTTGCGCGAGGAGCTGGAAGAGCAGGCTGAACAGCAGGCGCGGGACGACCTTTTTGACAGCGTGATGGAGGAGTTGCTGGAAGGTGCAACGCTGGTGTACTCGCCCATCGTCGTTTCCGAGGAACTGGACCGCATCGTCGACAATCTGAAAGACCAGGTCACGCGTTCGGGCTGGAAGTGGGAAGATTATCTTCTCCTGCAGGGCGAGACAGAAGAGTCGTTGCGCGACGAGTGGCAGGAGCGCGCTGAAGAGCAGGTGCGCCGTGGGCTGGCCCTGCGCAAATTTGTGGAGCAAGAACGCCTGGCGCTCGGCGAAGAAGATCTGGAAGAGGCTATTGAGAAGCGTCTAGAGCGTTTCGAGGACAATGAAGAGTTGCGCGATCAGATGCGCGAATTCTTCCAGCAAGGCCAGGGTCTGGAAATGCTCAGCAGCCAGCTTGTCATGGATAAGGTGCACGAGCGCATGGAAGCGATCGTCACCGGCAACGCACCCAGCTTTGAGGAGTTAGAAGCAGCCGAGGCCGAAGCGGAAGCGGAGGCTGTCGCTGAAGAAGAAGAATAAGTGTGTGGCGCTTCTATCGCCGGCCACTTAGATTGGATTGCTATCTACTGATTGCTAATATTTGACTGACTAGAAATTCGAGGAGATCAAAA
>JBMCFH010000185.1:0-6755 GCA_048620455.1 Chloroflexota bacterium | reverse complement strand
CGCTTCAGGAAATCGTTGACGCGCTCCGCCGCCGTCTGCGGGTCGCGCAGGGCGTCGCTGTAGTGCACGTACAGCACCTCAAAGTTCGCTTGCTGCGCCAGCCACCCGGTCACTTTATCCACGTGCTTCTCAAACAGCTCGGCCATGCGCTCGTCGTCCATCTTGTCCGCTTCTTCGCCGCGGTGCGCCAGCATTTTGCGCTGCGAGGCCAGAATCTCCGGCATGTGCCGCTGCATGAAGATCACCCGGTAGTGGTAATCGTCCGGCAGATGTTGCAGCAGGGCCGAAATCACCTTCACCGCTTTGTCTTTGGCCTGGGGCAGCCACTGCGTATCGCCCTTGTCCAGCTGCTTCACGCGCTCGAACTCGTAATACCCCTTGGGATTATCCTTGTCCGCCTCGCGAATCTCGTCGGTCAGCGGCGGAATGCCGCCCGCCTCCAACATCTTCATCATCATCGACGTGCCCGAGCGCGGCAGGCCGGAAACTACGACAACCGTCTGCTCGTCATTACCCTTGAACAATTTTCGCAGGAAACCCATTTTACCCCCTTGCTGATCTCGCCGGCGTTACCGTCTGGCGTTGTTGCGTAATTATGACACGGTCGTACCCGGACCGCTACTCGCCCACCCACTCCATCGTCGCGCCCAACTGCCTCATCGTCTCCACGAAGCCGGGGAAGCTGTCGGACACACACGCCGCGTCGCGAATCAGCGTGGGTTCGTCCGCCAGCAATCCCGCCACAGCCAGGCACATGCCCAGGCGATGGTCGCCGTGGCTGTCCACGACGCCTCCGCGCAGGCGCAGCGGCCCTTCGATGCTGAAGCCATCGTCACGTTCATCAACCGCCACACCCAGACGGCGCAATTCGCCGGCGACGCGGGCGATGCGGTCCACTTCCTTGACGCGCAGTTCCGCCGCGTCGCGCAACACGCTGCGCCCCGCGGCCTGGGTGGCAGCCACGGCCCAGATGGGGAACTCGTCGATGGCGCGCACCACCAGCTCGCCGCCGGCCTCGATGGCGTGTAACTCGTCGAACTGCACCTGCAAATCGCCGGCGGGCTCGCCGCCGGTTTCGCGCCGGTCTGCTACTTCGTAGCTCGCGCCCATGGCCGAAATCAGCTCCAGCAGGCCCGTGCGCGTGTCGTTGAGCCCCACATTTTCGATGGTAATCTGCGAGTGGGGAATGGCAGCGGCGGCGACCAGCGGGAAGGCGGCGGAGGAAATGTCGCCGGGCACGGTCAGGTCCAGCGGCGCCGGCGTCCACTGCGCCACGTCGGCCTCCAGCGTAACCCGGTTACCGTCCGCCTGCAGCGGCGCGCCCATGGCCTGTAACATGCGCTCCGTGTGGTCGCGGGCCGGTCCCGGCTGGTAGACGCGCGTCTGGCCCTGGGCGTAGAGGCCGGCGAGCAGCACGGCGCTCTTCACCTGGGCGCTGGCGACTGGCATCTCGTAAGTGATGCCCTGGAGGTCGGCGGGCTTGATGCGCAGTGGCGCGCGCCCCTCGTTGCTCTCTATCTGCGCGCCCATCTGGCGCAGCGGCTGCACGATGCGGCCCATGGGGCGGCGGCGAAGTTGCTCCGTGCCGTCGAGGGTACTGGCGAAGGCCTGCCCGGCCATAATCCCCGCCATCAACCGCATGCAGGTGCCGGCGTTGCGGCAATCCAGCGGACTGGCCGGCGGTTGCAGCCCGTGCAGCCCGCGGCCCTCAATATGCAAATCCCAGAACTGCGGTGACGTCCGGTCGACGGCGATCTCCACGCCCAGGGCGCGCATGGCCTCCAGCGTGGCCTGCGTGTCGCCGGCGGGCAGCCAGCGGCGCACGGTGCTCGCGCCCTGGGCCAGCGCGCCGAGCATGACGGCGCGGTGGCTGATCGACTTGTCGCCCGGCACCTGAATCGCGCCACGCAATGGTTCTCGTTGTGGATAGACTTTCAGCGTGGTTGTCGTCGTCATGGATTTGTCGCTACCGTGGAACGGGCCAGGTTACTCGTCTCGCAGCCGGGCAACCGGGGCGCGGCCATTCTTCTCGGCCTGCTCCAGGGCGTGGTGTACGAACAGGTGGTTGTGCCGGCGCAGGAAGTCGTCCGCGCCGGCGTCGGGGTGCGCTTCACGAAAGGCCGCCGCCGCTTCTTCCAGCTTCTGGGGCAGATCGGCGATCTCATCCTCGGGAATATAGGCCGCCGCGCTGCTCAGTTCCAGGTGATCGTGCACGGGCAACAGGCGACCGAGAATCAGATCGCCTATCTCGGCGTCGCCATGCCCGGCGGCTTCGTAGACCTCTATCGTTTCCGCGCTCAGAAAATCTTGCAGGCGCAACGTCTGGCCCTCGTAACCGACCAGAATAAAGGCGCCCGCCGGCCCCACCTCCTCCAGCCACTGCTCCAGCACGGTCTGTTGCTGGCTGGACAGATCGTCCCAGCATTCGCGGCGATAAACGTCCAGCAGCCGTTCCTCGCCATCGGCCCGCTCGTAGTCGAAGGCGAACCAATCGAAGAAACGCAGGGCCTCGCTTTCGCTCATCTCTTCGGCGTTTTCGATGGTGTAGTAACCGTTCCAATAGATGGGCAGGGCCTGGCCAAAGGAGGGTGCAAAGCGTTCGTCGCGGGCGAAGGTGATCAGGTCGCGGCGCAAAAAGCGGGCCGCTTCCAGAGCCTCGCGCCGCCGGCGGTCGGCTTCCAGGTCGGCCCGCATGTGGCACTTCTTATACTTCAGCCCGCTGCCACAGTAACAGGGCTCGTTGCGTCCGGGGCGTCGGCTCATAGTCGCTTACTCGCTTGTGCTCTTTGCGGGCGATGGTCCCTGACCTTCGCTGCCGGGCATCGTTTCCAGCTGCTCCAGGACGGGCAAAAGTTCGCTCAGGGTGGTTACGGTGAAATCGGGCACGATGCCGTCCAGCTCGCGCTCCAGGTGCGGGGGATCGATGAGCACGCTGACCAGGCCAACTTCGTTGGCTCCGGCGATGTCGTGTCGCGGGCGGTCGCCGACAAAGACGGCCGAGGCCGCGTCCACGTCCAGCAGCTCCAGCATATGTTCGTAAATGGCCGGGTGTGGTTTGAGATAGCCGGAATCGCCGGAAGTGAGGCGCGCGTCGAAATAGTCGAGCAGGTCATAATGGCGCAGCTCCACGTCGCGCATCCACATGGGCAGGAAAGAGTTGGTGACCAGCCCGATCTTGTAGCCCCGCTCGCGCAGCGTCTCCAGCACGTCGATGGCGTCGTCGTACCGCTCAACCCCGGGCATGGGGCGCCAGGTGTAGGCGCGCAGCACCTGCTCCATGTCCACCTCGTCCACGGGAATGTTGCAGGCTGAGAGCGCCATGCCCAGCGCTTTGTCCAGACTGGCGCCGGCCCACTCCTCGCGGGCGTCATCCCACACGCGCTCTATGCAACCGCGCGTGATGGTGAAGAATTCGTCGGGCGGGGGCAGCGTATAACCTGACTCCTGCAAGTGCCCGTAGACGTTGTCGAGCATGGGGCGCGTGAACTCGTCCCAGGTCAGGGCAGGTTGGGACCAATCGATGAGCGTGTCGTCCAGGTCAAATATAACAGCGTCGATACGTCGTTCTGGCGAACGTGTCACAATCACAATCCTTTACTATGTTTCCGTCAAGGCCACGCGATCCAGCAACAAGATCAGGCTCAGGCCGGCGAAAGCCAGGGCCAGGGCGATGGCAAACTCCGTGACATCGGCCTGCGTAGCCAGCGTGGGCAAAACGTCCATCTGCCGCGCCACGATGGGCGCGCCGTGGCTGTCCAGGACAAACTGGCCCTGCGCATCCTGCACCCAGGCCACGTCTTCTTTCCAGGGCCACACCTTGCGCAGGCTGCCCAGCATCAGGCCGGTGAGCGCGGCGACGGTGAGGTTGTGATAGCGCTTGAACAGCCAGCCCAAAATCTGCGCGAAGGTGACCAGACCGATCACGGCGCCGGCAAAGACGATGCCCAATGAGATCACGTCGCGCTGTGTGACGGCGCTGAGCACAAACTGGTATTTGCCCAACAGTACCAGGATAAAGGCGCCGGATATACCGGGCAAGATCATGGCGCAGATGGCCAGCGCGCCGCTCAGGAACAGAAACCACCAGTTATTCGGCGTCTGCCCCGGCACCAGCCCCACCAGGAAATAGGCGCCGGTGGCAGCCACAATCAGGGCCAGGACCAGCGGCGCGGTCCAGCGCTCGATGCGCCGTGCGACGACATACACGGACGCAAGCACCAGCCCGAAGAAAAAGCTCCAGAGGAAGACGGGATGGTTGACCAGCAGCCACTCCAGCGCGTGCGCCATGCTGAGGATGGCAATGCCGATGCCCGAGGCTACGGCGACCAGGAATTTCCAGTTGAGCATCTCAAACGCTTCGCGGATGCGCAGATTGAAGACGGCTCTGAGGAAACGAGGCTGGCCGACCATGCGAATGGAGTCGATCAACTCTTCATAGATGCCAAGAATGAAGGCCATGGTTCCGCCGGACACACCGGGTACAATGTCCGAAGCGCCCATGCAGATGCCACGCAGGACCAGACCGAAATAACGTTGCACGAAGAAGTTACCTCCTCTAAATGCGAATTTGCCAGGGGATGCTACACCACGCCATGGCCAGTGCGTTTGTGCTGCGCGTTGCGCCCACGCAAGAATTCTACCAGCATGGGCAACACAGAGACAAGAATGATGGCCGGAATGACCAGCTCGAAATTGTGGCGAATCAGGGGAATATTACCAAAGAAGAAGCCGAGGAACAGGAACAACCCGGTCCACAGTATCGCGCCGAACACGTTGTAAAAGATAAAGCGCCCGTAGGCCATGGACCCCACGCCGGCTACGAAAGGGGCGAAGGTGCGCACAATCGGCACGAAGCGGGCCAGGACGATCGTTTTGCCCCCATGCTTTTCGTAGAATGCCTGCGTGCGTAGCAGATGTTCCTGCTTTAAAAAGCGGTAGTTCTTCTGAAAAACAGGCGGTCCCAGGCGGTGCCCGATCCAGTAGTTCGCGCTGTCTCCGGCAATCGCCGCAACCGTCAGGAGCAGGAAAAGGAGCGTGACGTTCAGCGAGCCCAGGCTGGCGAAGGTGCCGGCGGCAAACAGGAGCGAGTCTCCGGGCAGGAAGGGAGTAACCACAAAGCCCGTTTCCATGAAAATAATCATGAACAGCAAACCATACGTCCAGCCACCATAACTCTGAATGAGGACGTTCAAATGCTCGTCAATATGCAAAAAAACGTCGAAGATAACTTGCAGGATTTCCATCGCCCTCACCGTGTTGCGGCATTGATAATTCCAAACTGTGAATTATAGCACGGGAGAGGTGGGATGCGAACACTCTTATAAGAAGATTAGGAGGCGGCGTGGGGTGTGTAGGGGACGGGCAGCCGGGCGTCTCCCGGAGGCGGCTCCGCGCCGCACGCCTCCGGGAGGTCTGGCTGTCCTTCTTAACCCTTGCGGAATAGCTCGCGCACGACGATCTCGCGCTGGATCTGGCTCGTGCCTTCGTAAATCTGGAAGATCTTCACGTCGCGCATCAGCTTTTCCACCGGATATTCGGCCATGTAGCCGTAGCCGCCAAAGACCTGCACGGCGTCCGTGGTCACGCGCATGGCTGTGTCCGCGGCGAAAGCCTTGGCGTAAGCGGTGCTCATGGTGTTGTTGCCGCTGCTGTCGAAGTCCCAGGCCGATTTCCATACCAGCAGCCGGGCGGCTTCGACTTTCATGGCCATGTCGGCGATCATGTGGCCCACGGCCTGGTGCTGCCACAGCGGTTTGCCGAACGTGACGCGCTCTTTGGCGTAGCGCACCGACTCGTCCACGGCGCGCTGGGCCACGCCCACGGCCCCGGCGGCGGTGGCGGGGCGGCTGCGGTCGAACACCTTCATGGCGATCATAAAGCCCTGGCCCTCCTGCCCCACCAGGTGGGACTGGGGCACGCGCACGTTGTCGAAAACCACTTCGGCCGTGTCCGAGGCGTGCTGGCCCATCTTCTCGAACGGCTGGCCCACGCTGACGCCTTCCCAGTCGCGGTCCACAATGAAACAGCTCATGCCCTTGTGGCGCACGGAGGGATCGGTGTAGGCGAAGACGGTGTAGAAATCGGCCACCGTGGCCCCGGAGATGAAGGTCTTGTTGCCGTTCAGCACGTAATCGCCGTTCTCGCGCCGGGCGGTGGTCTTGATGCTGGCGAGGTCGGAGCCTGCCTCCGGTTCGGTGGCGCAGTAGGCGGCTAGCTGCCCGTCTATCAGCCGCCCGCAATACTCTTCTTTCTGCGCGTCGTCGCCGGCGATGAGAATGGGCAGGAGCCCCAGCCCGTTGACGGCGATGGCTGTGCTGACCCCGGAACACCCCCAGGCCAGCTCCTCCTGCACGATCACTTCTTCGAACAGGTTGAGGCCCAGCCCGCCGTACTCTTCAGGCACGTTCATCGAAGTCAGGCCCAGTTCCTGCGCCTTGCGGATGATGGGCCAGGGGTACTCGTGCGTGCGGTCATACGCTTCGGCGTTGGGGGCGATCTCGCTGCGCGAAAAATCGCGGGCCAACTGCCGGATCATTTTCTGTTCTTCATTCAGGCTAAAATTGACGGAGTGATCATTGCTCATGGCGGCTCCTTTCAGATCAGGGCATTTGTTGGGTTAGTGGACAGAATTAATGTGACACGGAGAAAGGCCCGAAGACGGGCTGGGGAGGACCACGGAGAGATTATACGGAACGACGATGCATTCTCTCTGTGGTTCTACCCAGCGGCCCTCGGCCGCCCCTCTCCGTGTAACT
>JBMCFH010000184.1:0-6761 GCA_048620455.1 Chloroflexota bacterium | reverse complement strand
GGGTGAGGATGACGGACAGTCGATCCTTCCCTACGGACTTTCCTCCAGGTCAAATCCGGGCAGGCAGCGTCGCAACATCGCCCGCAATTGATCCCACTCGCGAAAGTAATAGGTCTCTCCCGTAAGCACATACCGCACCTGCCCGCGCCACTCGCTCTGCCCGTCGCCAAGCGCCTCCAGCCACACGCGCACTGTGAAGAGATGGGAGGGCGGGTTGTGCGCATCGTCGTCCATTGTCTCTACCCGCGTGGGCGCCGGGGCGCTCAGTCCGCCGGTCGCATTGTTGCTTGTTGGCTGGCGAAAGCTTCCAGTGACGTCAACTGCACGCCATAGTGCGCCGCCGTCTCTTCCATGGGCACGGCCGAATCGTACGTCTCCTGCGCCGCCAACAGGGCCGGCATGGGATCCGGCAGGCCGGGCAGCGGGTCGCCGGGCGCTACCCAGTTCACAGAGATGTCGCGCCCCAGCACCCGCTCGTAGGTGGCGACGACGTCTCGCCAGGACAGCGGCTCGGGTCCGCCCAGGGCCAGGAACTGGTTGCGCGCCTGCGGGTTATCGACCGCAGCGACGGCAAAGGCGGCGACATCGCGATTGGAGATGAAGGAATGCAGGCGACGCCCCTCGCCTACCAGGGTCACCGCCTGCCCCTGTAAGGCCGGCATCCCCACGACCATTGCGGGCCAGACTTCGATAAACGCCGTTGGGGCCACAATAGTGTAATCGAGGCCGCTCTCCCGCAGCCGCCGTTCCGTTTCGGCCTTGGCGCGCATGAAGTCGTTGGGGCTATCTTCGCTGGCGCCCAGGGCCGAGATGAAGACGAAATGCTCCACGCCAGAGGCAGCAGCTGCTTCGATCAGCCGGCGATTGCCCTCACGATCCACGTTCTGCACGTTGTCCTCGCCGCCCCGCAACGCCGAGTTGGCTGAGGAGATGACCGTCTGCACGCCCTGGACGGCGCGGCGGATCGAATTCTCGTCCTTCAGATCGCCGTAGACCGGCTCAGCACCGGCCTCAATCAGCGACTGCGCCGCTGTAGCCATGCCCTGCGCTGCCATCTGCTCCGAGGGCGAGTTCTCGCGCACGAGAATGCGCACCTCTTTTCCCTGTTCCAACAACTGGCGGGCAACCATGCCGCCGACAATTCCGGTTGCACCCACGATCAGAATCATTTTCCGCTCCTGTTATCACTAAGGGCATCATCCATGAGACGGCGCTGCTTCGGGCATCGCGCCCAGCTGCTGTAGCAGGCTCAGCTCGTTGATCACAATGTGATGGTCGACGATCTTCTCGTCCTCGACGATGTAGATGATCATAAAGGGAACTGACACCTCTTTCCCGGTCGGCTCGAGACCCATAATCGTGCCGCGGTGGGTGCCGCGGAACAGGGCATAGGCCACGAACTTGTTGCCTTCGGCGACCGTCTCAATCGGCTCAATCTGGTAACCGGGAAAGCCGCTCTGGAAAAAGCGGGCATGCTCGACGAGCTTTTCGTCGCCGACATACTTCGCCACCCCGCTGTCGATGTCCACGGCGACTGCCTCGAAATACCGCTGCATAAACTGTCTCACATCCTGAGCGTTCATCAATACCTCCTCTGGTGAACTGTTTTTTCACTCCGACACCAGCATCATAGAAGACAGAGCGTTCCAAAAACGTTCCGCCGGTCGGGACAGGCGCCGGCTCGTAGTCACGACGCGGCGCCTGTCCCTATGGGTAAAACGACCTAGTCGAAGTGACCCTGTCCCTGCAGATCGTAATTGAGGACGTAGTTTAAGGTTCCGGGAGCCACAACCTCCACATAGCCCGTAGCCGTCCCACGGCCCTGACCATGAAGGTCTGCATAAGCTCCTGTACCTGACAGGATAACCCAGTTCAGCTTCGCCTCAGCGGTCGCACAGCCGCCCCCCTCGTTCTGAGTCATTTGCATTTGTAACGTAATGGTACCGCTTTCATCTTCCAGGGTATCGGTCGTATGCACAGTTCGAAAACAGACACCGGGGCCCGAACCAACATGGCTGGCATTCTCCACAATAGAGCCATTGCCAGCGAACAGCCCGTCAGATGACCAGCTGCCGCTGCCAACGCTGGTGGGCAGATCGAAGTAGGTGACGTCGAAGTTGAAGTTCAACGCCTGCGGCGGTGCGGCGCTTGCCGGTACGGCGAACGCGGCGACCACCACTATCAGTGCCAGGATCAAGACAACGCGGTTCACTCTGGACATAGGGGTGATAAGAAGTGATGACATCGTGTAGCTCTCCTTTTGTTCTGATTACATGGCAGCGCCACCGGCGTCGCTACCTTCTCTGGATGACATCCGGAACCAGCGTACAGGACAGAGCGTTCCAAAAGCGTTCCGCCTGGCGACGTCAGGAGCCGGAGATATGACCGGGCGCTGGCATAGCGCTCTTGCCGCTACTGGGAGCAGAGCCTGAACGCACCCTTGTGCCGCGGAACGCTCCTGGAACGCCCTTACTACTAAGCTTTTACTGGACGCAGACAAACATAGCTAGAAAGGAGAAGGATCATGATACTAGTAGTAGGCGCAACAGGGCAGTTGGGAACGGCTGTTACGCGTAAGCTTGTGGCAGCAGGCAAAGAAGTCCGGATCCTGGTTCGGCCGGGGTCGCAAGCCGGTCACCTGCAAGCGACCGGCGTAGAAGTCGTCGAAGGCGATCTCCGCGACTTAGCCAGCCTGAACGCCGCCTGTCGGGACGTCAACGTGGTGGTGGCGACCGCCAACGCCATCATCCGGCCGCGGGGAGATGACTTCGAGTCAGTAGAAGGCGCCGGTTACCGCAACCTGATTAAGGCTGCGGAACAACAGGGCGTGCGACAATTTATCTTTCCCTCGGTACCAGATTGGTCCGGGGCGGAAAAGATCCCCGTGTTGAAGTACAAGAGGCTTAACGAGCAGCGACTGCAAAGCAGCCAGCTATCGTACACAATCGTTCGCTTTTCGGTATTCATGGACGTCTGGCTGGCATTGCTGGGAAGCCACATTCCTTCAAGGGGTGCAGAGTCGCCCACCGTGGCACGCCCCTTCTGGTTTTCGCGTCTCTATATGGGGCTTGTCGGCGGACTGATCGAAAAGCGCGGCCTCGCAATCGTGCCCGGTTCCGGCAATGCGCGCCATGCCTTCATCACCGTCGACGACGCCGCACGCTTCCTGGTGCAGACGATTGATCATCCCCAGGCACAACGCGCAGTCCTCAACGTCGGCGGGCCCGAAGTTCTTTCATGGAACGAGGCGTTGGACCTGTTTGGCGCAGTACTCGGCCGCAAGATTCGGCGCATTCCCTTCCCCGCCCCGCTGGCGCGGGCCAACCGCGCCCTTCTCAATCCAATCGCCGAGGGTCCTGCCAACATTATGGGAATGATGGCTACGGTCGGGACACAGGATTCTGCCTACGACAGAGCAAACGCGGATCTGTTCCTCCAGGAACCAATGAAAACAATGCGCTCGTTCCTGGAGGAGAAGGTAATACAGGTCGAGAGAGGGTCGGCGCCTCAGGCGATTGAAGCATGAGGCTGCCGGTAGCGCGGCTGCCGGCCGGGATTACAGGTAACCATACTCGCGAGCCAGGCGGCTTACTTCGCGCACATGTCTTGCTACAGCAGAAGTCGAATCTGCTGACACAGTCGCCTGCAGCGCTTCGGCGAGCGGGTCCGGTAGGCGTTGCTGCGATGGAAGCAGCATCACTCGTGCCTGCTCCCGGGCATCGACAGTGGAATCTGTCCGTGTGCAAGCGACCACGAGCAAAGGAAGGCGGGCCAGCCATTGCATGGGATAGGGCGGAATGGCCGCTCCCCACTGACGCAGAGCGGCCCGGCCGTGATTTTCTGCCGCCTCCATTGCCCCGGTCCGCCATTGTAACCATGCTTGCAACGCCTGCGCTACGCCAAGATAGGTCCTGTTATTCGCCGCGGCGACGACAGGCGCCAGCTTCTCGACACTCTCTCGCACGCGGGCCTCGTCATCCACCATCCGGTAGGCGATGCCCAGATAGGTCAGGCAGCGGCTCTGCAGGGGGACATTCCCCAGGGCTTCGGCAGCGCCGGCCGCCTGCTGCAGCATAGCAAGAGCCTGTACCGGCTTACCGGCCCATATAAGAATGAAGCCGAGGCCAAACTGGTGATCGGCAATCAGAATGTCGTCTTCCGTCTCGCGGGCCCACCGCAAGGCAGCCTGTCTGGTGGCGACGTGCTCATCTGTCAATCGGTAGCGCCGGAGGCGGCAGTGCATTCTGGAGACAGCGGCCAAGTATTCGGCGTGCTGATGGGCCGCGCCATACAATTCCAGCGGTCGCGCCATGGCCTGGCATACCCGCTGCATCTCATCACTCTCACTGGCAAAATAGAGAACTTCCAGGAGACTGAGGTGCAGTTCGATCCAGGTGCGCCATATCTCTCCCGGCCACTCTCCAACCGGCTCCGCCTCCATTAGTGAAAGCGCACGGCGGTAGGTGCTCCTGGCTTCTTCAAGCTGCCCACCAGCCCTGAGAGAGAGGACGCGCCGCGCAAGGTTATGGACCCTTGCCGCCACATCATCGGTTCTGTTTGCTGCCTCCTGGAAGGCGGTCGCCGCCTCTTCAAACTGGCCGAGGGCCATCGACGCTTCCCCCATATAGGCGTAGATATCCGTGCGCCGTGCATCGTTTGCCGGTAAGAGCGCCAACGCTTGCCGGAGGTGGGCGAGCGCTTCCTGGTGAGCATAAAGACGGGAGGCAGCCCGCGCCGCCAGCAGATAGTGCTCCCCGGCCCTCTCTGAACGGTCGGCCCCTTCCCAGTGCGCTGCAAGTTGGCCGTAGACGCTCTCCAGGTCACCCGCCGACAGTTGTTCCAGCGCCTCTGCCACCCGCCCGTGCCACCAACGACGTCGGATCCCGCTCAACTGCTCCAGAGCCACCTGACGGATTTTGTCGTGGCTGAAGTCATACGCATCCTCGCCGTGCTCTCTAATAATCTGGCGCTGCCACAGCTCATCCACGCTGTCCAGGAGTTCTATCTCGCTCTGGGGGCTGGCAGCCTGGAGCAGGGGAAAGGCAAAGCGGCGCCCGATGACAGCAGCCAGCGCCGCTGCCTCCTGGGCAGGCGTGCTGAGCCTGTTCAGGCGAATCTCGATCACCGAGCGCATCTTTTCCGGCAGCGGCGCCCCCTCACCGGACAGACCGGCGCGCACCATCTCCACGGTGAACAGGGGGTTGCCTTCCGTCTCCCGGTGCAGGGAGGCCGCGCGTTCCTCGGGCAGCGAGCGGCCCAGCACGGACGCAGCCAGGGCCGCCGTGTCTGCCGGGCCAAGCCGTTCCAGAGCAATGGCGTGCACGCGCAGTAACCGCGCCAGCGCCTCCTGCCAGGAGAGCAGGGGGTGATCGGGAGCTAATTCTTCGGTGCGCACGGCGCCGACCAGGAGGAAGCGGTGGTCGCCTTTCTGTTGCGCCAGGAAATGGAGCCAGTCAAGCGTTTCGGCGTCGGCCCAATGCAGGTCGTCGAGGAAGAGCAGCAGCGGCTCTCCGGCGGCGGTCACCGCTTCGGCCAGGGCCATGAAAAAGTGTTGTTGCTGCCAGGACTCGGTCATGGGCTGCGGCGTCTCCAGCGCGGAATCGGCAGCCAGCAGTTCGGGCAGGAGGCGCGCCAGCTCACTGCGCCAGCGCGGCGCGAGGCCAGGCAGCGCCGATTCTACCGCCTGCGAGCGCAACCAGTCGCCGATTGGTTGCAGGGGCAGAGGCGTCTCGCTGGCAAAGCAGGCCGCGCTGAGCGTGGGAATGCCCTGCCGGTCGGTCCAACGCAACAGCTCTTCGGCCAGGCGCGTCTTGCCCACCCCTGCCTCGCCGGAGATGACGACCACCTGCGGCCCGGCGGCTGCCACCAGTTTCCAGGCATCCAGCAACCGCCCCCAGGCCTCTTCACGCCCCACCAGCGGAAACTGCCGGCGCGTGTGGCG
Organism: Chloroflexota bacterium; assembly: GCA_048620455.1. Lineage (GTDB taxonomy): Bacteria > Chloroflexota > Anaerolineae > Promineifilales > Promineifilaceae > JAAYYY01. Next base: position 820 of record JBMCFH010000184.1, on the reverse strand, counting down.
CGCCACAGCGACCTGTGGTTCTTCGCGCCGATCCAGAAGACGGCGGTATGCCTGTTGGGTGGCCTGGCCCGGCTCGACGCCCAGCTCCTGCTCTAGCTGTCGGGCACAACGATGATAGGTGCGCAGCGCGCCGGCGACGTCTCCGTTCAGCGCCTGCAGGCGCATCAGATGGCGGTAACCTTCCTCCACCAGGGGATCCTGGCGCAACAGCTGCCTGACCAATGCGATGCCCGATGCGTAGTCTCGCTGCTGCTCGTGCAGCTTTGCCAGTGCCTGCAGGGCGTGCAGATAGCGCCGGCGCAGGCGCTCGCGCGCCGCCAATACCCAGTCGTCATAAAGGTCAGGCAGCAAATCGCCCTTGTACAGGGAAATCGCCGCCTGAAGGAGGGACGCTCTTTGCGAGACATCCGCCCCCGCCGCCGCTTCCAGCGCCGTTTCAAACTCGGCGACGTCGAGCCACAAGGGAGTACCCGCGCGCCGGCTGAAGGTCGCGCCTTGCAGCTCCAGATACTCGTCCACCTCAGGAAAGCTCTGCCGCAGACGGTAGACGCTCTTGCGCACGTTGGCGCGAGCCTGAGCCTCTGTGGTGTCGGGCCAGAAGTGGAAGGCAACCTGTTGGCGGGAAAGCGCAGACTCTTTATGCAGAAGCAGGTAGGCGATGAGCGCTTGCAGGCGCGGTTTGAAGCGGTCGGAGAGCGCCGCTTCGCCCCAGTAGATGCGAAAGCCACCGAGCAGATGTACGGAAAGCGTAGGAAGCACCATGCGCCCCGCCTTATGGAAAAGATTGCAAGCTTACTGGCTAAGCCCTGTTATTCTAACA
>JBMCFH010000183.1:0-6806 GCA_048620455.1 Chloroflexota bacterium | reverse complement strand
GTCGCGGCTGGTGCGATTGATGGAGCACCGCATGTCGCGCAGCTACAGATAGTCGGTGTCAGGTATCACGTTTCACGTGTCAAGTTTCACGTATCAGGTGATGAGGATCCGTGGTCTGCTGTCGACGGTCCGCTGTCCGCCGTTCGCCTACCGCCCGCGGTGGTGGGCAATAACCTGCTGCTCGTTGCGGTAGCGCTCGGCGAGCTGCTGGTGACCGCCTGACTCCGCGAGACTGATGGCCTGGGCGATCTCCTGGTCGGCCTCGTTATAGCGACCGCGCCGCCGCTGGGCCATGGCCCGCAGGTAGTGCAGCTGCGCGCGATTCAGTACAGGCAGCTTGACTCCCGTTCCCAGCGCCTGATCCAGATGTTGCAGCGCTTCGTCCCATTTTTCCACCTGCAGCAGGTACTGCGCCAGAAGCGTGTGCGCTGCGGCGGCGTTCGCCGCTTCCTGAAGCCCTAATTGCAGCGCTTCCTGTGCCTGGTTGCGCGCCCTTCGGCTCACTCGCTCTCGGCCGTCTGCTTCGAGGAAAGCCATAATCAGGTGACCTTGGGCCGAGCGTGGATGCCGGCGTAAAAATCGCTGCAGTTGGTCGCGCGCCTCGGCCGTGGCCCCTCGCTGGCGTAAGTACTCTACCAATTGTAGCTGCGCCTGTTCGTCGTCGGGATTCTGCGCCGCTTGCCCACGAAGGTTTGCCAGTTGCTCTTCTTCCACGCTCGACTCGAAGGCCGGCATTTCGAACCAGCCGCGCCGGTCGGTCCACCAGAAAAGGGCCAGAGATCCAGCGTGCACAGCAAGCGTGACGCTGCTAAGCCCGGGCGTGGCCCCGAAGTCGTAGATGGTGCGCCAGTCGCCGATGAAGGTGAACAACGTGAAGAGGGGATAATACAGCAGGCCGTAATAGAGGTGGAAGCGCAGGGTGCGCAGGCCAAAGTAGCGCCAGGCGCTGGAGTCGCTACGGCGCAGAAATAGCCACACGCCGAACCCGTAGAGCAACGTCCCCAGGGTGCCGGCGAGGCTGATGAACCAGTCCTGAGCATTGCTAAAATCGCCAACCGGCGCCACGTAGCCCCAGTAGAAGCCGTACCCAACGTCGACGACCTGCCCGCCGAAGGCCCACACAGGAAGCGCGTGAAATAGTTCGTGGATGAAGACGCCCGGGGGAACGGCGAGGAGAAAGGCCGCTCGCTCCGCCCACTGCTTTTTCCACGGTTGCAGGGCCCCCTCGGAAAATTTCTGCCGATTCTGCCAGACGGTTCGGCCCAGCCGCAGCCCGTTGACGAAATAGACAAGAGAAATAAGGGTGAATAGCCAGGCAATGGGGCTGCCTTGTAGTTGGCGAAAGAAGGTCATAGCGCATAGTACAGCAGGGCAAGCGGAGCGACAAGTGGCTGCTGTTGTTCGGTGACCGCGTAAACGGGATCCATTCACGGTGAAACCGGCGCCGGCAAACCGATGGCACTGACAAGGACTATACCTTATGTTAAAATGGAGAGGGAATCGATGAGAGGCAGGTAGTCGGTGAACGGTCCAAAGTACGATTTTCTAGATACGCTTCCCATCTTCACGTATCTTACGCAGGAAGAATTGGAGGCGGTTGCCCGTATCAGCACCGAATATGAGTTCGACGAAGGCGCCGTGGTTGCCTACCAGCGGGACGTCGCCGAGAAGTTCTACATGGTGCGCAGCGGGCGACTGTACGCGCGCGGGGTCGACGAAATGGGCGTCGTACGCGAGTCCGAAGCCTATAGCGAAGGCGACTGTTTCAAGGACATCTGGCTCTTCGCGCCACGGGCGCACACGGCGACCATTCGCGCAACCGATCCCGGACGCCTGTTGGTCATCGAGCGGGATGACTTTGTCCACTTTTTGGAAACGTATCCAGAAGCGCTTGACCACCTGGCGCCGGAGTATGACAACGACGGCCAGCACATTGCGGGCCTGTCAGCGGAGGCGTGGGAGGAGGCTCGCAAGAGCCGCATGGCAGAAAGCCAGCCATCCTTTCGCGCTCGCGATTTGCCCGCCGATGCCCTTGTAGAATACGCAACCCGGCGGAGTCGCTGGCTCCTGCTCCTCAAGCTGTTTCCCCTGGTGTTTTTGCTCCTGATCTTGCTCTCTGCATTCGGCTACGTGAGCATGAACAGTGGATTTCTCAGCGCCCCTCTCTTTGCCACAGGCATCCCCCTGTTGCTGGTGCTGATCTTCGGAGCGGTGATCTTCCTGCAATGGCTCGACTGGCGCAATGATTATTTTGTGATCACCACGCGCCATATCATCCATTACGAGTTCAGCCTGTCGCTGAGCAAGTTCGGAACTGTGGTCATGCGCACGCCGGTTGACCAGGTTCAGAGCGTAGAGATTGAGCGGCCCAATTTCCTGGCGAACCTGCTGAACGTGGGCACCGTCCGCGTGACGACGGCGGCTCAGTCCACGGTTATATACTTCGACTACATTGATGATCCTCACGCCGTACATCAGACGTTAACGCGGTTGCAGCAGCGCGTGCGCGAGCTGGATGCAGGCCGAGAACAGGCCCTGATGCGCGAGTCGCTGGAAAGCCACTTCCGTGCCGGCGCGTCGTACAAAGAAGTGGAGGACGACGAGGAGAGTTATCAACCGCCTCCGCCTCCGGGTTTGTGGCAACGGTTCAGAGAGAATTACGGGGCGCGCGTCGTCGATGGTGACGTCGTTACCTACCGCAAGCATTTCGTCGTACTTCTTTTCCAGCTGCGCTGGCCGATGCTGGTCGGGTCAGTTTTAATCCTTCTGGCCACCTTCATGCTCTACATTGGCGCGGATCTACTCATTCTCTGGATACTGCTGCTGGTGTTGATGCTGGTAGATTTCGCCTGGCTCACGTGGCAGGGCGAAGATTGGCGCAATGACACCTATCAGGTCACCAGCCGCTATGTGGTGGACATCGACCGCAGCCCATTCGGCACGGGAGAGAGCCGCAAGCAGGCGGAATTAAGTAACGTTCAGAACATCAACGCCGACCGTCCGGGATTGTTGCCGACGCTGTTCAATTACGGTAACGTCTATGTCGAGACGGCCGGCGCTTCAGCCGACATTACGTTTGAAAATGTGGCGAACCCCAACCAGGTTCAACGAGATATCTTCGACCATCGAGAAGCGTTCCGCGCGCGGCAGCGCGTGAGAGAGGGCGCGCAGCGGCGCAAAGAGTATGCGGTGCTACTTGACGTTTACAAACAGGCGGAGGAGCAGGAGCGCATCCCCCGGCGTACGCCGCCCCGGGATATAGATGGTCAGATGGACGCAGAAGTACCGGAATAAGGCCCTGGTATCGTGATGTTGCCTGGGCTGAGAAGGCCAAGGACAAACAGACAGATATGGCAATACGAGAAATCATTCAGCCAAATAACCCGACCCTGCGCCAGAAGGCGCGCAAAGTTACGCGATTCGATGATGACCTGCAAACGCTGATCGACGACCTGATTGAAACGATGCGCGAAGCCGACGGCGTCGGACTCGCTGCGCCGCAGGTGGACGTACCCTTGCGCGTGGCGGTCATTGAAACGCTGCCGGATCTTGACGACGAAGGCAATCCAATCGAGGACACGCGAGACCTGTACGTCATCGTCAATCCGGAAATCGTGTGGGAGTCACAAGAAGTCGTCGATGGCATCGAGGGCTGCCTTTCCATCCCCGGATATTTGGGTGAAGTCACCCGGTATCAGTCGGTCCGTGTTCGCGCCCAGGACCGGCACGGAAATAAGATACGCCTACGTCTGCACGACTGGGATGCGCGTATCTTTCAACACGAAATCGATCATCTGGACGGCGTCCTCTACATAGACCGTCTCACGGCGCCCGAGAATCTGTGGACGGAGGAAGAGTACATGGAACAGTTTGGCGCCGACGAAGACGAGGCCGAAGAGGTGATGACCTGATGGCACTGACGATCGAAGATGTACAGAAGGTGGCCCACCTGGCGCGCCTGGAATTGACCGCCGAAGAGATCGCCGAGTATCAGAGTCAATTGTCCAGCGTGTTGGCCTACGTTGACCAGTTGAGCGAGCTTGACCTGCAAAATGTGCCAGGCACGGCTCACGCCGTGGCCCAGGATAACGTCTTTCGTGAGGACGAGGCGCGCCCATCTTTGCCGCTGGAAGACGTCTTGCACAATGCGCCGGCGCAGGCGGAAGACCAGTTCCTCATTCAGACCGTTCTGGACGACGAGTAAACCTCTCGTTCGATCCCGTTGCATAACCCGTTGTGGCAATGACCCTCAGCACGTCGGGGTGCTGCCATTCACTTCAGTCAGAAGACAGACAATTTACCTATGGACCTTACATCATTAACATTGACCGAACTGCGACAGCGCCTGCAACAGCGCCAGACGACGAGCGTGGCGGCGACGGAGGCAGCGCTACAGCGTATTATCGAGCGCGATAACGACCTGCAGAGTTATCTGACCGTCAGCGATGAATTGGCGTTACAGCAGGCAGAAGAGGCAGATGAGCGACGCGCCGCCGGCGAGGCGGCGCCGTTGCTGGGTGTGCCGGTAGCCGTCAAGGACATCATCTGTACCGAGGGGCTGGAGACGACGGCCGGTAGCAAGATTCTGGAGGGGTACATCCCTCCCTATGACGCTTTCGTCGTCAGCCGTCTGAAAGAGGCCGGAGCCATCATTCTGGGCAAGACGAACACCGACGAGTTTGCCATGGGTTCTTCCACAGAGAACTCGGCGTATACCACGACGCGCAACCCCTGGAACCTGGACCACGTGCCCGGCGGCAGCAGCGGGGGCAGCGCTGCCGCGGTTGCTGCGGGGATGGCATTCGGGGCGCTAGGTACCGACACCGGCGGCAGCGTGCGACAACCCGCTTCCTTCTGTGGCGTGGTGGGTCTGCGACCGACCTATGGTCGTGTCTCCCGCTGGGGAGTGATCGCCTACGCCTCCTCGCTGGACCAGGTGGGTACTTTTGGTCGCACTGTGGCCGACTGCGCAGCGATGTTCCAGGTCATTGCCGGGCATGATGACCGGGACAGCACCTCTGTGGACGTACCGGTGCCTGATTATGAAGCGGCGTTGACGGGCGACGTGCGCGGATTACGCGTGGGTATTCCACGCGAGTATTTTGTCGAAGGGCTTGACGCGGAAGTGGAAGCAGCCGTGCGAGCAGCCATCGACCAATTGGCGGAGCTTGGCGCGGAAGTGATCGAGGTCAGCCTGCCCCATACGCGCTATGCATTGCCTGCCTACTACCTCATTGCCCCGGCGGAGGCCAGCGCCAACCTGGCGCGCTATGATGGCGTGCGCTTCGGGCCCCGAATCGAAGGGCAGGATATGATCGAAACGGTGAAAAAGACGCGGGCGCTCTTTGGAGCCGAGACAAAACGGCGCATTATGCTTGGCACCTATGCCCTGAGCACCGGCTACTATGAGGCATATTATGGGAAGGCCCTGAAGGCGCGCACGCTGATCAAAAACGATTTTCTTCACGCCTTTGAAGAGGTAGATGTGATCGCCGCACCCACCAGCCCGACCACGGCCTTTCGGGTGGGCGAGCGCGTGGCCGACCCACTCAGCATGTATCTCTCCGACATTCTGACCGTGCCCGTAAACCTGAGCGCGGGGTGTGCGCTGTCGGTGCCCTGTGGATTCGATAGCCAGGGTCTGCCCGTGGGGCTGCAGTTGATCGGCAACACGCTGCGGGAGGCAACGATCCTCAACGCGGCGTACGCATACGAGCAGGCAGCGCAGTGGTATCAGAAGACGCCTGACGCGGGGGCGGTCAAGACCGAATCGTAGTATGAGCCGGTCGGCGGACTGTTCAGCGCCGCACGCGGCTCGGTGGAGATTTTATGAAGACGATCATTCTTCTGGGTGGATATGGCACCCGTATGCGCCCGCATACCTGGAGCCGGCCCAAACCCCTGTTGAACGTAGCCGGCAACACCGTGCTGGGGCACATTCTGGAGCAGATGAGCGATGTGACCGGCGGTGAGGTTATTTTCGTGGTTGGTTACAAGGGGAAACAGATCGAGCAGTGGGTGCGAGAAACCCACCCCCACCTGCATAGCCGTTTTGTGGTGCAGGAGGAGGCGCTGGGCCAGGCGCACGCAGTATGGTTGTGCCGGGATTATCTCCAGGATGACGACGACCTTGTGCTGGCATTTGGCGACGGGATCATTGAAGCGGATTTCGACGCCATGCGCGCTGGGGCCGAACGACAGGATGTGGACGCCGTTTTCATGGTCGACGAAGTAGAAGATCCACGTGGGCATGGAGTGGTGGTGCTCGACGAGGACGGTTTCGTCGATTATTTCATCGAGAAGCCGCAGACGAAGGAGCATAATCTGCTGGTCACCGGGCTCAACTGGTTCCGCAGCAGCCGTCGACTGTTCGAGGCGGTGGATAAGGTGATGCGTGAAGAGCGCCAGACATTGGGCGAATATTTTATGGCCGACGCCTACGAGGTGCTCCTGGCGCAGGGCGCGCGGGTTGTGACGGCGCCGGTTATACAGTGGGTGGACACGGGTCAGCCGCAGAATATTCTGCATGCGAACATGCGCCTGCTGGCAGTGGGTCATCACTCGCCCGATGCCGTGGAGCGCAGCTATGCCGAGGATTTCACCGTCTTGCCTCCCGTTTATTTGCACCCCGAGGCGCGGGTCGAAGGATCGGTCATCGGCCCTTACGTGACAATTGAAGCGGGCGCCGTGGTGCGCCAATCGATTGTACGCAATAGCATCATCGACCGCGATGCAGTCCTGGATCACTGCATTCTGGACGGCGCTCTGGTGGGAGAAGAGGCTGAGGTGACCGGACGGGCAAGGAC
>JBMCFH010000182.1:0-6820 GCA_048620455.1 Chloroflexota bacterium | reverse complement strand
ATGACGACCGGTAGATAAATCGCATGGCTGGTCTCCGGGGGTGGTGGATCAATCACGTTGCCGTGCCAGAAACCGGCCATCAGGGTATAGTCGCCGCCGCTCAGGTCGCCGGCCGCGGCCTGCCCTGCCGTTCCGCCCAGGGTATACGCGCCGCCGCTGCTGAATGTCTCCCCGCCCCCGGCCACGACGGTCCGATCCAGGGTGTAAAGGCCCTCCTGGACCAGAACGCCGGTCGTAAAGCCCGTCAGCAGGAGCAGGGCAACACCCAGCAGCAAGACGCAATCTCCGCGTTTCGCCAATTGCCAGGACATCATCACATTGCTCCTTAAGTTTAGTAGTCAAGGTATCCCTATTTCGCACCACGCCACTGGGAAACGCCATAAGAAACCGCGGCTACAGTGGCTTTTCCGACTGGCTGCTAGGGACAGTTAAGCGGTGGGTCAAGGTTCTCATCGTAATTGTTGAAGCAGGTCATGCCGGTCGAAAATACGCCGCCGATAAGCTGGCTGTTGGCCACCTTCGTAGTACTGCTGTTGATGTTGACGACGGCGTTCGTGTCACCTTCCAACACCGAGTTGCGAATTGTCGATGAGGTACCGGACCCATGGTTGTACACACCGTAGCTGCTGCTGCCCGAGGCCGTGGCCATGACGTTGGTCATCGTCGACGAGGCGCCGTTGCTGTTATACACGCCGCGGTTAGTGTTGCTGCCACCCGAGGCCGTGGCCGTGACGTTATTCATTGTCGGGGAGGAGTTGACGTTGTACACGCCAGAGCTGCTACTGCCGCCCGAGGCCGTGGCCGTGATGTTGTTCATTATTGGAGAGGAGCCGACGTCGTTGGCTACGCCGCGGTTAGTGTTGCTGCCATCCGAGGCCGTGGCCACGACATTGTTCATCGCCGGGGAGGAGTTTCCTCCGTTGTACACGCCGCGGCTGGTATTGCCGCCCGAGGCCGTGGCCGTGACGTGACTCATTGACGGAGAAGCGGCGTTGTTCCACAGTGGGGTGTTTGCAGATGCGCCCGAAGCTATGGCCGTGACGTGGAGCAGGTCAGGTGAGGCGCCGTTGTTGAGGAGGCCAACTGCATGGCCCTTACCTGTGCCATCACTCTCTACCGTCAGGTGGCGCAAGGCGGCGTTGTCCGCGCCTATCACCGTGGCCGCGCTGTCGTCGACAAAGGGGGTCGTGTCACTACCGGTGTAGTGAATGAACGTTCGCTCTTCGCCCGCCCCCTCGATGTCAACGTAGGGTTTCATCGTCACCTGCCCGATATAGACGCCAGGGGCCACATAGACCAGGTAGGGGTTGTCGGCCGCCGCATCGATGATGCTGTCCAGCGCCGCCTGCACACTGCTAAAGTCGCCACCACTTTGGGCTACCACCAGCACGTTGGCAAAGGGAGTGCCCTGGGCGGAGAACTCGGTACCGTTCAGGAGAAGGCCGGCGCCGGCCGTATAAATGGTGTCGTTGTCGGCAGCGCAGACCCAATCACTACCATCCCATTCGGCCACTTGCCCGTTGCTGCACGACAATGTGGCCAGGGTGTCGTCGTCCACGCCATCGGCGAAGCCGGCCGGGACATCAATGAGACCGTCCCAGAGGGACGTGTGACTGTAGAGGGCATAGGGCGCGGCCGTCAGCGGTTGGCGAGGATCCAGGATGGTAAAACCACCCTCTCCCGCCGGCCGGACCCGGATTTCCAGGTAACGGGCCTCGCCGTCAAACACCCCTGCGCCAAAGTCGAGCAGGACCGTAAAGAGGCCGTCGCTGACGGCAACGTCGCTGTGGCTGACCGTTGGTCCAACCTGGTCCTCCTCGCCGCCGGCCGCCGGGTACAGGCGAAACTCAAAGTCGAAGGCCCCGACGGCCGGGCCATCGCCGTCGTCCAGGCGGCCCTGGTAGGTGAAGGCCGTACCGGCGCTCTCTCCGGTGGTGGTCTCACCTATGGCCAGGCTTACAGCGGCGCCGCCGGCCGCGCCCAGCAATAAGGCCAACAAGGTAAAACTTGCCAAGAAGATAACCGTTTTCTGTTTCATCTTTCTTTCTCCTGAGGGGTCCCTCGCGATCCCTCTGCCATTTCTGTTTCTAGATGGGTCATCAGCGCCGGCAATGAAAGAAAACTGTGCCGTTCACCGTCGCGCGGAACTTCCAGCACAATACGCCACGGGGCCGGCTCACCCTCAGAATCAGTCCCCTCTTGCCAGAGGCGAAGGAAATATACGTAGTAAACGTTGCGGTTATTCACGCCACGATTCTAGTAAACAAGCGTGTATCAAACGTGTATTCTTCCCCTATCTCCGGCTTCCGGCGGCGTTTGGTAAAATGGGAAGACGGTCGTCATTAACAAAGGGTATTCTATGGCCACGGAACCGTTACAGATCTATTGTCTGGGCAAAACAGAGATCCGCTACGAGGGTAAGGCGCTTTCCCCGACCATGCTCAAGAAGGGAGAGGCGCTGCTCATCTATCTGGCGCTGGAAGACGGCCGTCACCAGCGCCACAGGCTGGCCGGTTTGCTGTGGAGTGAGATGGACGACAGCAAAGCGCGGGCCAACCTGCGCACCGCCCTCAGCCGTATGCCGCAGCCGGTGCGACCTTACCTGACCATCACCTATCGCTCCGTCGCCTTCGACCCCTCTCCCGGTTGCTGGATCGATGTGGTGGCCCTGGAGCAGGGGTTGTCTGATCCGTCGCCCGTGGCCCGGCGGGCCGCGCTGACCTACTATCAGGGCGATTTTCTACGCGGCCTTACGCTGCCTAACGCTTCCCTTTTTGAAGAATGGGCCCTGGTTCGGCAGGAGCAGTTGCGCGGTCTGGCTCTGGACGGCCTGTCCGATCTGGCCCAGGCGTCGCTGGCACAGGGTGAATATACCCGGGCCATTGCCCATCTGCGTCGCTTGCTGGCGCTGGATCCCTGGCGCGAAGCCGCTCACCGCGCCCTGATGCGCGCCTGGGCTGCCAGCGGCGACCGTGGCGCCGCTCTGGCCCAGTTTGAACAATGCCGTCAGACGCTGGCCGACGAGCTTGACGTCGAACCGGCGCCGGCGACGGCAGCGTTATACGAGGAAATTAAGGCCGGGACGTACGTAGCCGGTGAAAAAGAGGATGGATTCAGCGTCAGCGCTGCCACCACCGGACATCCATCCCCTCACCACAACCTGCCGGCCGAGACGACGCCATTTGTCGGCCGCCAGGCGGAACTGGCGCAGATCGCCGACCGGCTGGCCGAGCCGGGTTGCCGGTTGCTGACGCTGGTTGGACCAGGAGGGATCGGCAAAACGCGGCTGGCCCTGCAAGCAGCGCGTCTTGCGGTCAACGCTTTCGCCGGCGGCGTCTGTCTGGTCAGCCTGGAAACCGTAGAAACGGCCAATCAACTACCCACCGCCATCGCCACAGCCCTGAAAATGCCGCTCTCCGGGCGGCGAGAGCCGCGCACACAGTTGTTGGCTTATCTGCTGGAGCGCGAACTGCTGCTGGTCCTGGATAATTTTGAACACCTTCTGCCGGAGACGGAGCTGCTGACAGAGATCCTCGAAAATGCAGCCGGCGTGAAGCTGCTGGTGTCCTCTCTGGAGGCGCTGAATCTGTACGAGGAGTGGGTTGTGGCCGTGGCCGGTTTGGGCTGTCCGGCTGCAGCAGCCGGGGGCGATCCGGCTCAGTTTGATGCAGTAACGCTTTTTCGGCAGCGCGCCCAGCAGGTTCAACCCGCTTTCAACCTGGCGGAAAATGAAGCAGGCGTCTTTGAAATCTGCCGGTTGGTGCAGGGCACGCCTTTGGCTATCGAACTGGCCGCTGCCTGGATTCGCACCCATTCTCCGGCGCAGATCGCCCGCCAGATTGACGCCGATCTCAGCACACTGGCCACTACTTTGCGTAATGTGCCGGCCCGTCACCGCAGCATGGTTGCCGTTTTCGACCACACCTGGCGCTTGCTGCAAGCGGAGGAGCGCCGGCTGCTGCCCCGGCTCACCCTCTTCCGGGGCGGCTTTACGGCCGCGGCTGCCCGTGAAGTACTTGGCGCCGCCCCGCCGGCGCTGGCCGGGCTGGTCGCCAAGTCGCTGTTACAGGTTACTGACGCCGGCCGTTACCACATTCATCCCCTCATTCGCCAGTTTGCCGCCGAGAAAATGGCGGCCCACCCCGACGAGCGGGCTGGCGTGCAGGCCAGCCACGCCGCTTATTATGCCGCCTTGCTTGACGGACAGAAAACAGCCGTTACCGGTCCGGATCAGCAGGACGCGTTACAGTTAATCGGCCCCGAGCTAGATAACGTCCGCACCGCCTGGACAACGGCTGTCCGCACCGGTCAGATCGACTATCTGAAAAAAATGGTCGAGCCGCTCTACCATTTCTTCAGAAAACAGGGTCTCCCCCGCGAAGGGTTCGAGCTGTTTGGCCGGGCGACGGACGTGTTGCGCGACAGCGGGCCGCCGGACCTGCTGGCCCGCCTGCTGGTATACCAGGGCCGCCTGGGTGAGCATATCAGCCAGGACTTTGAAATATCCGAGCGTCTGCTGCAGGAAGGATTGGCGCTGGCCCACCGGCATCAGTTGGTGACTGAACAGGCCCTGGCCCTGGACGGATTGGGGCTTCTGGCCCTGATGCGCGGCGACCTGGCGCAGGCAGGCGGCTATCTGGACGACTCCCTGGCCCGATCCAGGCAGGCGGCAATCGCCTGGATGGAGGCCGGCACGCTGGTGTTGATAGCCTGGGTGCGCAGCGGCGAAGGGAAATGGGAGGAGGCAAAGGCGGCGTGCCGGCAGGCCATAGCCATTCATCGCCGAGCCGGCAATGAGAGCGGGTTGGCTTCGGCCCTCACCGCATTAGGCAAAGTCTCTATCGATCTCCGTCAATATGGCGAGGCTGAAGAAGCATACGCCAGAGCGCTTACTCTCTGCCGCCAAACCGGCCACCGCATCGGCGAGGGGCAGGCGCTGACCGGCCTCTTTACGGCCTGCTATCATCAAGGTGAGCTGGCGCGGGCGATTAGCTATGCGCGCGAAAGCCTCGCCGTCAATCGTGACGTGGGCGACCGGCTGGGCATGGCCATTGCTCACCACAATCTCGGTTTTCTGGCGGCGCGTAACGGTCGTCACCGGGAAGCCGTAGACCATTTTCACGAAACCCTGGCCATCTACGAGACGATAGCGGCCGGCGGCGCGCGCCGCAGCAACACGCACCGGCATCTGGCCGAGAGTCTCCTGGCGCTGGACGAGACGGCAGCAGCCGGCGATCAGCTTTACCAGGCAATGCAAATGCTGCCGGCCACAGCCCACCAGCAGCAGGGCCCAGACCTGCTGTTAACGGCGGCCCAACTGCTCTTGCGACACGGCGAGAAAGAACTCGCAGCCGGGATCCTGGGTTATCTACAGCAGCAGGCGTTACTCCCGTCCGCCCTTGCCCCCTCTCTATCGGACCTGTTAGCGGCGTCGCACACGCTGAAACTGGTTCCCATCCATTCCATAGAGGAGGGTTTAGATGCCGTGGACGGCAGAATCGGGGAGTTAACCTGGGAAGGCTGACAATGGCTGCACCGGTCCTCTACGATCTGATACAATTTTCGGACGCTACCGCACAAAAACCAGGAGATGAACCGTTTTGCACGAGCCGCTGACCATTCGCGAGGCAGGGAACGCCGACGCCGAGGAGTTGTTCGACCTGCACCTGGAAGCGCTGCGCGCCAATCCCACCGCCTTCGCCGCCGACCCACAGGAGACGGCGGCAGACCGGCGCAGCTGGATCGGACGTCTCAAGCGCAACCTGGCGATGGACACGGGCACCATCTGCCTGGTCGAAGCGCCCGCAGGCATCGTGGGCATGAGCGGCATCTTTCGCCGCACGCTGGCCAAAATGCAGCACACAGCCACCATCTGGGGCACCTACGTGAAGCCCGGCTGGCGCGGACAGGGGCTGGGCGCTCGCCTGTTGCAGGCCAACCTGGCGTGGGCCAGGCAGCATAAGGTGCACATGGTGCGCCTCGCCGTCGTCGCCACCAACGTCCCTGCCATTCGTTGCTATCTAAAGCAAGGCTTCACCGTATACGGCGTGGAACCCGATGCCCTGTTGCACGACGGGCGTTATTACGACGAACTGTGGATGGCCCGACGCATAGGAGGGGCTGAGTAGCATGGATGAACGACCGGTCACGCCGCAATGGCTACAATGGGCGCGCCAGATCCAGGCTCAGGGGCAAAATGGCCTGGCGTACAACGACAACGTCTACGACCGCCAGCGCTACCGGCAGATGCTGGTCCTCGCCGCGGAAATCGTCGCCAGGCACACGGACCTCGACGAGCAGGCGGTGCTCAATGGCTTCTCGCAGCAGGTGGGTTACGCCACGCCCAAGGTCGGCGTGCGCGGCGCGGTGATCCGCGGTCAGGATGAACCGCAGGTGTTGCTGGTGCAGGAGCGCATTGATGGGCGCTGGTGCCTGCCCGGCGGCTGGGCCGACGTGGGCCAGTCCCCCTCAGAAATGGTGGTGCGCGAGGTACGCGAAGAGAGCGGCATAGAGGTGCGGGCGCGCAAGCTGATCGCCGTCTACGACGCCAACCGCAACAATCCGGAGAAGCCGCTCGCCTTCTATCACGCCTACAAGATGGTCTTCTTATGCGACGAACTGGGCGGCAGCGTGCAGCCGGGCGAAGAAACGTTGGACGCTGCCTTCTTCCCCTTCGATAATCTGCCGCCCCTGTCTCGCGACCGCACCAACGAGCGCGTGCTGCAGGAGGTGCGGGCGCACATCGCCGATCCGGCGCGGCCCGCGGCATTTGATTAAGCGCCGCACAGGGGCTGTGGTATACTCGGAGACTGCTTAAATA
>JBMCFH010000181.1:0-6840 GCA_048620455.1 Chloroflexota bacterium | reverse complement strand
ACAATCTTGGGAGCAATCGTGCTCCTCAAGTTAAATCGCAATGGAAACTAGTCTAGCGCTGGAACTGCCTAGAGTACTGGGACATCAGCTATTTCTTCGTACGCTGGGCCGACTCAGAGTGATTATGCGCTTCCGTTACTCATTGGGTAAATCAGTGTAAGGTGCAACGATCAGCTAAGCAGATCAGACTTAGTAAACGGCGCTACTTGCACCATTACATCCTCGCTCCCCCACAACCGGACGCCCCACCGGCAGCAAAGCCAGCGGCAGTTCCGCGTCTGGGAACTGCAGCACGTCCTGCACCTGCCGGTCGTGGAAGACGCCGATGAACACCGTTCTCAGGTCTAGCGCCTCCTCCTGCAGGTAGACGTTTTGGGCGGCGTCGCCTGCTTTCATGTCATGGCAGAAACTGTCAGCCGCTTCCAGTCCGTTGCGCAACAGCCGATAGACGAGAAATTCGGAGCGGTCGACGAGCAACTGCGCGACCCCGCCGCCGCCGGTCAGGCGCTCGTCGGTTATGCCTGCGTCAGTTCCATCGGATGCTGCTTACATGTAGCGGCGGTGCGCCAACTCACATACAATCAGTGTATTGGGTTAAACCAAATAACAAGGCGACGCTCAACCTCCGCTTGAGGAAAAGGGGTGTCAATGAACGAACAAGCAGACAACGAACAAGTCGAACCAGACGTGTCACCGGTTGTGGAAGCAACTGAGCCGGATCAGCCAGGTAAGGAGAAGCGCCTGACCGTCGTCGGCATCGGCGCCTCGGCCGGGGGGTTAACGGCCCTGCAGGACTTCTTCGACACCTTGCCTGCCGACACCGGCATGGCCTTCGTCGTCGTCACCCACATGGACCCTGAGCGGGAGAGCCTCTTGCCCGAAATCCTGCAAAACCACACCGAGATGCCGGTGCAGCAGGTGCAGGATTTGACGGCCATCGAAGCCGACCACGTCTACGTCATCCCGCCCGGGCGGCGCATCCTGGTCACCGACACCCACCTGGATACCGAGGAATTTGAGGAGCCACGCGGCCGGCGCACGCCTGTCGACGACTTCTTCCGCAGCCTGGCGGACGTGCACCGGGAGGCGGTGGCCGTCATCCTCAGCGGCGGCGGGACGGACGGCGCCGTGGGCGTCAAGGCGGTTAAAGAGCAGGGCGGATTGCTGCTTGTGCAGGAGCCGGCCGAGGCGGCGCACGACAGCATGCCGCGGGCGGCGATTACAACCGGCCTGGCCGACCTGGTACTGCCCGTGGCTCAGTTAGCCACAAAGCTCGTCGAATACGGGCGTTTCGCCTCACGCAACAGTGTGCTTGTGTCGAAGGAAGCGGAGGCGCTCAGCGACGATGAGCTGGAGACGGTCTTTCGCCTCCTCACACAAGTCCAGATTCACACCGGCCACGACTTCAGCCAGTATAAGCGCTCCACTCTGTTGCGCCGCATTCAGCGGCGGATGCAGCTGAACGGCAACCGCACGCTCGACGCCTACCTGAGCCAGCTGCGCCACGACGCGGCCGAGAGCCGGCTTCTCTTCAACGACCTGCTCATCGGCGTCACCAACTTCTTCCGCGACCGCGAGGCCTGGGACGCGCTGGCCGAGCAGGTCATTCCTCGCCTCTTTGAGGGCAAGGCGCCCGAAGACAAGGTGCGGGTGTGGAGCATCGGCTGCGCCACGGGGGAGGAAGCGTACTCCCTGGCCATCCTGCTGCTGGAGCACGCGGCCACGCTGGAACGGCCGCCGGCCGCACGTCCCGGCCTGCAGGTCTTCGCCTCGGATCTGGACGACGACGCCTTGCAGAAGGCACGCGACGGCCTTTACCCCGAGGCCATCGAAGCCGACGTCTCGCCGGAACGGCTGGCGCGCTGGTTCGTCAAAGAGGGCCACTACTACCGGGTCAAGCAGGAGCTGCGGGACATCGTCCTCTTCTCCAACCACAGCGTGCTGCGCGACCCGCCCTTCTCGCGGCTGGACCTGATCAGCTGCCGTAACCTGCTCATCTACCTCAACAGTGACTTGCAGGAGAACGTTTTCCGCATCTTCCACTATGCTCTGCGGCCCCAGGCCTATCTCTTTCTGGGCAGCGCTGAGTCGGCTGACATGGTACACGGCCTGTTCCATACCCTGGACAAGCACCACCGCCTCTACCGGGCGCGGCCGGCCCGCGGTGAGCATCCTCATGTGCCTCGCCTGCCCCTGAGCGTGCCGCGAGGGGAGCGCCCGCGTCGCGCGCCGGCGGTTGGCGAACGAGGGCGACCGGTCGAAACGCGGGGTCCGGACGCCACGGGAGCGCTGCACCAGGCGTTCCTGGAAGAGGCGGCCCCGCCGAGCGTGCTGGTCGACGAAGAGTACCGGACTCTGCACCTTTCCGAAACGGCCGGCCGCTACCTGCTGCATCCGCGCGGCACGCTCACCGGCGACCTGCTCAAGCTGGTGCGGCCGGCGTTGCAATCGGAGCTGCGTAGCGCCCTCTTCCAGGTTTTTGAGCACGAGCAGCCAGTTCTTACCCGCGCGGTCTCCGTTCAATTCAACGGCGCCGCCCGGCGCGTCATTCTGGCCGTGCGCCCCCACCGCGGCGAAGCTGGCGACCTGCTGGCGCTAGTCTTCTTCCTGGAGGACGCCTCTTCAGGGGAAGCAGAGCAACATCTCAGGGAAGCGGAAGACAGTGATGGCGCGGACGTAGCCGGGCGCGATGCGCTTGTGGACCGCCTGCAAGCGGAGAATCAGCGGTTGCGTGCGCAGTTGCAGACTACCACCGAGCAGTCTGAAAGCTCGCACGAGGAACTAAAGGCGGCCAACGAAGAGCTGCAGAGCATCAACGAGGAGTATCGCTCCACGACTGAGGAGCTGGAGACCAGCAAGGAAGAGCTGCAGTCGGTCAACGAAGAGCTGCAAACGGTGAACAGCGAGCTGAAGAACAAGCTGCAGGAGGTGTCTCGGGCCCACGGCGACCTGGAGAACCTGATGGCAGCCACGGACATCGCCACCCTCTTTCTGGACCGCGAGCTGCGCATTCAGCGCTACACGGCGAGCACGGCCGAGCTGTTCAACATCGTGCCCGGCGATCGCGGCCGGCCCATTGGCCATCTGACCAACCGCCTGGCGTATGACAGTCTGACCGAAGATGCCGACCGCGTGTTGAAAGACCTGGCGCCCATCGAAAAGGAAATCCAGGACGCCGAGGGTCGCTGGTTTCTGGCGAAGCTGCGCCCTTACCGCACCGTGGACGACCGCATCGACGGCGTGGTTCTCTCCTTCGTCGACATCGGCGACCTGAAAGAGGCCGAAGCGGCACTGCGCGACGAGAAGGAGTTTGGCGAGAAAATCGTGCACACGGTGCGTGAGGGATTGCTGGTGCTGAAACCGGACCTGACGGTGGAATTTGCAAATGACTCCTTCTACGAGATGTTCGATGTTGCGGGCGAGGCGACAGTGGGCAGCCTCGTCTACGAACTGGGCAACGACCAGTGGAACATTCCCCAGCTGCGCACGCTGCTGGAAGAGATCCTGCCTCAGGAGAACGCCTTTAATGATTACCGTGTCGAGCACGAGTTCGAGAGTGTCGGCCGTCGCGTGATGCTGCTGAATGCGCGCCGCCTGGACCACGTCGAGCGCATTTTGCTGGCGATTGAGGACATTACAGAGCGAGAGCGGTATGTAGCGGAACTACACGCCCTCAACGAGACGCTGGAGGAGCGTGTTGAGGAGCGCACCGAACAGGTGCAGGAGCTGGCCAGTCAACTGACCATGGCCGAGCATGAAGAGCGGGCACGCATCTCCCAGATTTTGCACGACGATCTGCAGCAACAACTGTACGGGCTGCAAATTCAGCTGTCTTTTCTGCGTAACCAGGCTGCGCCCATGGTCGAAGCCGACGCGATGCTGCAAGAAATTGCGGAGTTGGAAGAAATGCTGGAGATGGCCATCGCGACTGCGCGCCAGCTCAGCGTGGAGCTCAGCCCGCCCATTCTCCAGGGTGAGGGGCTGGCGGAGGCCATCGGCTGGCTCGCGGATCTGATGGAACAGCGCTACCAGTTGCAGGTTACGACAGAAGCGGAGGGATCTTTCGCGGTGCCTGATCTGGACCGGCGCGTGCTGCTTTTCCAGGTGGTGCGGGAGCTCCTTTTTAACATCGTTAAACACGCAGGCGTGCCCGAAGCGACGGTGCGGCTGCAGAAAATAAACGACGGCGAGATGGACGTCGAGTACCGCATTGATGTAATCGACGAGGGTGTGGGCTTTGACCCCGAAACGGTGCTGGGTGCGGACGCCAGGCCCAATGGCCGTGGCCTGCTGCACATCCGTGAACGGTTGCGTTTCATCGGCGGCCGCCTGGAGGTCAGGTCGATACCAGACGATGGCACGCGAGCGACCATTACCGTCCCACCGGAGGAGGGCCGGCCAGCAGCGGAGGCAGCCGAGTGAGCGCCACGCCGCCCTCTGTGTTACTGGTAGAAGATCATGGCGTCATGGGCCGCATGCTCGCTCGTTTCCTACAGGAGCAGGGCAAGATCGA
Source organism: Chloroflexota bacterium (assembly GCA_048620455.1). Lineage (GTDB taxonomy): Bacteria > Chloroflexota > Anaerolineae > Promineifilales > Promineifilaceae > JAAYYY01. The sequence continues at coordinate 2,327 of JBMCFH010000181.1, read as the reverse complement.
GGTGTGGGCCGTCGCCGAGACGGCGGAGGCAGCGCTAAAGCAGCTGGCGGTGGCGGATGCTCGGCAACCGGACCTGGTGCTGGTGGATGTCTCGCTGCCGGGCATGAGCGGTATTGACCTGCTCGCCGAACTGGGACGCCTCTATTCCACTCTCCCCTGCCTGATGCTTTCGGCCCACCGTGATCTCCATTATGTGCGCCAGGCCCTCAAGAATGGCGCGCGTGGCTACGTAACCAAAGGCGACCCGCCTGCTATCCTTGAAGCGGTGCAGCGCGTGCTCAAGGGAGAACGATATCTGAGCGAAGCTGTGCGTCAGGGATTAGATAGTTGAGCGCAGCGCCCTCATATGGTCAGTCAGATTCCGATTTCTGTTCCTCCCACCTGTCGGGTTCCAGGATGTGTCTACCTGAGCCAGTTGCTCACTCTCAATCGCGGCTGCTTAGGTTTGGATTGATCCTTTTTGAGGGGCTATGCAGAAAACCTATAGGAGCAATAGCGCCAGAAAGGGCGCCGCGTGATTCGCTCACCGCAACGTCACATAGACCCATATTTTCTCCTGCCTGTCTGCCAGCGGTTCCAGCGCCTTGGCGAAGACCGCGCCGGGCATGGTAGCTTCTGCGCCGTCGACGGTGATCGTCTGGGCTTTGGCGGCGAGGCCGGCGTCGGCGCCGGCGGAGAGGAGGTCGCCGGGCTGGATGGGGTCACCGCTCAGCGCGCCGGCTTTGACCTGAGTGGGTCCCTGTACCACGACCAGGACGTAGTCGCCGGGCGCGGCGGGGCCGGGCGGGGTGACTTCCATGGCAGCGAGGTGCGCGGGGGCGGAGTCGTCGGGCGCCGAATCGTCGGGCGCCTGCAGGTCGGGATTGACGGCGTCGATGTTGAAGCGGCTGTGGACGACGCCGGCGACCGCGGTGCTGTTGGCCGCGCCGGCCTGCCGCACCTGCACGACGGGCCCATCAACGGCGGCGACGGTGTGGTTGATGCCGCTGAAAGCGACCACGTCGCCGGGCGAGAGGGGTTCTGTGTCCCCGTTCTGCATCACCTGCATCAGGGCGCCGGCCATGTTGATGTTGGCCGAATAGAGGTTGTCCGGTGTATAAAAGCCGTAATTGTTATCAGAGCGACTGGTGATTCCTGTGACGCCGCGCCAGTTAATGCTCTGGGCCCAGAGGCCATAGTTGTTCTCGCTGACACCGTAGACGCCGGTGCCGGAGTCGCTGGAGCCGTAGACGCCGCGATTGGCGCCGATACCCACGACGCCGACGGCGCCAAGTGGAGTATAGAAATCCGTCACGTCGCCGGCCTCGCCGCGCAAGGCCTGATTCTGCGCGCTTTGAGCGTAGACGGCGTAGCCTCTGTTGGAAGTGACGTGGGCGCCGTAATGGAAAATCTCTTCTCCTCCAGCGTCCACGCGGAGGCCGGAGCCCAGGTCGCTGGTAAAGTAGCCGCCCCAGCTGTTCTCACTTCCGCCCCAGACAGCGACGTTGTCTTCGCTGGTTCCGAAGACGCCCACGCCGCCGTTAGCCTGGGCGCGGAGCGCCGTGCCTGTGGCGGGGGCGTTCCCGGCGAGTACAGCATCGCCGGCGCTGATGGACTCGCCCACGATTTCCGCGCCGGGACGCAGGCCGAGGGCGTAGGGCGCGGGCAGCAGTTCCTGGCGCGGCGAGAGGATCTCACCCTCGACGACGATGCTCAGCCACAGCGCCTGACCGTCAAACGCCTGGGAATCGACGTCGAGCGTGGTGGTGAACAGGCCGTCTTCGACGGTCACGCTCACATCGCCGCTGTCCCAGACCGAGCTGCCGGAGATGGGGTCGTCGTAGATGACGAAGCGCATGGTGTACGCGCCGTCCAGAGGCGCGCCGTCGGCGCCGGCGAGCCGGCCCTGGTAGCTGATGCCGCCGCTCACCGTTGCGCCCGCGGCAGGCGACAGTGGCGGCAGACGGTGGGGGATGGCGCCGGCGGCTCCCACGGCCAATGCGAGTAGGACAAGGACACCGATAACGAGGGATAACGTTCTGCCGTTCACAGGCGCCTCCTTGGCGTTGTTGGTGAGCGCGATGACAGGCGCCCGCAGGTTGCCAGGGGATGATCTGCGACAGCTCCCCCCTGGCGGCAAACAGTCAGCCTATTGCAGCAAGCGAAAATGAACTTGCGTCTGAGGACATTACTGGATGGAAAAATTATAGACGCTTGTGGTGGCAGGGGTCAAGAAAAGCAAGGTGAAAAGCGGCAGGATCGAGAACCCGCCGCCTCTAATCTCCAGTCAACCAATCTCCAGTCAACCAATCTCCAATCATCGTTTCTCCCCCAGAAGTTCGCCAAAC
>JBMCFH010000180.1:0-6850 GCA_048620455.1 Chloroflexota bacterium | reverse complement strand
TATCAGTTCATAGAAACAGAGCGCCGTGTTACCATATTCGCGGCGATCATATAGCTGCAACCCTTCTAAGGCCTGCTCCTCATACTCGCGTGGGTCGATTTGCACGATGACAAAGCCGCGTGGCGTCAGATAATGCGCCGGCTGCTCGTCGATCACCGCCAGCACCTCCTCCCAGATGCCGTGGTACTGAGGAGGCGCGACAAAAATCACGTCGAACGGCGCAATGACGCTGCTGCGGAGGTAAGCAAACGCATCTGCTTGCAGCACCTGTGCGCCCTCGGTCAACTCCGTTCGCTTGAGATTGCCTCGAACAGTGCGCACTGCCGCGCGGGCTGTGTCCACGAAGACCACTTCGCCGGCGCCGCGACTCAACGCCTCGATACCCACCTGCCCGGTTCCGGCAAACAGATCCAGCCAGCGACTTTCCGGCACAAAATGCGGACCGAGTAGATTGAACAGATTTTCTTTAATGCGGTCCATCATAGGCCGCGTCTTTGCGCCGGGCACCATGGATAATCGCCGACCCTTCGCCCGCCCGCTTATAACGCGCATCACACTCGCCTCCAGCTCATCGTTCTACCACCTGTAACCTCTGAATGTCGTAATGATCTCCGGACTGCACGCCCTGATCGTCCAGCAGCGGCAAGCGCCAGCCTTCCTCCTGTACCCAGAGTCCCACCGAAAGGGTATAGTTGCCGGGAGGGACATCGTCCGCAAGATACAGGACATGCGGGTCGCGGACATAGCGGTCGACGGGCCAGCGGCGGGTGGGAAAATCACCGGGATTCAACTTGTCTGACTGTGCTACGATCGTGCCATCTGGCGCCTGCAGATGCAAGAAGACCTGGAAATTAACCGCCACAGCTCCCTGCGCCTTCCAGTACAGGGTGACCGGCACCCGCTGCCCGGGTCGCGCCTCGTCCGGAGCATCATACCCAATCAAAGCTATCTGACCGCCGAAGTCGGCGTAGATATCGTTCTGCGCCGGTATCGCTACGTCACCTCTAGACCGGTAATGCAGCAGATCCAGTGGCTGCAGCAGGACCCCGACGACCAGCACGAGCCCCACAGCGAGCAATATCGGCGCGCTGGTGCCCCGAACCGGACGCGCAGGTTGCGCCTGTGGCGAACGCCGATCCTGATCCTGCCGCTGCAAAATCACCGCGACACCCAGCGTCAAAATCAGCCCGGTTGCGCTCAGTAGCCAGGACAGCCGGCGAACCGGCGTTTCCGTGAACGCCACCTCAACCACGTGATCGCCGGCGGGCACAGGAATGACCACAAATCCCTCCGGGCGGCCCAGTTCTGTCTCAACCTGCTGCCCGTCCACACGCGCCTCCCAGCCCGGGAAGTCGAACAGGAACAGCCGCAGGAGGAAGTCGTCAGGACTGGAAACGTGATAGCGAGTGCGCAACGGTCGCAAACGTTCTGTCTCAATCTGAACACCATCGGGCAGCGCCGCCCGATTCACGCGGTCCAGCGGGCGCTGGGCCTCAAAATCGGCCAATATACCCTCGTCAGGCCGGGGAATAACATCCACCGTATGCGGTACAAAGTCTGCCGTGGAAGTGGTTCCGAGCCAGCGCCCTTGTCTCTCAATCGTCGCTACCCCTCGGGCGCTCGTGTCCCAGGGCGTCTCCGACCACGGCGGTACCAGCGTCAGCGGCAGCGCCAGGATGAGGATGAAAGCGACAAAAACAGCCGGTGACCAGCGACCGGACCAAAAACGTCGAACCAATTGCCCCGTGCCCCGGGTCTGTCCCCCTGACTTCGGCGACGCATCAGGGACTATACGAAAATTGAGCAAGGCATCAACACCTACCCCGGCCAGGACCGCCAGCATCGGCGCTACAGCTCCCAACAAGCGCCAGGGGAATTGCATATACGGCAACAGTGGCACGACTTCCCAAATGGGCTGTGACGCCTGGAGCATCATGAAAATCAGGAACAGTGCGCCCACAGCGAAGTATGTCGCCTGCGCCGCCCGTCTTGCCATCCCACCGAGCAGCGCAATCACGCCCACTGCAGCCAGAATCCATTGCGCCAGGCCCAGATTGAGCCGGAACGCCGGTTCTGTCGCGCCCCAATCCAGCCAGGCGGTCGGCCCCAGCAGCTCGCTTAGTGTCAAGAAGTGGTTGCGAAAATCGAAGTGACTCCCATCGCCGATCAGGCTGGTCAGATTCACTGCCTCCTGCTCCAGGGCGACGGGCAGCCAGAAAAACGTCGCTACTGTCACCCCCAGTGCCAGGGCGCTAAAAAGCAATAGTGATTCCCGTGACAATCTCTCCCGCAAAGTGAGCGGTCGCGTTCGCAGGTAAAGCAGCATCTGCCAGACGACCCAGGCGCTCAGCATCGCAAAGAAGACCATGGCCATCAGATTGTGTGACAGGATAACGGCTGCCACCAGCAACACAGCAGTCAGCCACGTGCCGGGTCCCGGGGCGCGGCGCAGGCGGCTGACAGCCCACAGCGCCAGCGGAAAGAGACCCAGGCTGAGCGCCTCGGCAAGGTCGCCGCGGGCATGTGGATCAACGTACTGTACGTATGGCGCGTAGACAAAGGCAGCCGAAGCAACATAGGCAGCAGGCCGGCTCCATTGATCGCGAACGAAACCATAGAGGCCCACCGCGCCCGCCACCGGGGCCAGCACAAAGATTGCCCTCACAGCAGCAACCGCGTCTACTCGCGGCAGCAGTTCGAAAGGCAGGCCCAGATAATAAGCCAGCGGCGCGTAATAATTGAAAATAGGGTAGCCATAGCCGAAGTAGAAGTTCGGCGCCCAGCGCGGATACAGTTCCCCACCGCGCACCAGACGGCTTAACTCAGCCAGCCGAAAAACGTGTAGCTCGGCGTCCGTGGCCTGCGGCAGACCGCCGCGTGACAAAAAAGGCCACACAGCCAGCACGCAGATAGCAAGTACAACCGCGTAACCGGCATCAACCTTTTTCAAGCGACGGACGATCTGCTGCACGCCTCTCTCCACAACCTCTGTGTTTTCAGACGACACTCTATGCTCACAAACAAAGACGTGAAACGTAGTGATGCTACGTCTCACGTCTGAGAACTGACGTCGTAAAGACGCCCCATTTATACGGCCTGCGCCGGTGCTAGGCGATTAGCTCCACGATCTGTTCAGGATGCTCGGCCACGCGCACGCCGGCGGCCTGCAGGGCGTCGATCTTGCCTTGAGCGGTTCCGCTGCCGCCCTCCACGATAGCGCCAGCATGGCCCATACGGCGTCCCGGCGGCGCCGTGCGCCCGGCAACGAACGCGGTTACCGGCTTGGACATATGTTGCGAGATATAAGCCGCAGCGCGTTCTTCATCGTTGCCGCCGATCTCGCCAATCATCACCACCTGCTCCGTCTCCGGATCTTCCTCGAACATTTGCAACACGTCGATGAAACTGGTGCCATTGATCGGATCGCCGCCAATTCCCACACAGGTCGATTGGCCAACACCACGCTCGCTAAGCGCGTAGACTACTTCATAAGTCAGCGTACCGCTGCGGGAAACGACGCCGACGGTACCGGGTCTCACGATGCTCGCCGGTATAATGCCGACCTTAGAACCGCCGTCGTCGTTCAGGGGTGTAATAAGGCCCGGGCAGTTGGGCCCGATCAGGCGGCTTCCCTTGTGGTCCAGGTAAGCGCGCACCTCGATCATGTCCAGAACGGGAATACCCTCGGTGAGACAGATAATCAGGGGAATCCCGGCGTCCGCCGCTTCGTAGATCGCATCTGGCGCAAAACGCGCAGGCACGAAGATGACGGAGCAATTAGCTCCCTTGGCTTCAACAGCTTTCTTCACCGTGTTGAAAACGGGTACGCCATGTACCCACTCACCACCCTTGCCCGGGGTGACGCCGGCTACAATGTTCGTACCATATGCCAACATATGCTCGGTGTGAAATTCGCCCTGGCGTCCTGTGACGCCCTGTACGACCACGCGTGTATCTTCGTCAATCAAAATACTCATTTAGTCCTCTCAGAAACTCAGCGGGTGTAGATACTGTCGCCCCAAAATGTGCGACTGCCTACAGGTCTCCCGGCGTTTGTTTAGCTCTGGTACTGTCCCGCCGCGGCGACCGCTTTCTGCGCCGCGCCGGTCAGGGTCGTTGCCGTTTCCATGTTGGCCTCGGCCAAAATTCGCATCCCTTCCTCGGCGTTGGTGCCCAGCAGGCGCACCACCATGGGCACGTCCGTCTCGATCTGATCCAGGGCGGCAACAATGCCCTGGGCCACCTCGTCTCCACGTACAATGCCGCCGAAAATATTGAACAGCACCGCTTTTACATTGTGGTCCAAGAGAATAATGCGTAGCGCGGCGGTGACGCTTTCTGTAGTAGCGTTGCCGCCGATGTCCAGAAAGTTGGCCGGTTCGCCGCCATATAGCTTGATAATATCCATGGTAGCCATGGCCAATCCGGCGCCGTTCACCATACAGCCTATTTCACCGTCGAGCTTGATGTAACTGAGCCCGTTGGCCCGCGCTTCTCGTTCCGCAGTCGGCTCCTCCTGCGTATCCCGCATCTCGGCCAGTCGCGGGTGGCGGAAGAGGGCATTATCGTCGATGGACATCTTGCCATCCACAGCTAACAGGGTGTCTTCTCCCGTAATAACCAACGGGTTGATCTCCGCCAGGGACGCATCGTTCTTCACGAAAGCGGCGTATAATCCCGCGGCAATCTTATGAAAATCGCGCCATAACTCGCGCGGTAGATCCATGCCGGCTGCCAGATAGGTCGCCTGGTATCCACGCAGCCCAAGCGTGGGGTCGATATGTACCTGAACTATCTTCTCCGGAGTGGTCGCTGCCACCTCCTCAATATCGATACCCCCGGCGGCCGAAGCCATCATCATAGGCAGGCGGCGCTCCCTGTCTATCAACACCGCCAGATACAGTTCCTGCTCGATGCCCGGCGCCTGCTCATCCACCAGCACTTTGTGCACCGTGAACCCCTTGATATCCATACCCAGAATCTCACGGGCGCGCTCTTCGGCCTCGTCGGGGTCCGCGGCGAGTTTTACGCCGCCGGCTTTGCCGCGTCCGCCGGTCAGCACCTGCGCTTTGACAACCACCTTCCCCCCTAGCTCGCGGGCCACGGCGCGCGCGCCGTCGGGGCTGGTAGCCACGTCTCCATTGGGGATGGGCACGCCATGTTCGGCAAACAGACGTTTTGCCTGATACTCGTGTAAATTCACTTAGTGCTCCTTTATTTATAGTGGGACTGTGTTTGTAAAAGTCGAGTAGAGGAGCGAGCCGAACCCTCGCCCCGCCGGGCAGATTATAACACGGCTGCAGCGCTTGATAAAATTAGGCCCAAAAAAGGGCCCGTCTCACGACGGGCCCCAGTATGTTACATTAACTCACCTACGCTGCTGTCAGTCAAAGTAATTGAAGGCGTTTACACGTCCGGCGCCGTAGAAGTCATCCTGTCCCGGATCACCCAGATCGTCGGCCGAGGAACGCAGCGCCGCTTCTACCCGCGCGGGATGCATATCCCCGCCATTGGCGCCGATGATCAACGCCGCAACGCCCGCAGCATGAGGCGCAGACATGCTGGTTCCGGCCGACCAGTACCAGCCGCCATTACCGGTGCTGAAAACGAGGTCGAATGCCCAGCACGGAGCGATGATGCCAACAACAGTACATTCCACGTCACTATCCAAGAGACCGAAATCGACATTGCCGCCGGGCGCTGCGAAATCGATCACTGACTGACCATAGTTGGTGTAGAAGGCAGGTACGTCCAGATCCGTCCCTGGATCAAGCGCCCAGCCCAACGGCCCCGTGGCAGAGATTGAGACGGCGTGTGGCGCATCAGAGGGCACATGGATTGCATTCTTATCTTTGTCACCATCGCGTCCGTCATTCCCTGCGGAAGCAATGACTGTGGTACCCGACTGGTGGGCATAGGCAACCGCGCGACCAATGGCGTTCTTCAACTCGTTGGCCTCGCGCGCCGTATAGGGTTCGTCGGCGTCCGGGTCCCCACTCTTGAGCAGCGTCGCACCCAGGCTCATATTGATCACATCGGCCTCTACGTTCGCGGCATGAACGATACCGGCGATCACATCTTCGAAGGTACCGCTGCCCTCATCACCCAGAACTTTCACCAATACGAGTTCCGCTTCAGGTGCAACACCAATTACGCCGAAAGCATTGTCAGCAGCAGCGATAGTCCCGGCAGTGTGCGTTCCATGACTAAAGACATCCGCCAGTGTGTACTGCAGACCCTCGCCGGTGAAGTCCTTACTCAGTCCGAAATTGATGTTTGGCACCAAATCCGGATGGTCGAGGTCAAAGCCGGTATCGAGTACCGCCACGCGCGCTCCCGCGCCGCGCGCTCCCGCATCCCAGGCTTCTGGAGCGTCCACGGCATCATGACCCCATTGCAGATCAAAGAAAGGATCATCATCACCCGAATTGGGCGGATTCGCATCAATGTCAAACGCAAACTGCTCAACCGGCGGCACCCACTGCACGCTCAGGTTGCTCACCACAGAGCGCACCCCACGAGCTCGCTCCATGTTTGCCTGGAAACTGGGATTGCTGGAAGTGGCCACCGCGATGCCGACTTCGGGGATAGTGTTGGTCAGCGCGCCTCCCGCGGCGGCGACATCTGCTTCCAAATTTCTAGAGAGTGAATTACCCCGCGCCAGAATCAGGTACGACTGCTCCCCTGAATCCGCAGACACGTCAGGTGAACCCACGAACACCAAAACCACCATCAGCGCTAAAACGAGTATCCAACGCCGTGTCATTGTTAACCTCCTGGTACTATGTGCTACGATTAACGAAGTTACGATCTCTGAGGTACAACAAATCACCTGTTGAAACGCCTATTC
>JBMCFH010000179.1:0-6854 GCA_048620455.1 Chloroflexota bacterium | reverse complement strand
CCTCCGCCAGAGCCACCGCGCCCCACAACGGCGCGTCGTCGCCCAACGAGGCCGGCGCCACCTGCACATTTACCTCTGGCAACGTCACGTAGGCTACTGTCTGGCGCAGGCGTTGCCACCAGCGCTCGCCCGCTTTGGTCACCCCACCGCCCACCACCACCCGTTGTGGGTTAATCAGATTCACCGCGTTGCCGATGCCCACGCCCAGCGCCCAGGCACCACGGTCAAGAATGGCTCGAGCCAGCGCATCGCCCGCCTGCGCCGCTGCGGATAACAACTCGGCTGTCACTTTTTCCAAATCGCCGCCAGCCATCTCGCGCAGAATGTCGCCCCCACTGTCCACCCGCTCCAGCCGCCGGCGCGCATCTTGCGCCATGTAGGGACCCGACGCCAGGCGCTCTACGCACCCCCGCTTGCCGCACAGACAGCGGGGTCCCTGAGGATCCACGACCGTGTGACCGATTTCGCCCGCCATGCCCTCGGCGCCGCGCCAGGGCCGTCCGTTCAGGATCCAGCCGCCGCCCACACCTGTGCTCACCGTTACGTACAGCATGTGTTGCACATTGACCGCTACGGAGTCACGTCCGGCGCCGTAGCGCTGCTCCCCCAGAGCGGCGACGTTGGCGTCGTTGTCCACAGCCACCGGCGCTCCCAGGCGCTCCTGCAAAAGGCGTCCCAGGGGGACATTTTCCCAACCGGGCACATGGTGTGAAAGGCGCACCAGCCCCCGCTTGAAATCCACGGGCCCGCCAAAACTGACGCCAATGGCTGACGGCCTCTCCCCGTCCAGCAACCCACCTGCCAGATCCAGCATCATCTGCAGGTCGCTCTCAGCATCGGCGTCGGGCGGCGTAAACGCCCGGCCGTGCCCACGCCACTCTCTGTCTCCGGCGTATAGCACGGCAGCTGAGAGTTTCGTGCCGCCAAAATCAAGGGCCAGTAACAATGGTTCTCTCATCTTGCGATTACCTGAGCGTATTATGCTGGGCTGCAGAGCCACCGTCAACGCGATTGTCCCTCCGGACCGGTGCGCCTGATAGCGTTGGTCAAAGAATGCTGTAATTGCCTTTGTTAAGTACGTTGTTATCATCATGGTATGACATTATTGGCCATCGACGTGGGCACCACACGCTGTAAAGTCGGGCTGTTCGACCACCAGGGACGCCTCCTCAGCCTGGCCAGTCGCCCCACCCCTTCCCGGCGCACGCCCGACGGTCACGCCTATGACCCGGAGCAACTCTGGCAACAACTGGGGGCCGCCATCCAGGACGCGGGCCGCGAGCAACCGCTGGACGGTGTCACAGCCGTTGGCGTCAGCAGCATGGCCGAAACCGGTCTTCTGCTGGCGGCAGATGGAACTGAGCGCACCCCGTTCATTCCCTGGTTCGACCGGCGCACCCTGTCCACGGCGGAGCAGTTGCACCGTCGCGTCGAGGTTGAGCGGCGCTTCTACGTCACCGGCGCGCGCCCCAGCTATAAGTGCGCCGTGGCCAAACTACTGTGGCTACAGACGCGGGAGCCCCAGATAACGCGTAACGCTACCTGGCTCTCGGTCGCCGACTACGTCGTTTATCGCCTGAGCGGGGCGCTGGCTACCGACTATTCGCTGGCAACACGCACTTACGCCTTCGACATCGACCGCAAGGCGTGGGATACGGCGTGGCTTCGCGAAATCGGCCTGCCCCGTCACATTTTTCCCGAGGCCCTCCCTGCCGGCGCCCTTGTGGGACAGGTTACAGACGCCGTAGCCACGGAGCTGGACCTGCCGCGTGGCGCGCCCGTGGTCCTCGGCGGTCACGATCACGTCTGCGCCGCCTTCGCCGCCGGCGCCGTGCAGCCGGACACTGTCTTCGATTCTATGGGCACAGCCGAAACGCTGATCGGCGCGCTGACGCGGCGCGAGTTGCGCGCGGACGATTACGACTCGGGGCTGACGTTCGGCTGTCACACGGCAAGGCATCGCTACTACTGGATGGGCGGCCTTTCCACCTCTGGCGGCTCCCTGGAGTGGTTACGCCGTGTGTTGGGCGATCCCCCACTCTCCTACGAAGCGCTGGCGTCGCTGCTGGAGACCATTCCCCGGCAACCGTCCGGCATCGTCTATTTCCCGTACCTCACCGGCAGCGGCTCGCCGCACCGCGATGAAGACGTGCGCGCCGCGTTCCTGGGTCTTGACGAGGAACACGGGCGCGCCGACCTGCTGCAGGCGGTGCTGGAAGGAACCGCCTACGAGATGGAGTGGATCCGGCGCGCGGCGGCCCGCGCCACCGAGCGCTCCATCAACCACATCGTCGCTGCCGGAGGCGGCGCGCGAAACCGGCGCTGGCTGCAGATTAAGGCCGACGTCTGCGGCTGCCCCCTGTCCATGCTGCCGACGCCGGAAGCCACCCTCCTCGGCGCAGCCTTATTGGCCGGGTTGGGCAGCGGCGTCTACAATCTGGAAGCCGACGCGCTGGCCCTGCCCGCCCTGCACGACAACGGGCGCGTCGAGCCGGACGCCGGCAGACACGAGCTGTACCGGCGACTTTACGAGGACGGTTACTGTCGTCTACAAGAGCCCCTGCGCCAGCTTGCCGGCGCGGTCGACCACCGTCCGCGAACCGTGCCAAAGCCCCCTGCGCAAGATTCCTGAACATAAGGGAGATTAGACCATGAACCCCGTACCAACTTACTTTGAGCAGTTGAAGGAAACGCTGGACGGCATTGATCAGGCCGCCGTCAACGCCGTCATCGACCTCCTGCACCAGGCCCGCCAGCGCCAGCGCCAGGTGTTCATCATGGGCAACGGTGGCAGCGCTTCCACCGCCTCCCACTTCGTCTGCGATCTGGCCAAAAACACGCGTGTTGCGGGCTGGCCCGACTTTCGCGTGCTGGGTCTCACAGACAATATGGCCCTGGTCACAGCCTACGCCAACGATGAAGGCTACGAAAACGCCTTCGCCGGCCCCCTGGCAAGCCTGGTGCAGACCGGCGATGTGGTCATCGGTATCTCCACCAGCGGCAACTCACCCAACGTTCTGCAGGGCATCGAAGTGGCGCGCCAGGTAGGCGCCGTCACGGTGGGTCTTACAGGCTTTGACGCCGGCAAGCTAGGCGCCATGGTCGATCGTCACGTACACGTGCCCAGCGATATCATCGAACACGTCGAAGACATCCACCTCATGCTGGAGCATCTGATCACCAAGGAACTGCGCGAAAGGGCACGAGAAGCCATGAGCAAGAGCGAGAGCGGATAATCGCCTGTTACACCCCGTGGGAGACGGCGATGGCCACGTAGCCGGCCAAAACTTCCAGCAACAACTGATCCTGCTCGTCGAACGCCGCCACCTCCGGGCTCTCCACATTCAACACGCCGATCACCTGGTCGCCGGTCTTGATCGGCACGTCCAGCTCGGAGCGCATTTCGGGGTACTGTTCGTAGTAGTCGCCCTCGCGCCTCACGTCATCGCTGCGGCGGCTGCGACCATTGCGCACCACCCAGCCACATAGCCCCTCGCCCAGCGCCTGGCGCACGCCTTTGATTTCCTCCAGCGGCTTCCCCGTGCCCGCCTGCCAGAAGATCCACTCCTCCTGCACGAAACCAAGCGACGAATAAGTGGCCCCGGTCAGTTCCCTGGCTACCGTCACGGCCAGATTCAGTAATGCTTCGCGATCCAGCGCCTGCGCCATTTCCGCTCCGATTTGGCCCAATACCTGTAAGCGTCCGTCCACCTCAAACCTCCTTCTCAAAGTAGGGCAGCACGCGTTCGCCCAACAACCGGATCGCCGCCGCCTCGTCGCGCCCGTGTGGCGTCCCGAACTCTATCCGCGTGGCGCCTGCAGCCGCCAGCGCTTCCACCTGCGCCACCACATCTTCCGGCGTGCCGAAACAGGCCAGCCGCCGCAACGTCTCTGTGGAAATAGCCTCCGCCGCCGCTTCTACATCGCCGCGCTCGGCTGCAGCAATCACCGCAGCCGCTTCTCGCTCTGCCACCTCCAGCGTGGGATCTAGCCGCAGGACGACGGGCAGGTACATGGCGACCTCGCGCCGCGCCAGCGCTTCCGCCGCCGCTCTGTCTTCGTCGACGACCGTCACTGCTCCGACACAGATGCCCACTTCCTGCGGCTCGCGTTGCGCATCGCGCGCCCCGCGCGCCACGTACTCGCGCATCAACGGTACAAAATCCGGGTTCCAGCAGCCGCCAATTTTCACTTCATGGGCCATGCGCCCTGCCAGCGCCCCCATCCTGGGCCCCCACGTGCCAATCAGCAAGGGAACTTCCCCATAAGGAGGATTCCAGCGCAAGTAAGCCTCCTCCGTGGCCTGGAACACCCGGCCCTCGTACGGCGTGCGATCCCCGCGCAGAAGCCGCTGCACCATCTCCACCGTCTCGCGCACCCTTGTAATCGGCGCGTCTTGTTCCAGCTTCAAGGCCTGTAGAAACGCCCCACGCCCCACCCCCAGGTAGGCCCTTCCGTGAGCCGCCTCATTCAGCAGGGCGATCTCTCCGGCAATGATCGCCGGGTGGCGCAAATAGGGATTAACGACCGCCGGTCCCAGGCGCACCCGCTCGGTATGCTGTGCTATCAGCAGCAGCGGTTGCCAGGCCGGCTGAAACATCAAATCCTCATACACTGTAATCGTATCGAAGCCATAGCGCTCCACCGACTGGGCCAGCTCTCCGTACGCAGCCAGTCGCTTGTCACTCTGGAACGCAATGCTCAACTGAATCATGCACACCTCCTTCCCGCCTAATCTTACCGAGATTCGCCGCCAGAACCAGCAAACTCGCTGCCGACCACCTCATCGCGAGGAGTAGAAGAAACGCCATCCCACCGGATTCCTCAATGCACTAAACGACCTAGTACAAAAGGAGAGGTGCCCCCTGCGCCCACCCTGCTTATAATGCATAGTGGTGTGAAACTTAGATCGTTGCCGCGCTCGAATCTGAAGGTAAACACGGATGGAATCCTCATATAGGTCACGAAAACAGCTCCTGTTGGATGTCCTCAGACCGAACAATGACCATTGGGCCGAGAGCCTGCTCTACAATCTACTGCTCACGCTCATCGGCGCTGCCATTATTGTGTCGCCGCTTCTCGTTCTCGCCCGTCCCAGCCACATCTGGTTCAACGTCAGCCTGGGCGCGACCATTGGCATCGTCCTTGGCGCCTTCATCTACCTGACCACCCAGGGGTACACAACCCTGGTCTCCTACCTGCTCAGTTTCTTTGTACTGGTCGTCATCACCATCAGCGTATACCATTTTGGCGGCGTTTACAGCGTCAACAGCGCCGGTTACTTCCTGGTGCTCGTCGTCGCCGGGGTCCTGCTCAGCGGGCGCGGTGTTCTCCTTTTTGGCGCGGGCAGCCTGCTCTCCATCCTCTACCTATACCACCTGGAAGCACAGGGGCTTGTCAGTTATCCGCCGCCCACCACCGACTCCGTCGCCGATTTACTGGCCCTTTTCACCTACATGGGCCTTTCTGCCCTGTTGCTCTACGTCGCCGTCAAGAATATGAACACCGCTTACACGCTTCTGCACCGGCGCGAAAAGGAATTGAAGCAGACGGTCAGACGTCTGAAAACAACGACCCACGCCGCGCGCAAAGCCGCAGCCCAGGCCGAAGAGGCCACCCGCGCCAAAGCGGAGTTTCTGGCCAACATGAGTCACGAAATCCGCACGCCGCTGAATGCTATCATAGGCATGACCGATCTGATGCAACGAACGGAGCTGACGGCGAAACAACGAGAATACATGCAGGCTGTGGCCAGCAGCGGCGACGCCCTGCTGACGCTGATCAACGACATCCTCGATTTCTCCAAAATCGAAGCCGGCAAGCTAGACCTGGAGCAAAGTACGTTCTCACTGCACGACTGCCTCATGGACTCCCTCAATATGCTGCAGGAGAAAGCGGATCGCAAAGGGCTCAACCTGAGCTTAAGAGTAGACGACGAGGTACCGCCTGTGGTCATCGCCGACCTGGCTCGCCTGCGGCAGGTGCTCGTCAACCTGATAGGCAACGCCGTGAAATTCACACGCGAGGGCTCGGTCACCGTCTCTGTGGAGCGCGTGGCTACCGGCGATGACGACCGGCAGATTCTGCAGTTTGCCGTCGCCGACACCGGCATCGGCATCCCCCAGGACAAGCTCAATCTCCTGTTCGACTCTTTCAGCCAGGTTGACGCCTCCACCACGCGGCAGTTCGGCGGAACCGGATTGGGACTGGCCATTTGCCGGCGGCTGGTCGAACTCATGGGCGGTCGCATCTGGGTGGAAAGCGAGGTGCAGAAGGGCTCCACCTTTTACTTCACAGTGCCTGTACACCCCCACGAGCTCGCCCCCCAGCCCCAGGCGAGGAGCACTGCCCAACCGAGGAACGGGCAGCGGGCCAGAGCACAGGCAGCGACACCCGCAAAGGCCAAGGAGAACCACTTCGACCGGCAGCTGGCGCAGCGCTACCCGCTGAAGATCCTGGTGGCCGAAGATAACGAGGTCAATCAGGTCGTCGCCCTGCGCTTTCTGGAACAGTTCGGGTACGAGGCGGATGTAGCTAACAACGGCGTAGAAGCGCTGAAAGCGCTCAAGAAACGCCACTACGACCTCATTCTAATGGACGTACAAATGCCTCAGCTGGACGGGATCCAGGCCACACAGCACATCCTGCAGCACTATTCGGCCCAGGAACGGCCCCTCATTGTGGCGATGACGGCCCACGCCCTGAAGGGCGACCGCGAGCGCCTCCTGGAACTGGGCATGGACCTATACCTGGAAAAGCCGGTACGCCCCGCCCGGTTGGCCAGGGTTCTGAAAACCGTGGGCAAGAAGCGCCACGCCCAGTAGCAGTCCGACTGCCGCTTACCAGCAGGCCGA
>JBMCFH010000178.1:0-6855 GCA_048620455.1 Chloroflexota bacterium | reverse complement strand
GCAATATGTCAACTGTGGAGAGAAGATGAAACCGGTCAAGAGCGACGAAATTCGCAGCGCCTTTCTAGACTTTTTCGAGGAAATGGGCCATACGGTCGTGCCCAGTTCCCCGCTGCCCGTGAAAGACAATCCCACCTTATTTTTCACCAATGCGGGCATGAATCAATTTGTGGATACCTTTCTCGGAAAAGAAAAGCGCCCTTATAAGCGGGCGACGTCGTCGCAAAAATGCATGCGCATCCAGGGAAAGCATAACGATCTCGAGAACGTAGGCCCTTCGCCGTGGCACCACACCTTTTTCGAGATGTTGGGCAACTTTTCCTTTGGCGACTACTTCAAGTCCGGCGCGATTCGTTTCGCCTATGAATTTCTCACCCGCGTCTGCCGGATTCCGGAAGAGCGACTGTGGTATACGGTCCATGAGACGGACGACGAAGCGTACAACATATGGGTGCACGAAGTGGGTGTGCCCGCCGACCGCGTCCTGCGCATGGGAGATGAAACTAACTTCTGGATGATGGGCGACGTGGGACCTTGCGGGCCGACCAGTGAGGTTCATTACGATTGGGGGCCCGAGGCCTGCACCTGCGGCGAGGATAATTGCAGCGTGGCATTGGACAACGGCTGCAACCGCTGGCTGGAGATCTGGAACCTGGTTTTCATGCAATTTGACCAGGACGAAGCCGGAGAGCGCAGGCCATTGCCCAATCCCGGCGTGGATACGGGCATGGGCCTGGAACGCATTGCGAGCGTGCAGCAGCAGACGCCGGTGACCTATGGAACGGATCTTTTTGCGCCGGCCTTCGACCGCGTGCAGGAGCTCTTGGGCGACGACGACGAAGAACGCCAGGCGCATGTGACAGGCTATCGGGTCATTGCCGACCATGGACGGGCAGCCACCTTCCTGATTGCCGATGGCGTGGATCCGGGCAGTGAGGGCGGCAGCTATGTGCTGCGCATGATCATTCGCCGCGCCGTGCGCTTTGGCCGTGAAATCGGCTTCGCCGAGCCTTTCCTGGCGGAGATAGCCGACGTCTACGTGGAGAAGATGGGCGATGTGTATCCCGAACTGCTCCAGCGCCGCGAGCACATTAAACGCACGCTAACCAACGAGGAGATGCGCTTCGCGCGCACGTTGGACGGCGCTATGAATCGCCTGGAGGAGGTGCTGGCGGAGTTGGCAGAGACGGAAAGCCAGGTGATTCGCGGCGACGTGGCCTTCGACCTGCACGCCACCTACGGTCTGCCGCTGGAGATCACGCGCGACGTGGCCCAGGAGCGCGGCTTCAGCGTTGACGAGGACGGCTTCAGGCGGGCGCGCGCGGACCATGCCGCCGCCAGCGGCACGGGCGCTTTCGACCGTTATGAGACGGAGGCCGACGTTTACGACCGCTTGCTGTCGGAGCTCACGGATAGCGGTCGGCTTCCGGCGTCTGGCGTGACCTACGATCCCTATAGCGGCGCCGCCATGGTCTCTGAGGTGGTGGCTCTGATTCGTTCCGGCGACCCCGTCAGCCGTGCAGAGAGTGGAGATGAGGTCGAAGTTGTGACGGCGGCGACGCCATTCTACGTGGAATCAGGCGGCGAAGTCAGCGATACCGGCGTGATTGTGCTCCCTGAGACGGGCGGACGAGTGCAGGTTGAAGATGTGCGGCAGCCGGCGCCGGGCCTCATCGTGCACGTTGGCGCCGTCGCCGGCGGCGTTGTCGAAGTGGGCCAGAAGGCCGAGTTGCGCGTGGACGAGGAACGCCGTTGGGATATTCGGCGCAACCATACCGCCACGCACATCCTGCACAGGGAGTTGCGCCGGCACCTGGGGTCGCACGTGGTGCAGAAGGGCTCGCTGGTAGCGCCCAATCGCCTCCGCTTCGATTTCAGCCACGGCGAGGCAGTGCCGCGGGAGACCCTGGCCGAAATCGAGGCCGATGTGAATCAGGCGATTCTCAGCAACCAGCCGGTTGAAGTGGAGTTTATGGCGCAGCGCGAAGCGATTGACAGGGGCGCCATGGCGCTGTTTGGCGAAAAGTACGGCGACATCGTGCGCACCATCCGCATTGGCGACCGCGAGCAGCCATATAGCTTTGAGTTGTGCGGCGGATTGCACGTGAGCGAGACGGGTGACATCGGCCTGTTCCGCTTCACGAACGAGGAGGCTGTCGGGGCCGGGCTGCGGCGCGTGGAGGCGGTGACGGGCCGCCAGGCCCAGAAGCTGATTGCCCAGCGCCTGGATATGCTGGATCGAATCGCCGCGCGGCTGAACACGCCGCTTGAGGAACTGGAGGAGCGCGTTGCATCACTGCTTGAGGAGCAGCGCGCCCTGCAGAAAGAGATCGAAAAGTTGCAGCGACTGCAGGCGCGCGAACAGTTTGAGGGCCTCTTAGAGAAGGTGCAGCAGGTGGATGGCGTCAATCTATTGGCGGCGTCGGTGGACGTCGCGGGGGCCGACGAACTGCGCGAGATGGCCGACTGGTTCCGCGATAAGGTTGACTCCGGTGTGGCTGTCTTCGCCACGGTGCACAATGAGAAGCCGCTGATGGTGGCTACGGTGACTGAGGACGTGATCAGCCGTGGCGTGAAAGCGGGGGATCTGATTCGCGAGGTGGCGAAAATCGTCGGCGGCGGTGGAGGGGGCCGTCCTAACCTGGCACAGGCCGGCGGGCGAGAGCCGGATAAGATACCGGAGGCGCTGGACGCTGTGCCAGATCTGGTGCGCCGGGCTCTTAACTGAACAAGGCGTTATCCGTCTTCTTCGTCTCCGTCTGCTACGTCTGCAGATTCCTGAGTCAGCGGCAGCAGCAGGTGAAACGTGCTGCCGGGACACTCGTCGGGATCGTGACCGTCACTCTCCACCCACACACGCCCCTCATGGGCTTCAATGATACCCTGGGTGATCGCCAGGCCCAGGCCCAGCCCACCTCCCTGGAAGGCTGATTTGCTGGTCGAGTGGTGGTCGATGGATTCCAGCACGTAGAACTGCTCGAAGATGCGCCGGTGCTCGCTGACGGGAATGCCGATGCCGGTGTCGCTGACGGTGATGTCTATGGTGTCTCCCATCAGGCGCGCCTCGACCGCCACACGGCCTCCGTCCGGCGTATACTTGACGGCGTTGCTCAGCGTATTCTTCAAGGCGATTGACAGTTGCTTGCCATCGGCCTGAATGACCGGAAGGTGGCTAAGGTCGCCGACGGTCAGCTGCAAGCGCCGATCTTCAATCGCCTGGCGAAACTCCTCTACAACGCGGCTAATGAGATCGCCGGGGCGCACGGGCCCCAGAGAAAGTTGCAGCGTGCCCGACGTGATGCGCGTGACGTTAATCACTTCATTGATCACCTGGCTGATGCGGCCCACGCCTACGTTCAGACCTTCCACCAGGCGCACCATCTCCTGGGGGTATTCCTCCGCCGACCCGCCAACGCGGTCGTATAGCAGATGCGTGTAGCCCTCTAACAGGGTCAGGGGCGTGCGCAGCTCGTGGGAGACCAGGGCGATGAAGTCGTTCTTCATCTCATCCAGCTCCCGCAGCCGCCGGTTCGCGCGTTCCAATTCCTGGATTTTGTTCTCCAACCGGGCTACCATCTCGTGCGTATGGAGCTCCAGATGGGTCAGTTTTTCTTCGTTGTCCAGACGCTCGCGATATCCTCTGAGGAAATGATGTACTTCGTTGGGGAAACTGACCACGTCAATCGGTTTGGTCAAGAAGCCGTCACAGCCGGCAGCCAGGGCCCGCTCCCGATGGCCCGGATTGTTGTTTGCGGTGAGAGCCACGATGGGCACGCTGTTGAAGTTCGGCAGCCCGCGCAGCCGCGAGGTAATCTCGCGCCCGTTCATGCCCGGCAGATTCATATCCATCAAGATCAGGTTGGGCTGCGATTGCCGGGCCAGATCGATGCCTTTCAGCCCCTCGTCGGCAATGATTACTTCACAGTCGTGATTTTCCAGCACGCGCTGTACCAATCGCTGGCTACCGACGTCGTCTTCGATGTATAGAACTCTGGTCTTTTCGCTCATAGAAACTGCTTTCCGCTACGATTCAAAGGCTCTTGCCCGGTCGGCTGACCCGTTATACGGTCCTATTGTATGTCGCCGAAGCGCCGCGACAATAGGTGATAACTCCTGTAGGGCGCTCCCGGAGCGGGCGGAAGCTGTGGCCATTCAGTCCTACCCGGTCAGCGCCCCTTTGCTGACCCACACCCGGCCCGAGCGCGGCGCAAGCGTCACTTTCTTGTTTGCATGCAAGGCCGCGCCGTTTTCCACCAAAACCTCCTCCAGACTGCCCGGCAGCTGATCGGCGCTCAGCGTGAAACCGTGTTCCCCCTGCCCGGCATTGAAGGCCACGACCGCCGTGCGGCCTTCCAGCTGGCGCCGGTAGACCACGATTTGTTCTGAGGCGAACAGGATGTGGAAATCGCCGCGTCGCAGTACCGGCGCGCTGCGGCGCAGTTGGATGAAGGAACGCACATCGTCGAGCAGGGCTGTCTTCCACTGATCTTGATTGTCCCAGGGAAAGGCGCGGCGACAGTCAGGGTCGCGGCTGCCCGGAAGGCCGATTTCGTCGCCATAATAAATGTTCGGCGCGCCGGCAATGGTCATCTGGCAGAGGAACATGAGGCGCACAGTGCTCAGGTCGCCGTTGGCGATGGTGTATACGCGGGGCGTGTCGTGACTGCCTAGCATATTCATCTGCGCCAGGATGATCTGCCAGTCATAACGATGGTGCAGGTCGTGCAGGGTGTCGGCAAAGTGGTGGCCATTGCATGGTTCCAGGAATCCCAGCCCGGTATGGATCGTATCGCTCTGGTTGAGGTTGTCTCCGCCGAAAAAGCCAAAGGCCGCGCGCGTGAAGGGGTAATTCATCTGTGCGTCGAACTGGTCGCCTTGCAGCCAGCGCCCGGCGTCCTCCCACAGCTCTCCAACCAGGTATGCCTCGGGGTTTATAGCGCGGCAGCGACGCCGAAACTCGCGCCAGAACTCGTCGTCGTCTATCTCAGCCGGCACGTCCAGACGCCAGCCGTCAATTCCCTGTTCGATCCAGTACGCGCCGACGTTCCACAGGTATTCGCGCACGTCGGGATTGTCGGTGTTGAACTTAGGCAGGGCGTGCAGCCCCCACCACGCCGCGTAGTTGGGCAACTCGCTCTCGTTGTACGCGTTGAGCGGCCAGCCGAAAACGTGGAACCAGTCGCGATAGGGCGACTCGGCGCCGGTTTCTAGTAGATGATTAAACTGCAAGAAGCCGCGGCTGGCGTGATTAAACACGCCGTCCAGAACGATGCGTATGTCGCGCTCGTGGGCGGCTTCTAGCAGCTCGTGGAACGCGTCGTTCCCACCCAGAAGGGGATCGACCGTGTAATAGTCATGGGTGTGGTAGCGGTGGTTGGACGCTGAGGTGAAAATAGGGTTCAGGTAGATGGCGTTAATGCCCAGGTCGACGAGATAGTCGAGCTTCTCGACAATACCCAGCAGGTCGCCGCCCTTGAAGCCGTGGTACGTTGGCGCTGCATCCCACGCCTGCAGGTTATCTGGCTTGGACACCCGCTCGCTTCTTGCAAAGCGATCGGGAAAGATCTGGTAGAAGATAGCATCCTTTACCCACTCGGGCGTCTGAATGTTCATTTTGCGTTCGTTACCTCCACGTTAGTTGCGTAGCGGAGCAATTATAACTCTGATTGGCTGTGATTGTTAGCGTTGATTGGTTATGATTGGTTCCCAAGATGGTTAACCCTCCGGGAGG
Source organism: Chloroflexota bacterium (assembly GCA_048620455.1). Lineage (GTDB taxonomy): Bacteria > Chloroflexota > Anaerolineae > Promineifilales > Promineifilaceae > JAAYYY01. Next base: position 1,124 of record JBMCFH010000178.1, on the reverse strand, counting down.
CGCCGGCGACAGTTCGATTCATGGAGAGGCTCGTCGGTCTCCCGGCGGCGCGCGGATGAATAATCGTGGTTCAAGGAGGCTGATCGATGCAGAAGACCCTGGCGATGCGTTTGCTGGAGGGCAAGGGCGTGCCCTACGAAGCGGTGACTTATCCTCGAGATGAGCGCGACGCGGCAGTTGTCGCCGAGCACCTGGGTGTGCCGCCGTCACAGGTGTTCAAGACGTTGGTCGTGGTACGCGAGCGAGGCAAGCCGTTTCTGACGATGGTCCCTGCCGATCGCCAGCTTGACCTGAAGAAGATGGCCAAAGAGGTCGGCGAGAAGAAGTTGAAGATGGCCTCGCACGACGAAGCGGAGCGCATGACGCGACTGGAGGTGGGCGGCATTTCGCCGCTGGCGCTGATCAACCGCGGCTTCGACATCGTCCTCGACGCCTCCGCGCAGCAGTATGAGGAGATCTACATTAGCGCCGGCGAGAAAGGTGTCAACATCAGAGTGCCCGTCTCAGGGCTGCGCGAACTCACGGGCGCCACTTATCTAGACATCGCCGACGAGTGAGGGCCAGCGCTCCACGTTGTGGCGCAATGCAGGATCCTGATGTTCGTCCCAGTAGGGGGCCAGCGACCGGCCCAGGCCCGCCAGAGAGTGCAGCGCCTCCTGCGCTTCAGATTCCTGTAGCAGATTTCGAAACTGCAGGAAGCGCAGCCAGGCCGGAAGTAACTGTAGGACAGCGGCCGCGGCGTATAGCTGTGGGTCCATGGTCTGCAACAGGCGCTGCAGGAATAGCTTGAGCGTTACCTCGTCAGGTCCCAGGGGGTGCTTCGGTTCGGGGTTGGGACTGGAGCCGGCGAATGGCTTGCGACCGGTACGCAGGGCCGCAGCCACATCCATCTTGGGCACCAGGTTACCCGCCGCGCGATCCAGAAAGTAGCGCGGGAGCAGCTCGCGCACCAGGTGCGTGCGCGCAAAGGGGACCGATTCGTGGCGGTGGGCGTAGCCCTGGAACTCAATCATGAGCCCGTTCAACTGTTGCATGCTGAGGGACTCGAAGTCCGACAGTGACCAGGGTCGGCCGACCGTGCCTTGCAGCAACTGCAGGTACGGCTGCAGCCGTTCAACATCGAC
>JBMCFH010000177.1:0-6872 GCA_048620455.1 Chloroflexota bacterium | reverse complement strand
TTAACCAATCTCCGATCTCCGCCTAGAATTTCACAAGCAACGCGGTGACGTACATGATCAGGATGCCGGCGGTGAGGCTGGCGAAGTTGAGCCAGGTGAAGGCGGGCGCGCGGCCTTGCTGCTCTTCGCGCCACAGGAGGCGGCTGACTTCCCAGACGACCTGCAGGATGGCGCCGACGCCCAGGCTGAGGAAGAGCGCGGCCCAGAGCGGGGAGAAGGCGAATCCGCCAAACCAGGCGCCGAGCATAGCCGGCGCGCCGGCAAGCAGGGCCAGCAAGACGAAGATGGTCAGGCGAGGCTGCTCGCCGCGCAGGAGAGGAGCGGCGATGCCGATGCCCTCGGTGACGTTGTGCAGCGTGAAGCCGATGACGAGGAACGAGCCCAGGGCGGCGGCGCCGGTGGCAAAGGCGGCGCCGATGGCCAGCCCTTCGCCCAGATTGTGCAGGCCGATGCCCAGGGCAATAAGCGTGGCGATGCTCAGCGGGGTACCCCCGCGCCGCCGGCCCACTGCCATCAGCAGTCCAAAGCTGAGCAGAGCGCCAAAGGTGACCAGGGGCACGCCCTGTAGAACGGCGGGCAGCTCCGCGGCAAGCTCTAACGCTTCCAGGAAGGTGTCGACCAGGAGGAAAATGAGCAGGCCGATGGTCAGGGCTAAGATGGCGTTCATCCATTTGCGATCCACGCGGCGCATGAATGGATACCACAGCATGCCCAGCGCGACCGGAATGACGCCGACGTAGATACCCAGGAGGCCGTAGGCCAGGAAGGGGGCAATACCGCCGCCCGGCGACTCCACGGCCACTTCCACCTCTTCGCCAAAGGTGATGCCGGTGGCGGTGACCAGGGTGATGGGCAGTGGTTCGCCGTCTACCCAGGGGTAGGGAATGTCGATGGTGGCCTCTTCCAGCCGCTCCAGCGTGTTGTCTGGGGTGATGGTGAATTGCCAGTAGGCGTCGTCGACAAGTACCTGAGATACAGTAACCGGATCAGGGCCGCCGTTGACCACTTGCATACGGATGGCCCCCGGTTGTGGGAAGCGTACCTGTTGGATGGTGAGTTGCTCCAGCGGCGGGAACTGACCGGTAAAATAAGCGAGCGGATCGAGGGCCAGGAAGGCGCCGATGATCAGCAGGAGCAATAAGAGCGGGAATACGCCCAGAGCCCAACGGGGAAGTGACAGGGATGGAGTGCTTTCAGCCTGTTGCATTTTTTACACCTCCACTTTGAAGAAGCCCATCCAGCCCAGCTCGGCGAATTCGCTCTGGTGGGCGTGGAACATGTAAAGGCCCGGTTCAAAACCGTCGAAGGAAAACTCGACGATGCCGCGCTGCGCCTGGCACTGCATGATAGTGTCCACGGTTTGCAGCGTGGGTTCCAATGTCGTGCCGTGGTCGTAGTAATCGAAAAAGTTGGCGTGCAGATGGAAGGAGTTAATGGGGTCAAACTCGGTGATGTTCACCAGGTAGATGCGCTGGCGTTGCGCGGCGCGAATGGGAATGGGTGTTTCCATGCCGTAAGCGAAGGCCACGGTGTTGACGGCATAAACTTCGTTGTCGCCGTCGAAATTGGTGTCGAAGCCGTTCATGACCATGACCATCTCGTTCACCTCTTCGTTTTCGGGATACTGATGGTTGCGCGTGCGTGCGATTTCCTGCTCGCGCCCTTCGTATCGCTCTGGATCGGGATCGACGATAAAGGCCCCATAGAGCCCTTTATGGATGTGCCGTTTGAGGGGGATGGCGTGGCAATGGTAGAGGTGGCACCCGAAGGGGAGCGCGTCAAATTCATAGGTGAAGCTTTCGCCGGGCCGGATCATGCCCGGGCCGATGCCGGGCACGCCGTCCATTTGCGCGCTGTGGATGCCATGGAAATGAATCGTGTGCGGGTGGCTGCCGCCATTGACGAAGTTAAGGCGTAAGCGCTCGCCCTCCACACAGCGTAGGGTGGGGCCGGGACACTGCGCCGCCAGTTGACCGGCGCGTTGCGAGGCGGCCGAGGTCTGGCTGCCATAGAGCCAGGCGGGGAAGAAAACGCCGGGCGCGATTTCGAGGTCCTTGTCGACGGCCACAATTGTCCACTCGCGCACGGTGCCACCGTCTACTTCACGAACCTGACCGTAGTCGAAGTCGTAGAGTAGCTCCAGAGGCTCGAAGCCATTGGCGCGGTGGTCAACCTGTCCGACGGCGCCCATCAGACCGTCGTCGTGTCCGTGGTCCTCCTGCACCGGGGGAGCATGTGGTGTGCTACCGGCAGGCGTTGCCAGTTGCTGTAGGCCGGCTACTCCGGCGATGCCGGCGGCGCTGGCGCCGCCGAGTTTGAGGAAATCGCGGCGGGAAAGGCGATCTTTTTTATCTGCCATCGATCCTGACCTCCATTGTGCTCAGGTTATCCTATACCGGGTGAACGCTCGCCTGGGGTTCGCGGCAAGAAAATCGTGACTGACCACACGATATTTCCTGTCTGAAATAAGATTGATTTCTGTGACAAATATATGAATTAGATACATCTAAATAATAAAGGATGCGATGCTGATTGTCAATCACCGGCGACGATGAGCCGATCACAATGGTTCTATACCAGACTGATCTCCCATCGTGACACCCCTGGTTCTTGCTTACAATAGAGTCGCTGAGATGTGCTGGTAGTGTGATTGGAGTAGGCAGTGCGCGAGAGAATCGAGAAATTGCAGCAGAAATTGGCCGGTGCGGAGGACGGTCAGGAAAAAGTAAAGCTGTTGAATGAGCTGGCGTGGGCGGTGGGGCCCGAGGACCCGCAGCGGGCTCTGGCGTTGAGTCAGCAAGCATTTCAACTGGCAACGAGTGACGCTGCCGCAGCGTCACCGGCAGCGGCGGTGGACAGCCTGATCAATCTGGGGCGTTTTTCTTACCAGATGTCACGGCTGGATCGCGCCCAGCTATGTCTGCTCACGGCGCTGGATCGGGTGCCGGAGCTGGACGAAGCAGCGCGGCAGGCGCTTGAGCCAAAGGTGCGCCTGGGGTTGGGGAATGTGTGCTGGCGGCTGGGCGATTATGCCCAGGCGTTGGAGCATTACCTACAGGCGCTGTCCCTCTACCAGGCGCTGGACAATCCGCAGGGCCAGAGCAGCGTGCTGAGTAACCTGGGCATGGTCTACGGTGTTCTGGGCGAATATGAGCGCGCGCTGGAAGTGTATCGCCAGGTGCTTTCCATTCACGAGGCGCACGAAGAATCGGGGGGACACGGTCTTGCTTTGAACAACATGGCCATGGTTTACCTGGAGGCTGAGGATTACGAACAGGCGTTAGAGCACGCCTGCCGCGCCCTGGAAATGGGCCGAGGGCTGAACCATCGCGGGCTGGAGGCGCACGCGCTGGATACGGTGGGGGCGGCCTATCTTGGTCTCGAACAACCGCAGCAAGCGTTGGACCATTTCAGAGATTGTCTGCGCTTGGCGCGCGAGCTGGGCAACCGGCACGATGAACTGGCAGCTCTCAGCCACATGGGACAGGCGCTCGTGCAGCAAGGGAAAAGCAGCAAAGCGGAAGAGGTGCTACAAATGGCTCTGGGCCTGGCGCAAGAGCTGGACGACCAGGTGTACGTGCGTGACTGCCACCGCGAGCTGGCCCGTCTGTACCGGGAAGCGGGCGATTTCGAGCGGGCCCTCACTTATTACGAGCAGTTCCACGAGGCGGAGCGCACCATCTACAACGAGCGCGCGGATATGCGTTACAAGACGCTGCAGGTGAGGCATGAGACGGAAACGGCGCGGCAGCAGGCGGAGATAATGCAGTTGCGCAACGTGGAACTGGAGCGGGAAATTGAGGAGCGCCGCGAGGCGGAGCGCGCTCTGCGGCGGAGCGAAGCGCGTTTCCGGCAACTGCTGGAGGAACTCCCGATCGCCGTGCACGTTTACGAGCCGGACGGCACGCTAAGCCACGTGAACCGCGCCTGGTGCGAGATGTGGAACGTGGCTGGGGAAAGGGTGGTGGGACGCTTCAATTTGCTGCGGTCGCCTCTGTTGGACAGGCTCGACGCGCGGGAGCCGGCCGAGCGCGCTTTTGCCGGCGACGTCCTGGACCTTGTGGAGCTGGCGATAGATGGCGATGACCTGGGCAACGACGCCGGACAGCGATGGCTGCGCAGTCATGCTTATCCTTTGTTTTACGAGGATGGCCAATTGCGTCACGTGGTGATCCTGACCGAGGATGTGACGGAGCAGCGCGCGGCGCAGGAGGCGCTGCGTCGGGCGCAGAAGATTGAAAGCCTGGGCGCGCTGGCAGGCGGCGTGGCGCACGACTTCAATAATCTGCTGGTGGCCATTCTGGGCCAGACGTCGCTGGCGGCAGCGCGCCTGCCGGACGACGATCCGGCGCTGGTCCACGTGCAAAAGGCGACGAGTGCGGCGGAGCAGGCGGCGGATCTGACCAATCAGATGCTGGCGTACTCTGGTCGCGGCCATTTCTCGCTGCAACGCGTGGATCTGAACGAGTTGATTGAGAAGAACGCACGCCTCTGCCGGGCCGCTGTCCCTCGCACTGTGCAGCTCGACTTCCAGTTGGCGCCCGATCTGCCTCCGGTGGAGGTGGACCCCGCGCAGGTCCAGCAACTGCTGTTGAACCTGGTGCGCAACGGCGCGGAATCTTACGATGAGGACGGCGGTCCCGTTGTGGTGCGCACGGCGCTGAAGGAGCTGGGCGAGGGCCAGTCACGGTACTCGCAATACACCGGCGTGCCCCTGGCGCCCGGCGCCTACGTGCAGCTGGTTGTGAGCGACGAGGGCGCGGGCATCGCCCAGGAGGCGCTGCCGCACGTGTTCGATCCGTTCTACAGCCGCCGCGAAGATGGGCGCGGTCTGGGCCTGGCTGCAGTATTGGGCATTATGCGTGGACACCGGGGCGGCCTGGATGTGCGCAGCGAGGAAGGGCGAGGGACGACGGTGGAAATTCTGTGGCCTGCACAGCAGGAGGTAACGGCGGTCAGCAACGGCCAACAACAACCTGAGCAGGGCGGGAGCGTGCTGGTCATCGACGATGAAGAACTGGTGCGCGATGCGGTGGCGGACATCCTGACGTTGGAGAATATCGAGGTGATCGCCGCCGAGGATGGTTACTCCGGGCTGGACGCCTATCGCCAGCATAAGGGGGAGATTGGGCTGGTGTTGCTCGATCTGTCGATGCCGGGCATCAATGGCGAGGAAACATTTCGCCGTCTGCGCCAGATTGATCCGCACGTGCGCGTCCTGCTCTCCTCCGGCTACAGCGCGGAGGACGTGGGGCAGCGCTTCGACGAGGAGGAGCCGGTTGGTTTCTTGCAGAAGCCGTACAGCGTGGGAGCGCTGCTGGAGGCGGTGAAGGACCACCTTTAGGCAACAGGTACGTCACCCCCAACCATGGTAAAATGTAGGCGCATCGCCAGCGCTTTGACGTGGAGCGGTGCACAGCAGGCGCAGGAAGGCGGCGGGCTGCGCTGCCAGATTACAGATTGCCGTCCCATCAGGAGGGAGTAAGCCCATGACTCACTTTGACGCCAACCGCCTCGATCCCGATGTCGAGGCGCGTATCGACCGGCTGCTGGAGCAGATGACGCTGGCAGAAAAGATCGGCCAGATGGTACAAATCCACGTACACGAAGGCAACATGGAGGAGAGCCTGGAGCGCATCGGCGGCGGCGACGTGGGCTCGGTGCTCAATTATTACGGCGCGGAACCGCTGAACCGGCTGCAGCGGGAAGCGGTCGAGGGCTCGCGGCTGGGGATCCCCTTGCTCTTTGGCAACGACGTGATCCACGGCTACCGCACTATCTTTCCCATTCCCCTGGCCCTGTCCTGCAGTTGGGACGAGGCGCTGGTGGAGGAGGTGGCGCGGCTGGCGGCGGTGGAAGCCACGGCGGACGGCACGGCCTGGACCTTTGCGCCGATGGTGGACGTGGCCCGCGACCCGCGCTGGGGGCGCATTGCCGAAGGGGCGGGGGAGGATCCATTTTTAGGCGCGGCGCTGGCGCGGGCGCAGGTGCGCGGCTTCCAGTCCGACGACCTGCCCACGGGCCGCCGTCTGTTGTCGTGCCCCAAGCATTTTGCGGCCTACGGCGCGGCGGAGGGCGGCAAGGATTACAATACGGTGGACGTTTCCGTGCGCCGCCTGCGCGACGTCTATCTGCCGCCGTTCCGCGCGGCCCTGGACGCCGGGGCAGGATCGCTGATGAGCGCCTTCAACGAAATTGCAGGAGTCCCATGCACGGCCAACTCTTTCCTGCTGCGCACCATTTTGCGCGATGAGTGGGGCTTTGATGGCTTCGTGGTCAGCGACTGGGACTCGGTGGGAGAGTTGCTTCCCCACGGCTACGCCGAGAATTTGCAGGAGGCGGCGCGGCTGGCGCTGTGGGCCGGTGTGGATATGGACATGGCCTCCAACGCCTTTGCCCAGCATCTGGCGGAGCTGGTCAAAGATGAGGTCGTGCCGGAAGCGTTGGTGGAGGCGGCGGCGCGGCGCATTTTGCGCCAGAAGTTGCTGCTGGGTCTTTTTAAAGCGCCGTATGTGGACGAGGAGCAGGTGGACGAGTTCATTCTCACGCCGGCGCACCGCGAGAAGGCGCTGGAGGCGGCGCAGAAGACGATCGTACTGCTGAAAAACGAGGGCAACGTCCTGCCCCTCGACGCTGGCGCGCGGCGCGTGGCGTTGATCGGCCCTTTGGCCGACGATCACCACGAGATCCTGGGCACCTGGCACCGCATCGGGCGCGACGAGGATACGGAGAGCGTGCTGGACGGGCTGCGCGCGGCGTGGCCCGAGGCGGAAATCGAGCACGTGCGCGGCTGCGATCTGGACGGGGACGACGAGCCGGACCACGACGCAGTGCGGGCGGCGGTGGCGCGCAGCGAGGTGGTGGTGCTGGTG
>JBMCFH010000176.1:0-6902 GCA_048620455.1 Chloroflexota bacterium | reverse complement strand
GCAAAAAGCGTGGTCATCCGCACTCGTGGAACCGGCGCCGGCTCGAAGCGAACGCTGGCAGGATGAAGAAATCGCGCCTCTCTCGCCGGTAACGGGCGACGCCAACGGTCAGCCCGCACCACATATAGTCGGTCATCTGCTCCACGAAGCATTGGCCGTGTGGCACTTTCCCGACCCACAGGGAGACGACGAGTTTCGCTCCTGGCTCAAAGCGCGCGCCAGGCAACGTGGACTGATTGGGCGGGAGCAACTAGAAATAACGGTGGAGCAGGTTTGTGAGGTGCTGCTGCGCCTGCGCGACAGCGCGCTCTACGATGACATCTCTCGGGCGGAGCAGTGCCTTCACGAAGTTCCCTATGTCCTGCAGGATGAAGAGCGGTTTGAACAGGGTCGTATCGACCTGCTTTACCGGCTCGACGGGGTGTGGCACGTCGTCGATTTCAAGACGGAGCCCGTCCACGATCTCCAATACCAGGTCAAGGCCCATCGCACCCAGCTCGAGCGGTATCGCAAGGCAGTGCAGCAGATCCTGGATCAGGATCCTCGTTGTTCTATCTGTTTCCTGGATTACAAAGGCCAGGTAAGAAGCGCGCCGCTGCCGGGCGAAGCGTAGACGACGCATCAAGCGGGCACAGGAAGCATTCGCTACGTTTCGTCCACGCCCTCTTGCCACAACGCGCGCATTTCCGCCGAACGCTGCAGCAATTCGTCCAGCCCACCGCTGTCCGCAATACGCCCATTCTCCATAACCAGAATCTGATCGGCGCGTCGCAGAGCCGGTCGCCGGTGCGATATCACCAGACACGTGGGCCGCGACTCCAGGGCGAACAGACGCTCCCACAGGCGGCGTTCGGTCTCCACGTCGAGCGCGCTGGAAAGATCGTCAAATAATAACAACTCGGCCTCGCGCACGTACATCCGCGCCGCCGCCGTGCGCTGGATCTGCCCGCCGGAAAGCCTCACGCCGCGTGGCCCGACCAGCGTCTCCATCCCGGCGTCCATTTCCGCCAGGTCCTCCTCCAGCACCGCCAGATGAACCGCTCGCTGCAAAGCCGCCGCATGCTCGGACAGTCCCAGCAACACGTTGTCGCGCCACGTTTCGCTGAACAAACGCGGTACCTGCCCCGTGTAAGCCACTCGCGGCGGTCTCATAAAGCGTGTGGGCTGCCGCACGCGCTCCCCGTTCCAGTAGATGGCGCCTTCTTGCAACGGCAATAGGCCCAGCAGGCATTTGAGCAACGTCGTTTTTCCCGACCCTATGCGACCGGTCACCACAGTAAAGCTTCCACGCGGCAACTCCAGATCGACGCCTGAAATCCCCTTCCCCGCGTAATCCGGCAATGACGGGCGTTGACCATCCCTATGCTCCGTCTGGGGTACGAACTGATAGGTCAGTCCACGCGCCCGGAAGTGGTGCAGGCGGTCGCGCGGCTCTTTCTCCAACCGCTCACGCACAGGATACGACTCATGCATGTAAATGGGGTGGTGGGCCACGATCGCGCCCGGCGGCTCTTCACGCATGATCGCTTCCATGCGCTGGGTAGAGACCCCGACCTGCTTGTACCGAGTCAGTAGCGTCCCCGCCACGCGCATTAACTGCGTAGCGGGCCAGATATAGGCAGCAAAGAGTGCGAAATCCCCGATGGTGAACTGCTGGGCAAGCATCGCCTGTGCCGCCAGCAGCAAAACGAGCCCGGTGCCCACATCTACCGTGCCATTGCTGAGCGCTTCCACGAGCTGGCTGAGCAGCCGGTCGCGCACCATTGCCTCGCGCCGTCGCGCGTTCACTTCGCGAAAGCGATTGATGATACGCTCTTCGGCGTTGCCCACCTTGATCGCCTGGGTGGCGTTGAACATATCGGCGATCATTGCCGTCACCTCCGCGGTCGAACGGCGGCTCTTCCGGCGGTACTCTCGCGCCCGATTGCCCAGCCGTTGGGCCACGGCGATAATCAGCAACAGAGGCAGGAATGTGCCGAGGGTGACGACAACATTAATGCTCAGCATAATGGCGAAGGCCACCACAGCCGTCACCGACAAGGCGACGGTGTCGTCGATGATGATGATCGAGTGCAACATTTCGTGGACGTCGTCGCGCAGGGTGCTGATCGCTTTGCCCACGGACATCGGCGCGCCATCTTCCTCGAAGGGCAGAGGCACAGAACCAGGCAGGGACAGGATGCGTGCCAGCAGATTGCGAATGAGCAAAGCCATGCCGTGCTGTGTGAAGTTCACAAAAGCCATCACCGCGATAGCCAGGCTGGTGATCGAAAGCACAGCGTACCCCAATTGTAAACCGACGGCAGTCAGAGCAGAAACGGCAAAGCCTTCCCCGGCCGCGAGACCGTTGAAGAAAGCGCGCAAGATCAGACCGGTAACCGTCATCAACGTGAAGCGAATGGTGATGCCGATCAGGTCGCTGGCATAGTAACGAGGGCGAAAGCGCATCAGGCGTAAGAAATAACGCCAGGTGGGCAGCGTTTCCGTTTCACCCACTTTGTGAGGAAGCTGCTTCATGGCTTCGTGCTCGAACTGGTTCGCTGCCATCGCTAGGCCAGTGCCTCCTCCATACCTACCTGCAGCAGGTGATAGAAGTGGGAGGTGCGATCCGCGGCCAACGCCGTTCGCGCGCCTTTCTCCAGAATCCGGCCGTCGGCCAGGATGATAATTTCGTCGGCGCGGCGAATGGTGGAGAGGCGGTGGGCAATGATAATCGCCGTGCGCCCCCGCAACAGGCGGTCCAACGCCCGTTCCAGCAACTGTTCCGTAGCCGGGTCCAAACGTGAGGACGCCTCGTCGAGAATCACCAGTCCTGCGTCGGCCAAAAAGACGCGGGCCAACGCCAGCAGCTGCGCCTCGCCTGCAGAGAGACTGGCGCCGGCCTCCAGTCGCGTGCTCAGGCCCTGGGGCAGCCCCTCCAGCCACGACGTAAGGCCCAATTCGCGCAGCGCGTCGTGAATGCGTTCGTCCTCTACCGTATCGTCGAAGAGAGTTAGATTATCCCTCACCGTGGCGTGAAACAGCTGCACCTCCTGCGTGACCATTCCGATTCCATCTCGCAACGCCCTCTCCGACAGCTCCCGCAGATTCCACAGCTGCCCGTCACGGCCCAGGCGTACCACACCCGTCGCGGGATCATAAAAGCGCAACAACAGCCGCGTGAGTGTCGTCTTGCCGCTTCCGGTGCGCCCCAGCAACCCCAACACGCGTCCTGGGGCCAGTTCGAAACTGATATCGTTCAGCACAGCGCTCTCTGGATCGTCGGCGTAGTGAAAGCGGACATCGTCGAATTGCACAGCCAGCGCGCCCTGCGGCAATTTGCGATCGCCGGCGGCGGGCAACACCGGTTGCTCATCCAGCAGTCTGATAATGCGGTTCATGCTGGCTGCTGCCCGCTGCAAATCCTGCACCTGTCGCTGGATACCCCAAAGCGGCCCTCTGATCACGTCGATGTAGTAAAAAATGACGTACACCGTGCCAATCGTCAGCACACCACCACGGTAGAGAGCGTCACCCCACAGGTAAGCGCCCACATAAGCCAGAGTAGGGACAACAGTGGGCAGGGACATGACGGATAGACTCATGCGCTGTGCGTCTTGCATGCTGCGCCAGCGGCGGCGCATCAGTTGAAACAGGCGCCCCATGATATAAGAGCCGGCGCGGTTGGTCTGGATCTCCTCTGTTCCGCTGAGCCACTCCTCAAGGTATCCGAACAAGTCCGACTCCACCTGGCGCACCTGCTGCCAGCGAGGCACGATGCGCCGGTTGAACCAGTTGAGGACGAACATAGCGGCGACGGCTACCAACGTGATCGTGGCGCCGACACGCCAGTCGACGGCCCACAACAAAACCAGCACGCCGCACAGCAGAAGCAGGTTGCTGCCCAGCTCAATCACCAGTTGCGAGAAGAAGTTGGCCAGTTGATTCACGTCCCCGTCCACGCGCTCGATCAGTTCACCCGGCTTGTGTCGCTTGTGGAAATCCATGTCCAGCTTCAGGCAGTGCAAGGCCAGGTCTGCGCGAAGGTCGTTCGTTGCCCGCCAGGCCACGTTCTCCCCCACATAGGCGCCCGCCACTTTCAACACCTGCGCCAGCAACGCCAGCCCCATGAACAGCCCGGCGGTCAGTAGTAGCTCCTGCAGGGAGCGCCCGCGCTCGGCGGCATCTAAAAAGCGGCGCACCAGCTGCGGGTTAATCAGCTGCAAGGCTATCGCAGCTACAATGAGGATCGTTAACAGCGCAGCAGCCTTCCACTGCGGGCGCAGATAGTGGGTCAGAAGCCGCCCGTACCGGCGTAAGTCGGACATGCCACTACTATAATCTTATCGACACCGGGCTGCGAACATCCGTGCAAAGCGCTCTTGCGCCGGCGTAACGCACATTGCCCCGCGCCAGCCGCCTTCCTATAATCGCCCTCTATGCTTTCGGGTCGCACTGCCTATCGTCTGCTAACGGTGCCGGGCACCATCCTCCTGGCCTTCGCCTTGCGCATCAACTGCCTGGACTGCCAGAGTCTGTGGATGGACGAAGCTGACAGCGCGCTGTGGGCCACCTTCTCCGTGCGCGATATGTTCCTGGAAACGGCCAACCACCTGCACACACCGGGTTATTATCTACTCCTACGGGCATGGACCACTCTCACCAATCTGGACGAGTTCAACCTCCGTTATTTTTCCCTGATCAGTGGCATCCTGCTCGTACCCGTCGCCTACCAGGTGGCAATCCGTCTCTGGCGCGATCGACGTACGGCGTACATCGCAGCCCTGCTGGTGGCCCTGAATCCGGCCCACGTTTACTATTCGCAGGAAACGCGCATGTACGTGATGACGCCGATCCTGTATGCCGTCATGCTGGTCCCGGCGCTTAAGCCGGCGCTCCTGTCGCGCCGTCGCTCATGGGTTGCTCTGGCAATCGTGGAGCTGGCCGCACTCTACCTGCACCTCTTCGCCGCTCTCCAGCTGCTGGCTCTAAACGTGCTTCTCCTGCTCGTCTACTGGTCGCAACGCGATGGTCGCTTCCTGCGCCGCTGGCTTCTGAGCCAGGCGGCTGTTGCCCTGGCTTTCGTACCCTGGGTGCTCCTATGGCATTTCGAGGGTGATATCCAGCCAAACTTAATCGACGTCGCGCTCGTCGACGCCGGGCGTTCTGCCGGCAATTACCTGTACCTGATCTGGCGCTTTCTGCTCACCGGACTCATAGAGCCCACGGCCTGGAGCGAAACGTTCGTGGGCATCACTGCCACCTGTGCATTTCTGGCGTTGCCCTTCCTGATTTTCCGCAAAGGACGGAGCGACCGCGTCCCGCGGCTACTCCTCGCCCTTGTACTGCCGCTTCTGTTCGCTTACGCAGTGTGGTGGTTCAATCCGCTGACGCACCCGCGCTACCTGTTGTTTCTCCTTGCCCCACTGCTCCTCCTTGCCGCGCGCATGATCGCCCTAATGCTGCAGCGTCGTGCGCCGGCCCTGCTGGGCGTCGGCGCGCTGGTTCTGTTGCTTGGCGGCAATGTCCTGGCCCTCGACGAACTCACCCACAACAGCTCTCTGGCTCGCTACGATTCGCGCCGACTGGCCCGCGAGCTGGCAAACAGAGCGGAGCAAGATGAGGTCGTGTTGATGCCGCCCAACGACCACACCCTATGGTACTACGATCCACAGCCGGCAGCCGCGAGCAATTGGCCCCTTGCCGCCGGGCGCCACGAGGAACGGGCCCGGCGTCTGGCAGACACGCTGCAAGAGAAGAGCGCCGCATACCTGGTACGCTACCAGGATCTATATGACTACGATCCGCACGAACAACTTCCTTTTCTGCTGGAATTGAACGGACGGCTGACCGAGCGTTTCACCGTGGATCGTATGGACGTGGACCGTTACGCGCTGGATTCCGCGTGGACGGCGCCTGCGCTGGACGAACTGTCGCCGGCGACGGCCTGTGGTCCGCTGGCGTTGACCGCCGCATTCTACGAAACACAGACGAAACCGGCCCAGGCCGCGGTCGTGGCTCTCCAATGGCAGCTCCAACAACCTGTGACAGAGAATCTGGTGATCAGCGCGCGTCTCTGGGATGGACAACAGCGGTTGGCCGGGCACGACGCACGCCTGCTCACCGAACGAGGCGCGCCTACCGACCACTGGCCCGCCGGGCAGCGAGCCATCACTTACCACCGGCTGCCGGTGCCACTGGGCACACCGCCTTTGAGCTACGACCTGACGGTCCTTGTCTACGATGAAAGAGGCAACTCAATTCCCTGCCAGGATGGCGACAGTCGCGGGCTGTCCCTTGGCGCCGTAAATGTTACCTCCTCTACCATCCAGTCCGACGATCCCTACGGCTCATGGCAAGACACAGACTGGCAAGAGCCGCTTGATGCGGAGATCGCGCCCGGCCTACTTCTAGAAGGCTATGCCCTGCGGCCTGCCAGCCTGAAACCGGGTACAGAGGCCTTCATCACCCTACGCTGGCGAGCAACGGCTGACCTGACCCAAAATTATCGGCCCGAACTGCTTTTGCAGAGCGACGGCAGCGAGTTGGCTAGTGCCAGTGGAAACCTCTTCGACCGCTATTCGACAGAGCGCTGGTCTGAAGGGGAACTGCTCGTCGAGACGCGCCGGTTCATCGTACCGCCCACGCTGGATCCCATGCAGCTCATCCTGCACACGGCAGACGCCACATCCCGAGTGGGCGTCGTGCGTATCGACCGTGACGCGCTCACCTGGGACCTTCCGCCGCGCGCCACGACCGCCTGCGCCATGCTGGACGACGTGGCGGAACTGGCCGGCTACCATTGGTCGCCGCATGACGACAGCGCCGGCGGCACGCTTACGCTCTACTGGCGTGGCCTTCCCGCCGCCCGCACCGCGCCATCCTACACCGTGTTCACCCATCTCCTGACCCCAGACGGGCAA
>JBMCFH010000175.1:0-7018 GCA_048620455.1 Chloroflexota bacterium | reverse complement strand
AGCGCCTATCCTTACAGCTTCTCTTCGTCGCCCGGCTCTTCCTCGGGAGGGCTGAACTGCTCGGCAAGGCGAGCCAGCTCCTGGCTCAACCACTGCAGGCCTTCCACCATGCTGCTGCGCGCCTTGCGTCCAAGCTCGCCTTTTTCCACGCGCCCGCGCACCTCCTGGGCCTCATCCTTCACTTTTTTGGCTGCCGGGCTCTCTTTGGCTTCGCTGAACACTTTGTTCACCTCGTCGCCAAAGCGCCGAACCCCTTCCTTCACCTCGGCCTCAAATTCGCGGCGCTCCTGGCTGTCCCAGGCCGCCTGCAGAGTCTCGGCGAATTGCCGGCCCAGGTCGCGTAGAGCGTCCGACACATCCGCGCGGGGAGCGCCCGTACCGCCCTTTGCGGGCTCCTCCTCTTCAATCTCGATCTTGATGCGTTCCTCTGCCTTCAATTCTTCTACATTCGGGTCACGTTCTTCTGTCATTATCCAACCTCCGAAAATTAGCGGCTGATGCTATCCTACCCACCTATACGCGCATAAGAATGGTTGGTTGCAGAAGGTTTTGCCTAATTGCGGCAAAGGGTTAAGTACGCTTACAAAAATTCGCTCGGAATGACCATACTCTACAGCGTACGTATCAGGCAGTTGCACGTCACTTTGCGCTTGCTGAATTCCAATGAAAATGTGCAGCTGCACTCAGGCAGACACAGGAAGCCAGGCGGTAAAGGCGGCGCCCTTGCCGGGGACGCCCTCGCTTTGCACCTCGATTTGGCCATCGTGGCGCGTGATGATTTCGCGCGCGATGTTCAGACCGAGCCCGGTGCCGGGCACACCGGATGCCATTCCTGTCGCACCGCGATGAAAGCGTTCAAAGAGGTGCGCCCGATCATCTTCGGTGAGACCGGGTCCTGTGTCGCTTACGCGAATCCCCACCCAATCGCGCCCGCCCGCCCGCCGGGACTCGATAGTCACCAGCACTTCGCCGCCGGCGGGCGTGTAATTCAAGGCATTGGTCAGAAAGATACTGATAACCTGTTCTACCAGACCTGGATCGGCGTTGACCGCAGGGCACTCCTGGTCCTGGCGGAACTGCAATTGTAGCCCGCGGCTTTCGGCCAACGCCTGGCGGTCGGCTACATAATCGCGCGCCAGTGCACCAAGATCGACCGCGGCAAGGTTCAGGTCCACCTGCCCCTGCTCCAAACGCGAAAGCCGTAACAGATCCTCGATAAGCGAATTAATCCGGTCGATATCCCGGCCCAGGCGCTCCAGGTAAAGATCCTTGCGCGATTCGCTCTCGGTGGCAAGAGAGTGGTTCAACTTCAGGCTGGTAATAGGGGTGCGTAATTCGTGCGAGACGTTGGCCACAAACGCATCCTTCATGCGCGCCACTTCTTTGAGCGGGCTAACGTCCATCAAAGCAGCCACGTAGCCGGTATGGTCTCCGTCGCCATCGTATAGAGGCGCTACCGTCGCCGCGACATCATAGACCGCGCCGTCGCTGCGCTCCAACTGGAACTCACCGTGCCACAGTCCGGACATTTCGCCGGAAGCCACGCGCTCCTGCAACACACTCCAGGGAACCTCTAACCCGGGCAAAAACTCGGAGAGACGGCGCTGCCCTACTTCCTCCAACCCGTAGCCCGTCTGATGCTCGAAGGCCGCGTTGATCTGTTCCACCCGTCCCTCTTCGTCGACGACCAGCAGCGCCTCGCCGACTGATTCCAGGATCGTTTCCAGCCGTTTCTTGGCTGCCTGAAGCTCCTCCGTGCGCTCGCTCACCGCCTGCTCCAAAGAGGCGCTATAATTGCTCAGGCGCTCGTAGAGACGGGCGTTTTGCATGGCCAGAGAAACCTGGTCGGCAAATGCCGTTAACCGTTCTGCGTGTTTATGCTCAAACTGGTTGGGACGTGTTCCGTCTGCGCTGAGAAAACCGATCGTTTTGCCCTCCAACCGGATCGGCGCCGCGACGTAGGAGCGCACCCAGTCGGTGGGCTCCATCGTCAACCATCGATTGTGCCGCCGCGTATCGGAAATAACAATCGACCGGCCCGTCTCCCACATGTGGCGCAGCGGGCCAACCTGATCAATGGGCAACTCCAGACCGACGATTCGTCCCCGATCAACCTTTTCGTCATAGCCCCGGCAGTATACGACGCGCGCCACGTCCCCGTCGATAAGCATGATGTTGGCCCCATTATGGGGCAGCACGTTGTCTATGTGTATCAGGGCACGCTGCAAAACCTCGTCAAAGTCCAGGGTGCGGTTCAGAGAAGCAGCAGACGCCGCCAGTGCCTCGGCCAACGCGCGCTGTTCGCGCTCCGCCGCCTCCGCCTGCTTGCGCTCCGTGACATCGTAACCGACCAACTGAATAGCCATGCGCCCTTCGTAGGCAATATGTGTGGCAACGATTTCCACGTCGATAATTTCGCCGTTCAGACGCATCAACTGAACCTCTACCGGAGCAAAGGCTTCGTCTTTTGTCAGCATATCATCGATCCGCTGCAACACCGCTTCCTCGTCGCCCGGCGGGAGAATGGCTGTGACTGCCCGACCAACCAGCTTCGCCGGCTCTTCCGCGCCAAGAAGGCGGGCGGTGGCCGTATTGACGAAAAGGATGGCGTCTTGCGTAAAAACCGCTGTGGGCGCCGGCGAGCGCTCCACCAGACGCCGGTAGCGCGCTTCGCTCTCGCGCAGTGCCTGCTGCGCCTTTCGCCGGCGGGCGATCTCTTTTTGTAGCAGACGCACGCTCTGGCTCAGGCCCGCCGTACGCTGTTGAACCCGCTCCTCCAGCGTCTCATTGGTCCTCTGCAGGCGGTCGTTGAGCACGCGCAGAGAGCGGTTGGATTCCTGCAGGCTGCGCAACGTCATTTCCAGCGACGTCAGGCTCTCCAGGAAAAAGGTGCCGGCGGCCTTGAGCAAGGCCAGTTCGTCACCGGGAGACGCCTCCCTGACCAGTAAGGAACGCAATGTCTCGTGGTAGATGGACGCCAGATCCACCAGAGGCAACTCCGACTGAGTCGCCGAGCGACCCAACTCATACGCCGTCTGTAGCGCCTGCTCGTCGCCACTTCGCAGAAACTCCCGCAAGGCGCTAGCATAGCGTTGTCGGAAATAGTCCGCCTGGACAGTCATGGCCCTTCTCCACGATATTCGACGACGAGAACCAACGCGTCATCAGACGCTTCGCCATACTGCTGCATGATAACGTCGGCAAGCACCTGGGGGTCGCGCCTGCCACCCCCGGCAGCCGCAGCAAAATCTCGCCGGATGCCGTCTGTGGCCATGATCATCATATCGCGTGGCGAGATGTCTATCTCTTTGGGACGAAGCGGAGGAAGGCGGTAACCGACGACGCCGCCACGCAATACCATGTGCTGTTTGCTTAACACGTCGTTATGGTTGCGACTGAGAAGGACGCCGTCCACGTTGCCCACACTGAGCCAGCGCAGTCGACCGCCGGGCATGAAGTGAGCCAGGCTCATAGCCACGCCCCGCATGCGTTGCAGTTTCTCATGGCAGCGTTCAACCAGCGTCACAAGCGGCTCGCCGGCATACGCCTCAATCGTAGATACGGCCATCGTCGCCGCGGCGGCGGCCTCCTGTCCGTGACCGAGAGCATCGACCAACCCAACCAGCACCTCTCCTCCCGCACAATGCACGATGGTGTGGCGATCTCCTGAAACCAGTTGGCCAGGATGGGGAGCGGCTGCCACACCAACTTCGATGACCTTGCTTCCGCTCACGGCCTGACGATATCAGCTCTCAGCCACTTACTCATGATAATGGTCGTGCCACGCCCCGGCTCGGACTCAATCTCAAAATCGTCCATCAGGCGACGGGCGCCGGGCAGGCCGAGGCCCAATCCCTCGCTGGTGGAGTAGCCGTCCTGCATGGCCAGCTCCACGTCTTCAATTCCGGGCCCATCGTCGCTAACAACGATGCGCATACCCCGCCGCCCGTTGTACTCGATAATGGAGAAGCTGATGGTGCCCCACCTGGCATACAGGACAATGTTGCGCGCTACTTCAGAGATGGCCGTGGCAATCAAGGCCTGGTCGCTGGTTCTGAAACCAAGCTCACTGGCCAATTGGCGACCCTGCTGGCGGGCGCTGACGATATCGCCCCCGCCTCGAATTGTGACCCGTGTCTCACTGTCCATGATGGTGACGCCTTCGGATCCGCGCATTCAGGAGACGGATCCCTTCTTCCAAATCCAGAGCGGTGGGTACATCCTTCAGCGTAAGCCCCAGTTGAATCATGGCGAAGGCCACATCAGGTTGGATTCCGACAATCACAGTTTCTGCACCGCGCAGGCGAATCATGTCGGCAATCGCGCGCAGGGTGCGCGAAGAGTAGGAATCCAGTACGTCCACCACTGTCACGTCAATAATCACACCCTGAATGCGGTCATCGCCCACACGGCGCACCAGCCGGCGCTGCATGTCTTCCATGTCATCATCCGTCAGCGCGCTCTGCACGGAGGCGATCAGAAAGTGATGTTGCTTCAAAATAGGGACGGTCACGGCATCTGCTCCTCGACCCCGGCCCAGTAATCGTCACTATCTCGCTTTTCTACGTGGTATCCCAGAAAGCGCTCGGCTTCCTCCAGGCCGCCCTGAAGATCTCCCAACGTCAAAACAGAGCGCAGGTCGACGCCGACAGTGACCAGCGTCTGGGCTACCTCCGGCGAAAGGCCGGTAAGAATCGATCTCGCACCCATGAGTCTCGCGGCGTCCACCGTCTGGATCAGATAATTGGCTACCTGCGAGTCCACGACGGGGACGCCGGTCACATCGATGACCACAATACGAGCCCGCAGGCGTCGAATGCTGTGCAACAGTTCGTGAGTCAATTGATGGGCGCGCTCGGTGTCAAGAACGCCTATAATCGGCAAGATCAACAACCCTTCGCGCAATTGCAGCACGGGCGTCGAAAGCTCACGGATTGCTTCCCGCTGTTGCACAATCGTGTCTTCTTTGGCCGACATATACGCTTCGCTGAGTACCGCCGTGGACATGGTAACGTAGGTGGACATACCGCGTAGCGCAAGTTCAAATCGCTCGTCGTCACCGCCGTATGTGTCGATGAGATGCGAGAGGAGAAAGCGCTCCAGGCTACGGATGAGTTCGAACCAGCTGGCAAAGCGTACGTCGCGATGGGCATAATACGCGCCTTGCTGGCTCAGGTAATTGAAGTAAGCGCCCCACTGATTGTTGCGTATGGCATCGTCAAGCAACTGATGCGAGTGCCTCCGCCGCTCGGTCGCCTGGCTCTGATCCGGTTGCCCCACAAAACGACCAAACACTTTATGGTCCGCCATCTCCCGTGCCAGGTAACGCTGTGCTTCCGCATAATTTTCGCTGTACACTTCCCAGAATAACTGCAGCCCCTGATACTCTTCTGGCGATAGATCGTGGTCAATGCCCGGAATGTCGGCGATGCTATCAAACATGATGCGAATTGCTCCTCCAATTCGAATTGGGATTGATCGCTTCCCCAACGGCCAGTGGGGATGTGCAGTTACCGGTGATGGGAGCCTTCTCTCACAGGCGAAAGGCATCTTGCGGCAAGGTGTATCACATACTCTCCATCATTATACAGATACACAGCAATTGTGTGCAGGGCTCTAACGGGCTAGTACAATTGCGCTATATTCGGCGGATCTGGCCGGCCGCCGGCGGGCGCGCGCAACTTTAGCCACATTTACCCATTTCGTCTCAGGCCTTACGCCTTACACTCACAGTAGGAAATGAACGACACCATGGCAACAATACAACCGGGGCCCTCCTTGTGAGACTGTTGTCCCACCTGGGAAGAATTACACTGCTACTGCTGGCGTGGACGCTGAGTGGATGCCAGCTGCCTCCATTGGAGGCTATGGTCGCGTTGCCCACGCTGGCCTCGCAGGCGCACACCGCAACGCCCACGGAAACGGTCATCCCACCAACATGGACGCCGTCCGGCCCACCACCTACAGCACTACCGACGGAGCCGCCCCCTACCCGGGAGCGGGCGGCGACAACCACCCCCCTGCCCATACCTACCAACACCCCTATCTCGCCCACGCCGACGCCAACGGAAACGCCAACGAGCACGCCGACGCCGGCGGCGACATCTGACGTGCGCCCGCTCACAGAATACAGTGCAGAGGACGCCATCCCTGTGGAAGCCTATCCGCGACCGGCCGGCGACAATGGTTGGGGCATGCACTGGATTCCGACGGTCAAACAGGAACCGGGCGTTGTCGATCGCTTTGTCGACGAACTGGTGAAAATGCACATTAAGTGGGTCGTATTCCTCAATGATGGCACGAACATCGGCGACAACGATTATCTGGTCGACCGCCTGGTGGCAAATGGCATTATGCCCGTTATGCGCGTTTACCGCAGCACGCTGACGCCTCACGACGGCGATCTGGGCGCGATGGTTGCCCACTACCGCCGGCGCGGCGTTTACTATTTCCAGCTCTACAATGAACCGAACGTCAACAACGAGAATCGCCAGGGATCGGCGAATCCGAACGTATACGCCCGGGTGTGGACTGACGAGGCGCGACAGGTAATCGCCAACGGCGGCTTTCCCGGCTTCGGGGCGCTAAGTCCCGGCGGCGCCTACGACCACTACGCCTTCCTGGACCGCGCTTTGCGCGCCATCAAATACAACGGCGACGCTGCGGTGCTGAACTGGGCCTGGCTTTCCGTACACAACTATCACGGCACGCGCCCGGTGGACGATCCCCACGGCTTCCTGCTCTTCCGCAACTATGACGAGATCGTGCGCAACCACCTGCATCGCTCGCTGCCCATGATCGGCACCGAAGGCGGCAGCTATAGCGACAATCCAGACACGGTCGAGCGCCTTTTGCGCTACCAGTACGGCTATATGGAAAATGCGGAACCGTACTTCATGGCTTTCAGCTACTGGGCTCTGGCCAATCGGGCAGGCGGCAGCTTTGACGACACGTGGGAGTGGCAGGTGCTCTTCCGGCCCGGTTATGTGCACCCGGTGGTAACCGACTTTTTCTACAA
>JBMCFH010000174.1:0-7079 GCA_048620455.1 Chloroflexota bacterium | reverse complement strand
ATCGAATCGCCCCCACTCAACGTGTACGTCTGGTCCACCAGCCCCACCTCCAGCTCCCCTTCCAGCACGTAGATACATTCCTCCGTGTCCTGATGGTGAATAATGGGAATGCTGCCATCGCCCGGCTCCAGCTTCGTCAGCACCACTTCCATCTTCTTGTTCAGCGGCGTCAGCAGTTCATAAGTGACGTTGGAATCGGAGCTGATCAGCTTGCGCCGCTGGTCGCGGCGGATGACCCGCTCCTCCTCGTCCGGCTCCAACAAGAAGAAGAACAGCGGCTCATCCAGCGCTTTTGCAATCGACCGCAGCGAGTCAATGGAAGGGCTGGCCAGATTGCGTTCCACCTGACTGATAAAACTGGCCGTCAGCCCCACCTCCGCCGCCAGATCCCGCAGACTCATCCCCAATTGTTTCCGCCGTTGCCTGATTCGTTGACCAATTTCCATCGCTCTTCTCTACTATGTTCCTCCGCCCAACAGTCGACTGACGTAGATGCGATCGACAATGGCGCATGAGAACAATCTACAGTGTACTGACTCAACCGACTGTGCTATCTTTGCTGCTAGAATAGTAATCGGCTTTTGCGGCTCGCGCCAATATCATCAGCTTCCCCACAGTCCGGCAAAGAGAGACAAGTGTGTATTTGGATTACACAATTGCGCAAATTTTTAATTGACGGTTATCATCGACTGTATTACAAAAATACGCCGTAACTATACAGTAATCGCCAGCACACAAGACAGCAAACCGTCGCCAGTCACCCCAACAGGGATGGAAAGAGTAATGGAACTGGGCATCGAAATCATTCCGGACATGCCGGTGGATGAAGTCGTCGAAACCGCGCGTCGGGCCGAGGCATTGGGCTATACCACCTGCCTCGTCGCCGACGAAGGGTTCATGCACGACGTCTACGTGCTGCTGGGCGCCATCGCCCAGCACAGCAGCCGCCTGCGCCTGGGGCCGGTTACCAACGGCTATACGCGCCACCCCGCCGTCACCGCCGTCGCCATGGCCTCCCTCAGCCAGATGACCGGCGGGCGCGCCGTGCTCACGCTGGTCGCCGGCGGCTCCTACGTGTTGCGCCCCATGGGCCTGGAACGCCAGGCGCCGCTGACCGTCGTGCGCGAGTCCGTCGAACTCATGCGCCGCCTGTGGCGCGGCGAGCGCGTCTCCTGGCAGGGCCGGCGCTTCCAGCTGGATGAGGCTCAACTGGCGGCAGGCTCCTCAGATGGCCCCCTCGACATTCCCATCTGGATCGCCGGGCGCGGACCGAAGATGCTGCAATTGAGCGGCGCCGTCGCCGATGGCGTCCTACTCATGGTCAAATCCGACCTGGGCCAGGCTGTCGCGCTGGTGGAAGAGGGTCGCGAGGATCGCCAGACACGCCCGCAGCGCATCTATCTGGACCGTTTCGCCTACACGCCGGAGCTGCTGGCGGCGACCGCCTCCTTCTTCCCCCACGTCATCGCCGACAGCCCCACCCGCCAGTTGCGCGGCTTTCTGCAGGAAGAGGAAATCAAGCAAATCCGCCACGCCATCGAAACCAGAGGATACGACGCCGCTGCCGAGTTAATCACGCCGCAGATGATCCAGGGCTACAAGATCGCCGGCACGCCCCAGGAGTGCAGCGAGCAACTCGCCGCTCTCGTCGAAGAACATGAGCTGGACACGTTCATCCTCAACATCGTCTCCGCTGGACTTGAAAAGAATACAAAGCTGATGGAAGATGTGCTGGCTATCGTCGACGACGCGGGCATCGCCGTTGACGGGCCACAATCACCAGGACAGGGATAAGATGAGCGACTCCCCTTACCTCCAGCTTCACAAGATCACCAAGACGTTTCCCGGCGTGCGCGCCCTTGACGAAGTCAGCCTGGACGTCCACCGCGGCGAAATCCACGCCCTGTTGGGCGAAAACGGCGCCGGTAAAAGCACGTTGATGAACATTCTCTATGGCCTCTACGAGGCGGACAGCGGTCAGATTTTCCTCGACGGTCGCGAGCTTAGAGATAACACGCCGCGCAAAGCCATCGAAAGGGGCGTGGGCATGATCCACCAGCATTTCATGCTCATCCCCGTGTTTACCGTGCTCGAAAATCTGATACTGGGCCGCGGCGCCGACCGACCCCCTTTCATCGAGTTCGAAAGACGCCGCGAAGAAGTGCGCCAGGTGGCGCGCCGCTTCAACATCCAGCTCGATCTGGACGCGCCGGTAGAGAATTTAAGCGTGGGCATGCAGCAGAAGGTAGAAATTCTCAAAGCGCTGTACAAAGGCGCCCGCCTCCTGATCCTGGACGAGCCCACCTCCGTGCTCACGCCCCAGGAGTGCCAGGATTTCTTTCGCATGCTCCTGGAACTGCGCGAAGCCGGCACCACCATAATTTTCATCACCCACAAGCTGAACGAGGCCCTGCAAATCAGCGACCGCATCACCGTGCTGCGCGATGGGCGCCTGATCGATACCGTGAAAACGAGCGACACCAGCCCGCGGGAACTGTCACGACTGATGGTCGGTCGCAGCGTGCGCTTCGAAATCGACAAGTCAGAAGCGCAACCGGGCAAAGAAGTGCTGACGCTGCAAAACGTGTCCTTGCTGAAGGAAGGCGGCAAGCGGGCGCTGGACGACATCAGCCTCACCGTGCACGAAGGTGAGATTCTGGGTCTGGCGGGCGTGGATGGCAACGGCCAATCGGAACTTGCTGCCGTGATCAGCGGCATGGTGCGTCCCAGCGCCGGCGTCATTCGCCTCTTCGGCGAGGATGTCACTGTGAAGCAGACGCGCGACCTGATCGAGATGGGGCTGGCCTTCATCCCCTCCGACCGCCGCAAGCACGGCCTCGTCGCCGACTTTTCCGTGGCCGAGAATTTCATTCTGGAGACATATTACCAGCCGCCTTTCACCCGCGGCTTCAGCCTGGACAAAAAGGTGATCAAGCGCCACGCCAAACGACTGATCGACAAG
This sequence comes from Chloroflexota bacterium, assembly GCA_048620455.1. Lineage (GTDB taxonomy): Bacteria > Chloroflexota > Anaerolineae > Promineifilales > Promineifilaceae > JAAYYY01. Next base: position 4,117 of record JBMCFH010000174.1, on the reverse strand, counting down.
TTCGACGTGCGCACTCCTAATAGCAAAATCCCGGTGCTCAACCTTTCCGGCGGCAACCAGCAGAAAGTCATCCTGGGCCGCGAGCTATCGCGCCAACCACGCTTCCTGCTGGTCGTGCAGCCCACGTGGGGCCTGGACGTAGGCGCCATCGAGTTTGTGCACCGGCAGTTGTTGAACGCTCGCGACAACGGCGTGGCCATCCTCCTCATTTCCACCGAGCTGGAGGAGCTCCGCTCCCTGAGCGACCGCCTGGCTGTTATTCACGACGGTCGCATTATGGGGCAGGTGGATCCTGTTACGACTACCGTCGACACCATCGGATTGATGATGGCAGGCACAGAGCAATCAGTAATCGAGGAGCAGGAGGGAACCACAATCGAATCATAGCAGGAAAATTGTCGATCACGACGAAATGTTGAAAGTGGTACAGTACTGAAACAGAAGGAGTGGAGGGACGAAGTGAGTAAGAGAAGAATATCTACCCTATTTATTTTGATGTTGCTGCTGGCCTTTGCCGCCGCCTGCACCAGCTCGCCCGCGGCCGAAGAACCGGCGGCAGAGGAACCGGCGGCTGAAGAAGCTGCCGCCGGCGAAAGTAGTGACGATGAGGCCGGCGCCGGCGACGCTGAAGCGGCGGAGGACTCAGAAGAACCGGTAAAAGTGGCCCTGGTATTGGCCGGCTCCATCCAGGACGAGGGCTGGAATCAGGAAGGGCATCGGGCGCTCATGGAAGCCGCCGACACACATGGCGTGGAGGTCAGCTTCCAGGAAAGCGTTCCCGTTGCCGAAGCCCGAGACGTGATCCGTAACTACGCCGCAGAAGGGTATGACCTGGTCATCGCCCACGACCTCTACTTCACCGACGTCGTACAGGAAGTTGCCCCCGAATTCCCCGACACCATGTTTGGCATCTCCGGCGGCTACTCCGCCGAAGCGGACAACATGGTCGCCGTGGCTGCCACCGACTGGGAATCCACCTATCTGGCAGGCGCACTCGCCGGTCTGGTGACCGAATCGAACCAGGTTGGCATCCTCACCGCCACCGACTCACCCATTGCCCAGCGGCTGGCCAAAAGCTTTGAACTGGGCGCCACACAGGCCAATCCGGACGTCGAAGCGTCCCACGCTTTCGTCGGCAGTTGGGATGACGTGGTCAAGGGCAAAGAGCTGGTGAGATCGATGGTCAACCAGGGCGTTGACGTCGTCTATACCCAGAGCGGTCAGGTCAACGTGGGCGCCGTAGAGGCTGCCGCAGAAGAAGGCATCCTGGCCATTGGCTCCATCGTCGACATGTCCCGCGTAGCCCCAGACACCGTCGTCAGCAGCGCCGTGGCCTCGCCCGGCGGCTATGTGGAGTACATGATCGACGGCTATCTGGACGGTACGCTCGAACCCCGCGTCTATCGGCTGGGCATCGCCGACGGCATCGAAGATCTGGCCCCCTATCACAACTTCGAAGACACCCTGCCGCAGGAAACGAAAGATCGCGTGGCCGAGATTCGCCAGCAAATTATCGACGGTGAAATTCCGGAACCGGCGCTGGACGAATAAACAACCGACACAACAACTAAAACGAGGCCGCGCGGTAGCTGCGCGGCCTCGCACGCCGTAACGGTAACAGAACCGGGAGAGACAGAGGGATGCAAATTGAACTGCCCGCCCCGCGCTGGGGAGCGTTTCGCAAACTGCTGGGCGCCAACGAGAGCGTAATCTCCTTCAGCATAGCGCTCGCCGCCGTATTTTTCGCCCTGGGGGTGGGCGCCATCCTCATCCTGTTGGCTGGCATCAACCCCCTGACAGCGTATGGCTACCTGCTGGAAGCGACCATTGGCAACACTTATGGCTTCGGCGAAACGCTGACCCGTTTCATTCCCCTGGTGTTCACCGGCGTCGGCTTTTCCATGGCCTACCAGGCGGGCTTCTTCAACGTCGGCGTGGAAGGCCAGCTCTACCTGGGAGCGCTGGGCGTGGTCATCGCCGCCGCCCTGCTGCCCGGGCTGCCGGCCCTGGCTCTCATCCCGCTGGCGCTACTGGCGGGGGCCATCGGCGGCGCAATCTGGGCCCACATTGCCGGCCTCCTGCGCATCTACCTGGGCGCCGACGAGCTGATCAACACCATGATGCTCAATTACGTAGCCGTTCTTCTCGTGTCCCTCCTGGTACAGGGCGTGCTCAAAGATCCCGACAGCATGACCTTCCAGTCCGAGGCGCTTCCCCAGGCGGCCCGGCTGCCCTTCATCATCCCCGGCACCAATCTACATCTGGGCTTTGTGTTGGCCATCGTGGCCGTCTTCGGCATCCACTACCTGATGAAACACACGCCGCTGGGCTTCAAAATGCGCGCCATCGGCCACAATGAGGACGCCGCTTCCTACGCCGGCATGGGCGTCGCCTCCGGCATGACCATGGCCGTACTCATCTCCGGCGCTCTGGCCGGGCTGGGCGGCGCCGTGGAGCTGATGGGCACCCAGTACAGGTTACAGGCCGGCTTCTCACCCGGCTACGGCTTCGACGGCATCGGGGTGGCCATCATGGGCAAGAAGAGCCCCTTCGGCCTCATTCTCGCCGCCCTGCTCTTCGCCATGATCCGCGTGGGCACCGGCGCCATGCAACGCGGCATCGGCGTCCCCGCGCCGCTGCTCTCCGTCATCCAGGGGCTAATCATCATCGCCGTGATCGCCAGCGACTACTTCATCAGGAAACGCGCCGCGCGCGTAGGAGGAAGAGCCTGAAATGGACGACTTGATTCTTTCTGCCACCGTTGTCACCTGGCTGGCTATGTCCGTGCGCCTGGCAACCCCCCTGCTCTTTACAGCGTTGGGCGGCCTCGTGGCCCAAAAATCGGGCGTCTTTAACTTCGCCCTGGAAGGCATGATGCTCATGGGCGCCTTCTTCGGCTACGTCGGCGCCCTATACAGCGGCAGCCTGTGGATCGGCCTTTTGTGCGCCCTGCTCGCCGGCGCCATCATGGGTCTCATTTTGGCCTTCACCTCCGTCACCCTTGGCGTCAGCCAGCTCGTCGTGGGCATCGGCATGAGCATCTTCGCCGCCGGCTTCACCGGCTACTTCTACCGTCTGATGCAGGCGGGCAGCGCCGCGGGCGGCAGCACCATCGCCAACTTGCGGGCCTTGCCCATCCCCGTACTCGGCGACATCCCCATTGTGGGTCCCATCCTGTTTAGCCACAACATCCTCGTCTACCTCGGCGTGGTCCTGGTGGTGGTCATCGCCGTCGTTTTCTCGCGCACGCCCGTGGGCCTCAGTTTGCGCGCCGTGGGCGAGAACCCGCGCGTGGCCGACACCGTGGGCATCCGCGTGCACCGCATGCGCTACGCGGCGGTGATCATCAGCGGCGTCCTCGCCGGCGCCGGCGGCGCCTTTCTCACCCTCACGCAAGTGAGCCGCTTCCTGGAAAATCTGGTGGACGGGCGCGGCTGGATCGCCCTCGCCGCCGTCATTCTGGGCAAATACAGTCCCTGGGGCGTGCTGGGCGCCTGCCTCCTTTTCGGAGCCGCCGACGCCCTGCAGATGCAACTGCAGATCATCGGCGTTGAAATCCCCCACCAGATCTTGCTCATGACCCCCTACCTGATGGCCATGCTGGCCCTCGCCGGCGTCGTCGGTCGCGTGCGCGGACCGGCGGGTCAGGGCAAGCCCTACTTCAAATCGTGAGCAAAGCAACCATGCCCCAGAAACGCTTCTACCTGACCTTCGACGGCGCGCCTAACCCCCCGGGCACCGACAACATCCTGCAGGTGCTGGCCCGGCACGACGTCCCCGCCGCCTTCTTCATGGAAGGGCGGCGGCTGGAGACGGAGGCTGATTGCGCCCGGCGCGTGCGGGACGCCGGTCACGACGTAGGCAATCACACTTACAACCACCCTACCTTCGACACCATTTCGCTCGAAGAGTGCCTGGAAGAAGTAACGCGTACAGACGACATTTTAGAAGCAAAGTTGGGCCGGCGCCCCACGCTGCTGCGCCCGCCCTTCGGCGCCCTCACTCCGGAAACGGAGCAGGCGCTGCTGGACCGCGGTTATATCATCGTGCTCTGGAGCTACAGCATTCGCGATTGGGAAGGGCCCGACGCCGGAGCCATCGCCCAACGTCTGCTGCA
>JBMCFH010000173.1:0-7087 GCA_048620455.1 Chloroflexota bacterium | reverse complement strand
CCGTCCCATCCCGCTGCCCACACGCTTTCGTCAGGTGTGACCAGAAGGCGGGAAGCGTGAATCTCGAATGCCTGCCACGAACCGTCATAACGGGCCAGCGAAAAAGGTGTGCCCACCCAGACGGCGTCGCTGTCGGCGACGGCGATATCGGTGATGGGCCCGCTGCCGATGGTCGTATCGGAGCCGCAATCGATAGGGGCCAGCTGCTCCCACTCCCCTTCGCGATAGCGCAAGAGGCCACAACCGGCGCCCACGTAAAGCGCGCCGTTGGGCGCTGCTTCCAGGACGCGCACCGGCGCGGGCACCGGCACGTGGGTCAGCGCGCCGTCACGCAGCCGGTAGAGCCCGGTCCACGTGTCGCTGGATGAGGATCCGAGACTCGACGCCTGGTCGAAGGTCACCCACGTGGACCCGTCGGGCAGCCGCGCCGATGCGGTGGCCAATGCGGGATTGATGACCTCGTCCACCTGGGTAAATGTATTGCCGCTGAACGTATACGTGCGGGTGATGGCCTGTTGCCCGGTTGTCAGGTCGTTTGCCCCCGTGAACTGCAATAGCACATCTCCTTCTGCGGTGACAATCTGGTAGTCGCCGAGCAGGTCCGCTTCGAGGAACATGAGCCGGGCTTCATCAGCATCGTGGGCCGTCAGTACGGCGTGACGCAAAAAGGAAGTATGCGTCCCATTGGAATACCTGAGCCTCAACAACACGTCATCCCGTCCGTCGCCGGTCGCATCCCCTGTTTGCAGCGCCTCGTAGGCCCAGTTATCCCAGGGGCTGCCATCAGGTCGCGGTGGCTCAAGCGCGCTCGTGTCGAAGGCCGCTTCCCATGCGGATCCCTGGCGCTGCAGCACGACCAGCGTTCCCTGAGGATTCCACATGGCGTTTTGCAGATCGGTGTGATAGGAAATCACGAGCTCGTCGCCCGTCGCCGGCAACAGGTCCGCGGCAGTTACCCCGCCCCACTCAGCATCGATACGACCCCAATCACGCAAAAGACCCTCGACCTCCACTGCGGAGGCATCGGCGTCCAGACAAGAGAGGAGCGCCGGCACGACCTGCCCGGCAACTGGCTGTTCTGCGCAGGCGACCTGGCTTTGCTTGCCACAAGCTGATAGAAGCAGCAGGAAAAGGGCAATTGCCGGCAACGCCTTCAATAGTCTCATCATGATTCTCCCTGAGCGACACAAATGATTTGCCTGCTATCCAATTTATACTGCTGCCGCCTCAAGCCGCTCGTTGCCTTTCCCACGACTTGCATACGCCCCCACTACCACCAACCAGCCTCCAATACACCAATACACCAATACACCAATCTCCCCTATAATCCCCGATCATGTCATTACTACGAACCCTCGACCGCCGCCTGCGGGGCAACGTTCTGGCCAAGTTGGGGTCGGAGCTGATCGGGCGTGTGGCCACCTTTGGCCTCAGCCTGCTCATCGCCAACCAGTTGGGCGAGCGGGTGTTTGGCGCGTTTAACTACGGACTGGCGCTGGGCTTCGTGCTGGCGCAGATCGCCGACCTGGGCCTGCAGGTGCTGATGGCCCGCGATGTGGCCGTGGGCGGGCGACGGACGCAACCGTCGGTGCGTGCGGCGCTGCGGCTGAAGCTGTGGCTCTCCGTGCCCGTGCTGCTCCTGCTGCTGCTGACCACGGCGGGGCGGCCCGGCGAGCAGCGGCTCAGCTTCCTGCTGTTGGGGTTGGCTATGCTGGCCCAGACCTTCCTGGAATTCGCCGCCTACGTCTACCGCGGGCAGGAGAAGGTGCTGACCGAGGCCTGGCTGCTGGCCTCGGGCCGGCTGCTGACGGCGCTGGTCGCCGTGCTGGCGCTGTGGGCCGGCGCGGGGCTGCCCGGCGTGGCCCTGGCCTACCTGCTGGGCGCGGGCAGCCTGGCCCTCTGGGGCCTGTGGCGGCTGGGGCGCGAGGGGTGGTTCGGGGCTGAGGCCGCAGGCAGTGGAACCGCGCCGCCCTACTCCCAGCTGTTGCGCCAGGCGCTGCCGCTGGGCATCGCCATCTTCCTCTCCATCGGCTACACGCGCCTGGCCATCTTCCTGCTGGAGTTCCGCCTGGGCGAGGTGGCGGTGGCGCAGTTCAGCGCGGCGCAGCGCCTGGTAGAGCCCACGCAGATCGTGCCGGCAGCGCTGCTGGCTGCGGTCTTTCCCGCCTACTCCCACGCCCTGCACCACGACCCGGACCAGGCGCGCCGGCTGGCGCTGGTCAGCTCGCTGCTGCTGGGCGCCGGCGGGGCGGCGCTCGCCGTCGTTTTCTGGCTGAGCGCGCCCTGGTTGGTGCCCTTTCTCTATGGCCAACCCTTTGCCGAGGCCGTGCCCGTCCTGCAAATCCTGGGACTTTCGGCGCTTCCGGCCTATATCAACTATAATCTGACGCATATCCTGATTGCCCGTGGGCAGCAACTTTACTCCAGCATTTTCACCGGGCTGATGTTACTGTTACACGCCGTGCTCACCTGGCAATTGATACCCGGCTTCGGCGCCACCGCTCCCGCCATCTCCGTTACTTTTGCCGAATTAATCTTACTATTATGTTGCACGCTTACCCTGCTGCTGACAGGACCCCGACAACAGACACAATTAGCAGGCGCGCCGGCAAGTGAGTAACAAGAATTCATGCAAACAACGGACCACACCGCGTTAGAGCGGGCATCTCTCATAGCGCTGGCCTTGCTTGCTCTGACCCTGCCTTTTGAGATCGTCGTGTTCCACGCCGGTCCCCTGGCGCTGACGAGCGTAGAGCTGGTGTTGGGCATCACGCTGCTGCTGGCAGCGGCGCTGGTCGTCGTGGAACGGCGCTGGCGGCGCCCTGGCTGGTTGCGGCTGCCCCGCGCCTGGCTGGTACTGTTGGCCATTGCCGCGGCGGCCTTCCTCCTTTCCGCGCTTCTGGCGCCCACCCTGCGCTTCAATGCGCTAAAAGCGAGCGGTCGCCTGCTGGCAGGCATGGCCCTGGCGCTGGCTGTGCCGCAGATAGTGCGCGACCGCCGCCGGCTGGGCTGGGTCGCGCTGCCCTTGCTGCTGGGCACGACCGTCGCGCTGGGCGCGGGCTTCGTGGAAGTGGTCAACGGCCGCATTCTGCCCTGGCTGAACCATTTTCGCGTCACGGCGACCACCGCCGGCCCTTTCCTGCGCCTCACGGGCAGCTTCGGACACGCCAACCAGGCGGCCATGTTCCTGGAGGCCACCCTGCCCCTGCTGTTCGCTCTGGGCCTGTCACTGTGGCCCAGACCCGGGCGGCGTGGGCGGCCCCTGGCGGCGCTGCTGGTGGGGCTCGTGATCCTCATGTTTCTGCAGGGCGCGGTGTACACTTACAGTCGCACCAGCGTGGTCACCGTTTTGGCCAGCAGCGCCGTGGTCGCCGCTCTGCTGTGGTGGCGCAGTCGCCGCCAGGCGCAGGCTCCTTCTCCCTGGCCCTGGGCCGGGCTGGCGTTAGCCATGCTGGTGGTCATCGGTCTGAACACGCTGTTTAATCCGGTGATGCAGATGCGGCTGAGCAGCGAGGGAGACAATGAGTGGTACAACCTGAGCTTCCAGGCGCCGCAGGAGCTGACCCTGGAGGCCGGGCAGACCATGACCACGACGGTCACCGTGCGCAACGAAGGGCTGCTGACCTGGGCCGACCACGGGCCCAACGCGGTCTCTGTGGGCGGGCGCTGGTATCTGCCCGGCGATTCCTCCAGCCTGGCCTTCGTGCCGCGCTGGTCGTTGCCGGAAACGGTGCGCCCCGGCGAAAGCGTGACGGTGGAGGCGCCGGTGCGCCCGCCGCCGCAACCGGGCACGTATCGCCTGCAGTGGGACCTGATCCAGGAAAACGTGACCTGGTTCAGTTATAAGAATGGCGTGAGAACTATGACAAGCGTCACCGTTGTGCCATCAGAGGCCAGCGCCACCCCCACGCCGCAGGAAGCACAAATGGACGCGGAGCTGGCGCAGGTGGTGGAAGCGCCGCCACAACTGGCGCCAATCCCCGACCGGCGTACGCTGTGGCGCGCAGCCGCCAGCCACTTCGCGCAGCGCCCCCTGCTGGGCATGGGCCTGGACAACTTTCGCCTGCGTTACGGAGAGGTGCTGGAGACGGATGGCGAGTGGAACCAGGATATACACGCCAATAACTGGTATATCGAGACCCTTGTTTCTGGCGGGTTACTGGGCGCTTTGCCCTTTTTCGCGTGGATGTTATTATTAGGAATTTCCACGGTTCGCGAGCTGAGCTTTAGACAAGCGACCCTGTGGCAAACAGCTATCGCTGCAGGCCTTTTCGCCTATTTTATTCACGGCCTGCTGGACTATTTTTTGATGTTCAATGACACGGGAATCTTCTTTTGGCTGTTGACTGGACTATGGATCAGCCAGTACGATGATAATTAGCGATTGATTAAGGGAGAGCCATCCCACTCACGCCGCTATCATCTCTCCCCAGCTTTCACCCTGACGGAAGGTAAGGGTACTACATGGCAGTTCGTATCGGTATTGATGGCACGCCGCTCTTAGGTCAACGGTCCGGCGTCGGCTATTACACAAGCAACCTGCTGGCGGCTCTGCTGCAGAGCGAGCCAGAGTGGGAATATTTGCTGTACAGCAACCGGCCCCTGAACGGGCTGGAACCCCCGCTCACGAACGCCACGCAGGTGGGCAAATACTTCCCGCGCAGCCGCTGGGTGTGGATGCAGACTGTACTGCCGGGAACGATCCGACGCAGCCAGCCGGACCTGTGCCATTTCACGAACGCCCTGGCTCCCTTGTGGCAGCCGGCGCCGTACGTGATTACCGTACACGACGCCTCCCTATTCGTCTACGGACACTACCACCCCCGCGCGCGCCATCTCACCATCCGCCTGATGCTGCCGCTGGTTGCCCGGCGCGCGGCCTCGGTGATTACCGTCTCCGAGCACTCGCGACAGGAGCTGGTGCGCGTGCTGGGCCTGCCCGAAGAGAAAATCAACGTCATCTACGAAGCGGCGGCCCCCCACTACCGGCCGATCACCGACGAGGCCTGCCTGGACGCCTTGCGCGCCAAATACCGGCTGCCGCAGAATTTCTTGCTCTTTGTGGGTACGCTGGAGCCGCGCAAGAATCTGACGCGCGTGGTGCGCGCCCTGGCCCAGGTGCGCGCGCACGGCTACCCGCACGAACTGGTGCTGGTGGGCCCCAAGGGCTGGATGATGGACGCCTTCGAGCGCGAGGTGCAGGCGCTGGGCCTTGAGGACGCCGTGCGCTATCTGGGCTACGTGCCCCTGGAGGACCTGCCGGGCATCTTTTCGCTGGCGACGGCCTTCGTCTTCCCTTCGCTCTACGAAGGGTTCGGCCTGCCACCGCTGGAGGCCATGGCCTGCGGCACACCGGTGCTCACCAGCAACCGTTCCTCGCTGCGCGAAATCTGCGGCGACGCGGCCTATCTGGTGGAACCGGAGAGCGAGGAGGCCATTGCCGCCGGTCTCTGCGAGCTGCTGGGCGACGGCAACCTGCGCCGCTCGCTGCGCCAGCGCGGCCTGGAGCGCGTGTCGCAGTTTTCCTGGCAACGCGCCGCGCGCGAGACGGCAGCCGTCTACCGCCGCGTGCTGAACGGAAACGGGTCGGGCCAATGAGTGCGATCACCGCAGCAGACTAAAAGTAAAAAGCGCGTAAGTTCCCCTTCCCCCGCTTGCAGCCCCCATATGACTATGCTAAGATTCTGATCGAACCCTGCTGTGTGCGTGATGGGTTTCAAGTGTTGAGCCAACGTCTATTAAAAGGGAATTGGCTTACGTTGAGGCAATGCAGTAGCCTTCGGGCAAGGCAGAGTCCTCATGACAACATGATTCCCACCTGCGAATGCAGGTTCAACCGAGTCGCCCACACGGCATAGCGGGGCTGTTTTATACAATCACTTTTTTGCGGCGCAAGCCTCTGATCTGCGGGTCAGAGGCTTTTTTGGTGTATTGGGGGATTGGTATATTAGTATATTGGTTTATTGGTATACTGGTCTTGATACACCAATACACTAATAGACCAATACACTAATAGACTAATACACCAACACACATGAAATTACACGAATTGGGAAACAGTGGTCTGACGGTCACGCCCCTGGGGTTGGGGCTGGCGGCGTTGGGTCGCCCGGGCTATATCAACCTGGGGCATGAGCAGGATCTGGGCCGGGAGTATGAGGTGGCGGCGATGGAAGCGCACACGCACGAGGTGCTGGACGCGGCCTGGGAGGCGGGTATCCGCTACTTTGACGCTGCCCGCTCCTACGGGCGCGCGGAGCAGTTCCTGGCCTCCTGGTTGCGCAAACGCCAGATCGCGCCGCAGGAGGTCACCGTCGGCTCTAAGTGGGGCTACACCTACACGGCGGGCTGGCAGGTGGACGCCGAGGTGCACGAGGTGAAGGAGCACTCGCTGCCCGTGCTGCAGCGGCAGATCGGGGAGAGCCGCGAGCTGTTGGGCGAGCAGCTAAATCTGTACCAGATCCACTCCGCCACGTTGAAGAGCGGCGTGCTGGACAACGAGCCGGTGCTGGACGAGCTGGCGCGGCTGCGCGCCGGTGGGCTTTGCATAGGACTCACCCTCAGCGGCGAGCGGCAGGCAGAGACGCTGGAGCGGGCGCTGCAGGTGCGGCGCGACGGTCGGCTGCTGTTCGACACGGTGCAGGCCACGTGGAACCTGCTGGAGCGTTCGGTGGGGCCCCTGTTGGCGGAGGCCGCCGGGGCAGGCATGGGCGTCATCGTCAAGGAGGCGCTGGCCAACGGGCGGCTGACCCCGCGCAACGACGACCCGGCCTTCCGCGAACAGATGGCGCTGCTCACTGAGGTGGCGGGCGAGCTGCAAACGACCGTCGACGCCCTGGCGCTGGCTGCCGTCCTGGCCCAGCCGTGGGCCGGCGTGGTGCTCAGCGGCGCGGCGACGGTGGAACACCTGCGCTCCAACGCCCGCGCCGTGTCCCTGGCGCTGGACGAGGCCACGCTGGCGCGGCTGGATTCCCTGCAGGAGGAGCCGGCGGCGTATTGGGAGACGCGCAGCGCGTTGGAGTGGAATTAGGGGGGGCGATTTCCGGTCGAGCCCATCCTCCCGGAGGTTGCCAACCTCCGGGAGGAT
>JBMCFH010000172.1:0-7166 GCA_048620455.1 Chloroflexota bacterium | reverse complement strand
AACGATGGCTGTACGTTCTGCTGAAGCAGTGTGGAGAGGGACGTTGCAAGAAGGCGACGGAACGATGAAGATGGTTAGCGGGGCTTATGAAGGGCAATATTCCTTCAGCTCCCGTTTTGAAGAGGGACAGGGTACCAACCCCGAAGAACTGATTGGCGCGGCGCACGCCGGTTGTTATTCTATGGCCCTCTCGGGCGAGCTGGGGCGCGCCGGATACGACCCCAAACAGGTACATACCACGGCAAAGGTCCATCTTACGAAAGGGGACAGCGGCTTCCGTATCACGCGCATTCACCTGGAAACGGAGGCCGACGTGCCGGGCATCGACGAGAGCACCTTCCAGGAACTGGCAGAAGGGGCCAAGAAGGGCTGCCCCGTTTCGCAGGCGTTGGCTGCGGTAGATGAGATCACGCTCGACGCTCGCCTGAAGAGCAGCTAAGTACGCTTACAGCTGTGCGGGCCGGCTCCAGACCCCGGTCCATTCGGGCACTCTGGTCCAGCCATTGGCCCGAATGGCCTCCGACAATGCCGGCCCGAAGAAAAACTCCGTGGCAGCCACGGCGTCTTCCACCGTGGCAAACTGGTAGTCGGTGCGAATTTCCTGGCGGCGAAAACCCCAGGCCGATTCCAGATATTCATAGTAGCGGCCCAGCCGCGGCGCCGGCGGTGCCGGCGTCAGCCGGCCCGTGCCCAGCGTCTCCAACACGATCAACGCCCCCTCGGGCGCAGCCACGCGCCGCATCTCACGCAACACGCGCTGCACGTGCGTCTGCCATTTCTCCCCGTACCATGCTGTAAAGTGACCCATGGCCCATCCTGCCGTGACCACGTCGGCGCAGGCGCTGGCCAGGGGCACGGCGTGCATATCGGCGTGCAACAGAGACCACTGACTATCCGAGCCGCGGCGCTGCCGGCGGCTTTCCTCGAGCATGGCCCGGTGCAGATCCAGCCCGACGACGCGCGCCCCCTCGGCAGCCAGAAGCAACGGCAGCCGCCCCGTGCCGCTGCCCAAATCGATCACGGTGCCGCCGCAAAAGTCGGCAACGGCCCGCAGCGCCGGCAGCAGATTGCCGTCAACATCCTCCGCCGCAATCATCCGCTGATACGCCTCTGCGTTTCTCCGGTACACATCCACAAAATGATCCATGATCATCCCAATCTCTGATCTCCAATCTCCACTCCCCATTCTCTCGCCTCCCCACTCCAAATCGCTATCATAGTAGACAATCAGCAAGCCGCAACAGGGAGACAACTATGAAAATCGCCCCGTTCAATATTGAAGTATATTTCGCCCAGCACGAGTTCAACGTGCCTTACAATCTCAGTGCGTCAGATTGTGAAACAACGACCATCTCCCACCTGCTGCAGATGGCCGGGTTGAGCCTGGACGCATTGGGTGACCTGACGCTGGGCTACACCGAATCACAGGGACACCCGCTGCTGCGCGAGGCCATTGCCGGCGTATACGAACAGGCCGCGCCAGAGTGGATCGTCGTATTGGGCGCGCCGGAGGAAGGGATCTACATTACCATGCGCACCCTGCTGGAGCCTGACGACGAAGTGATCGTGCTCACACCCGCGTATGAGTCGCTTTTCAACGTGGCCCGGCACATCTGCGGCAGCGAAAACGTGAAATCATGGCCCATCGAGCCACAGGCCGACCGCTGGTATCTGTCTCTGCAGGCGCTGGAGGCGCAACTGACGGCGCGCACAAAGCTGCTGGTGGTCAACTTCCCTCACAACCCCACCGGTTACCTGCCCGCACGCTCGCAATTCGAGGCCATTATCGACCTGGCCCGCCGCCACGACCTGTGGCTCTTCTGCGACGAAATGTACCGTGGTCTGGAAACCGGCGGCGCGGAGCAACTTCCCTCTGCCGCGGACCACTATGAGCGGACCATCGTGCTGGCAGGGCTCTCCAAGGTTCACGGCCTGCCCGGACTGCGCTCTGGCTGGTTGGTGATTCAGGACGAAACAGTGCGCGAGCGGTTGATCAACTGGAAGCATTACACCACCATCTGCGCCCCCGCGCCCAGCGAGTTTTTGGCGCTGGCTGCTCTATCGGCGCAAGATGAGCTGATTTCGCGCAGCCGCGCGCTGCTGGAAGAAAACCTGAGCGTCGCCGGCGACTTCTTCGCGCGCCACGCAGATCACTTTACCTGGCGGCGACCGCAGGCCGGTTCCGTGGCCCTCGTCGGCGTGTCCGCGCCCTCGGCGACCGCGTATTGCCGGCAACTGATCGTCGACGCCGGCGTGCTGTTGCTACCCGGTCCCTATCTGGGTTATGATGATAAACACGTACGGTTTGGTTTTGGGCGACGGGACTTCCGCCGCAATCTGCAACAGTATGAGGCCTACTTACAGGATGAAACCGTTTGACTCGCCGCAAGAACTGAGAGAGTGGTTGCTCACACAGGGAATCGACCTGAGCGCGTGGGGACAGAACAGCGCCAAGACGGTGGATCACCTGTGGGCTGAAATCAGCGAGGGCGAAACAACGATTGAGCTGCAGCCGCCGCGGCGCGTGGTCAACGTCGTGCGCATACACGTTCGCTGCGGCAACCTCCTGCTAATCGAGGCTCACCAGGACTTTTATGGCGGGCAACGGCGGACGCGCGGCAGGCCTCCTTCAGAAAAGATGAAGCCGGGCGAGAGTTATCGAGACGCAGCTCTGCGCTGCCTGAAAGAAGAGCTGGGCGTATCCCAGCAGGACGTGCTTCTGCTGGAGGACACCTACCGCCGCAAGACGCGCCAGGCCAACTCCGGCTCCTATCCCGGTCTATGCACGCATTATACGTTCCACATCCTGCAGGCGGACGTACACGGTCTGCCGCGAAACGACTTCTGTACGGTGGAGCACAATCCCGGCGGGAGCGATCCGGTGCACAAGCATTATTGGGTGTGGCGCAAGGTCAGGCGAGCGTGGCGCTAGATGCGCCGCTCTGGCTCATGGATACATGTATCTGAGCGTGCGCGGGTAGGGGCTCGTCTCGCGAATGTGGTGAATGCCGCAGAGCCAGGCCACGGTGCGTTCCAGGCCCAGGCCGAAGCCACTGTGCGGCACGCTGCCATAGCGACGCAGATCCACGTACCAATGGTAGTGCTCCATGGGCAGTTCGTGGCGCTCGATCGCTTCTACCAACACCTGGGGGTCGCTCATGCGCTCGCTGCCGCCGATGATTTCGCCGTATCCTTCCGGCGCAAGCAAATCCACGCTCTTACACACCTCGGGACGGCCGGGCCAGGGCTCCATGTAGAAGGCCTTCACCTGTGTGGGATAACCGTAGACAAAGACCGGTTTTTCAAACTGGTTGGCAAGCTCCGTCTCGTGCGGCGCGCCAAAATCCTCGCCCCACTCAATTTTTAGAAGTTCCTTCAACTCCGGATCGTCCGTCTGCTCGCGGATCTCGGCCAACCGCTCCAACGCCTCATCGTAGCTAATGCGTGGGAATGGGGACGCCACCTTCTGCAACGCCGCGGTGTCTCTCTCCAGCAATTCCAGTTCGTGCCCACGTTTTTCCAGCGTCTCCCGCACAATGTAACTGACAAATTGCTCCTCGATTTCCATCAGGCAATCCAGGTCGCAGAAGGCGATTTCTGGTTCCACCATCCAGAACTCCGCCAGGTGGCGGCGCGTCTTCGATTTTTCGGCGCGGAAGGTGGGTCCGAAGCAGTAGACTTTGCCGAAAGCCATGATGTTGGCCTCGTTGTATAGCTGGCCCGTCTGCGCCAGGTAGGCCCTGTCTTCGAAGAAGTCAACGGGAAAGAGGGTGCTGGTTCCTTCGGCAGCGGAAGGGGTGATAATCGGCGTGTCGATGTTGATAAAACCGTTGTCATCCAGCCAGTCGATGATGGCGCGCTTGATGGTCGCCCGCACGCGCATGATGGCCCACTGCTGGCTGGACCGCAGCCAGAGGTGGCGGTTGTCCATGAGGAATTCCACACCATGATCCTTGGGCGTGATCGGATAATCCTCCACGTTCTGCAACACTTCCAGCGACTTCAAGCCCAGCTCATAGCCGCCCGGCACACCCGGCGCGCGATCATCCTGGCGCACACTACCTGTGACCACGACCGACGATTCCTGGCCCAGCCGCCTGATCTCCTCAAACAGCTCCTCATCCAGATCGGGCTTGAAGGCCACAGCCTGGACGATGCCCGTGCCATCGCGCAACTGCAGAAATTGCAGCCGCCCCTTACCGGTGCTGTTGTAGAGCCAGCCCCTGATTGTCACCTCCTGGTCTTCGTACTGTGCGATATCCTCGATGCGTATCTCTTGCGCCATTGGCTACGTCCCATCGTTAATTAATTGTTTCAATTTCGCACTCCACGCCGGCCCATATTCTAACAACAAACGTTCCCCTACCAAAACTCCAACCTACCGGTTGCAGACTTACAGGCTGAACAACCGTCTCCGCCAGCCGCCACGCCGCAAGTAGGAAAGATGGTCGACCAGACGCTCGGGCCGAAAATCGAAGGTGTGCAGGACGCTGTCGGCGGGGGCCACGTCAGGCACCGAGAAACGGTGGAGGAAAAAACTGGTCACCGGCGGGCGGCGCCACCAGCCCATGGTCATGGCCCGCAGCGGGCGCAGCAGGCGCACATCCACCTTGAGGGGCATCCGCGAAAATCCCGCCGCCTCCAGAACCAACTGCACCAGTTGCCGGTAGCGCATGCGCTCTTCGCCGGCAACGGTTACGGTTTCGTCACATAAGTCGGGGCGCTCCAGGAGCAACATGAGGCATTCCACGAGATCCTCGACCCATAATGGCTGCATCACCACCTCGCCCCCATTGGGCAGCCAGACAAAGGGCCAGGTCCAGGCCGCCAGAGAGGCGATGACGTTGAGGAACCGGTCGTCGATGCCGAACAACGTCGCCGAGCGCACGATGGTGTGAGGAATGGTGCTCTGGCGCACCAGCCGTTCGGCCTCGCCCTTCGCTCTCAACAGCGGATAGATCGAATTCGGATTGGCGTTCAGGCGGCTCATCATGATGATGCGCTGCACGTCCGCACGCTGGCCCTCGCGCACCAACCGCTCCGTGCCGTCGATGTCTACGTGCTGCAGCCGCCGCCGGCTGCCAGAGCTTTCGGCAGAGGCCAGGTGGTAGACAATCTGAACCCCTTCCAGCGCCTCGCGCAGGCGCATTCCGTCGTTCATCAGCCCCTTGTAGGTGCGCACCGGCAGCTCCTGCTGCTGCAAGGCGCGCATCAACGAGCGCCCGACGAAGCCGGTGGCTCCCGTTACCAGTATCATTCGTCTTGCGGCATCCCATGCCGGATAATCATGCGCCTATTTTAGCGCGCTGCGCCCACTGTTGCATTCTGGATAAGGCAAGGAACGCTCGCGCCGCCAATTGCCACCCCCCCGCCCCGCGGCTATACTCACCCCCTATGCAAGAAACAGGTCCGGAACGTCTGCCGCGTGTGTGCCTCATCGGGCCCACCTACCCCTATCGCGGCGGCATCGCTCATTACACCACACTCCTCGCCCAACAGCTGCGGAGCGCCGCAAAACATGACGTTCTGCTAATCTCCTTTTCCCGCCAGTATCCCGGCTGGCTTTTCCCGGGGCAGGACGACCGCGATCCCAGCGCCCGGCCCCTGCGCACCGAGGCCGAATACCTGCTCGATCCGCTCAATCCGCTGACCTGGTGGCGCACCTGGCGGCGCATCAGGCAGTGGTCGCCGGACCTGCTGGTCATCCCCTGGTGGGTGCCCTTCTGGGCCCCGGTGTGGGGCATCCTGGGGCGCGCTGTGAAGCGACTGCGCCCCACCCCTCGTCTGATCTACATTTGCCACAACGTACTGCCCCATGAGAGTCGTTTTCTGGACAGTTTGGCGCTGCGTTGGGCGTTGGCTCCCGGCGACGGTTTTCTGGTGCACTCGCAGGCTGACGGCGCGCGCCTGCGAACCTTTTTCCCGGAGGCCCCGCTGCGTATCAGCCCCCTCCCCAGCTACGGCCCCTTGTTGCAGGAGCGGGCGACAAACGACAATTTGCAGCTGCCTGACGTTCCGTTGCTGCTCTTTTGTGGCTTCGTCCGGCCCTACAAGGGGCTGGACATTCTCTTACAGGCGCTCCCCGAAGTGCTGCGCTGCCGCCGGGTTCATTTACTGGTTGCCGGCGAATTCTGGCAGGGCGAAGAGCCGTACCGCGAACTGGTGAGAGAATTAGAGCTGGAAGATTCAACAACCTTTGAGAATCGCTATGTACCCGACGACGAACTGGCAGCCTACCTGGACGCAGCCGACGTGGTGGTTCTGCCCTACCGCCACGCCACGCAGAGCGCCGTCGTTCAGCTCGCCTTCGGTCGCCGCCGCCCGGTAATCACCACCGACGTGGGCGGTCTGGCGGAGGCCGTGGATCACGAACGAACCGGCCTGGTCGTACCGCCGGAGGATCCCCAGGCGCTGGCGCAGGCCATTCTGCGCTTTTTCGACGAGGATCTGCAAGGGACGTTCGCCGCCAACATCGAAGCGGAGCAAGAACGATTTTCGTGGGAAACGCTGGTGGAGCAGTTGGAGGCGGTAGCCAATGAGGGTTGCCGGGCCTAGCGGCGAATGACGTGAAAGATGCGGCGGTTGGAGACGTAGAGACGACCAAGGACGGCAGGGTCACTCAGCTTCTGTTTTGCTTGCGCAAGGGGCAGGGACATGACAAGAAAAGAGGGAGGCGCAGGTGCGCCTCCCTCTCTCATGACCTCAAAAGAGTCTCAGGAGTCTACTGAATGGGCATCGCGTTGTAGTCTTCACCAACAACGCCGGCGCCGAACGTGGACTGGATACGAGCGATGGCAACCATCTCGCTTCCGTCAGGTCCGATGATAAAGGCGCCGCCGCCAAACTGGCCGCCGCCATAGCCGAATTCGTCCAGGTCAGCTTCGGTGAAGCTACCCTGTGGCGTTGCCAGAGTGGGGTTGGTGTTGAACTTGGCGCCCACGGCAATGGACGAGTCGTTCTCGTGGACACCCACGAGAGCGCCATTGCGGTCACGGTACTCAACCGTGATCTCGCCCGCAGCCAGTGCGGAACCGCCGATGTTCTGGATAGCCATGTAGGCGCGCTGGCGTTCGCCGCTCTCCCATTCCGCCTCCGTGAAGCGGACGTAGGGCAGAGCCAGGTCGGAGTCGCCAGAGGTAGCGCCCACGAAAGCGGTGGAGTTACCG
>JBMCFH010000171.1:0-7293 GCA_048620455.1 Chloroflexota bacterium | reverse complement strand
ATGACCCCACAACAAGAACGCCTCGCTGCCCTCTATGAAGTGAGTTCTCGTCTGAGTACGACGCTGGATCTGTCCGAGCTGCTCAATATGGTGATGGACGCCACCCTGCAACTGACCGAGGGAGAGCGGGGCTTCCTGGTGCTGGTGGACGATGTGACGGGCCGGCTGCAGACGGCCGTGGCGCGCAACGTGGACCAGGAGACGATTGGCGACGAGGGCGCGGACATCAGCCGCAGCGTGGTCACGCGCGTCATCGACGGTGGTGAGCCCATTCTCACGGACAATGCACAGGAGGATGAGCGTTTCTCTGACCGCCAGAGCGTGGTCAACTACCAGCTTCGCTCCATTATGTGCGCACCGCTGCGCGCCCGGGGGCGCGTCATCGGCGCGGCTTACGTGGACAACCGCCTCTTCTCCAACGCGTTTTCTGAGGATGATTTAGAGTTGCTGGTTGCGTTCGCCAGCCAGGCGGCGATGGCTATTGAGAACGCGCGCCTCTTTCAACAGACGGACCAGGCCTTGAGCCGGCGCGTGGAGGAGCTGACGCTCTTCCAACGCATCGACCAGGAACTGAACAAGACGCTGGATCTACAGCACGTCCTCAACCTGGCGCTGGAGTGGGCCGTGCAGCTCACGGGGGCCGACGCCGGCTCCATTGGCCTCATCGAACAGGCGGCGGAGGCTTCTAACGGGCAGGGGCCGGATGTGGACGGAGCGGGTGAGGACCGCCTGCTGCGCCTCCTGGCCTACCAGGGCGAAAATAAGGGGGACGGCGAGCGCGTGGTGCCCGCGGACCACCCTGTGCTGGCCCAGGTGCTGGCGCAAGGAACGAGCATCGAGACGCAGCAGGCCAGCGCCGCCGAGGCCATCGACGGCACAGCGGCGGCGGCGCAACTGGCGGTGCCGGTGAAGCGAGAGGGAGCGATTATCGGGCTGATTGCCTTAGAGAGCCGCTCGTTGGACCGTTTCCGCAGCGAGGATGCCGCGTTCGTGGAGCGCCTGGCGGACCGCGCGGCAGTGGCCATCGAAAATGCGCGGCTTTACAAGGCGGTGCGCGCGGCGGACCGCGCCAAGAGCGATTTTATTTCCCTGGTGACGCACGAGCTGCGCATCCCCATGACCTCCATCCGCGGCTATACCGACCTGCTCCTGAAGGAACTGGTGGGCCCCTTGAATGACTCGCAACAGCAGTTCCTGGACACGATCAAGCGCAACCTGAACCGCATGAGCGTGCTGGTCAGCGATCTATCCGACATCAACCGCATTGAAAGCGGGCGCATGAAGTTTGAACGGGCGCCCTTTGACCTGCGTGACGTGGTGCATGATGTCGCCGGCGATCTGCGCGAGGCAATTGAGGAACGAAACCAGTCGCTGGAGCTGGCGCTGCCCGACGAGATGGAGCCGGTCTATGCCGACCGTACGCGGGTGGCGCAGATCGTCACCAATTTGCTGAGCAACGCGCACAAGTACACGCCGGACGGGGGACACATTACCATCTCTGTGCGCGCTGTTGCCGGCGGGCCCGATTGTCCGCCTGCGGCGCAGGTGGACGTCGTGGATGACGGTATTGGTATCTCCGAGGACGACCAGGCGCAGCTTTTCTCGCAATTCTTCCGCGCCGACAACGACACCGTGCGCGAGCAGACAGGGTGGGGCCTGGGCCTGTCCATCGTGAAGAAGATGGTGGAGGCGCAGGGCGGGCAGATCACGTTTGAGAGCGAAGAAGGCGCCGGCAGCACCTTTTCCTTCACGCTTCCCCTGGCCGGCGAAGGGGGTGACGATTGAAAAAATCGGAGAGCGGCTACAAGTTGCTGTTGAGCTATGAGGTCAGCGCCGAGCACATGCAGGAATATTACCGTTTCATGCTGGGCCGTTACGTGCCCGTGATGCAGGCCATGGGCCTGGAGATGAGCGACGCCTGGCACACGGCGTACGGTCATTTTCCCAACCGGCTGGTCGGCTTCGTGGCCCGCGACGAGGAGTCGTTGCGCAGTGTGCTGGGGAATGAATCATGGGACTCGCTCAACGACGAGCTGCGTCGCTACGTTTCCGATTTTCAGTTCAAAGTTGTGCCCTACCGGGAAGGGTTTCAATTCTGAGGCGCCGCAGATTGAAATCTTCAGCTAGAAGTGCAAACATGTTTAAACATGTTCGCATAACTTAGCCTGTGATTTCAATCGCAGGCGGTCGCCGGCACGTTTGGTTACCGAATTAAAATTTCATCTGGCGCGGACCGATTTCCAAAAAATCGGTCTACAAAGACAGCCCATCCACCACATAACGCCGCGCCGTTTCGGCCAGCATGGCTGCGCCAAGGGGCAAGACGCTCTCGTCGATGTCGAAAATGGGCGTGTGGTGCGCGCGGCGCACGTCGTCGTCCAGCGCCGCGCCCAGGGACACCATGGCGCCCGGCGCCAGTTGTGTCATGTAGGCGAAGTCCTCGGCGCCCATGGCGCTCTCATCCTCCACCACGTGGTCCGCACCGGTCAGATCCGCCACCACAGCGCGCATCCAGTCGTTGACCCGCCCGTCGTTGTGCAGCGGCGGGTAGCCCTTCTGAATGGACAATTTGTAATCACCGCCCAACGTTCTGCTCAGCGCCAGGGCGCGCTCCACTTCTTCCCACAACTGCTCGCGGACCTGCGGCTGGTAAGAGCGCAACGTGCCCTGAATATATACCTCGCTGGGGATGACGTTGCTGGCGGAACCGCCGGACACCTGGCCCAGGCTGACCACCGAGGGGTAGATGGGGTTGATGCGCCGCGAGGGGATGGCGTAGATGGCGTTGAGCACCGGACCCAGCATGAAGAGCGGGTCGGTGCCCTTGTGCGGCGCCGCGCCGTGCGCGCCGCTGGCGTAAATCCACGCTTCGAAGGAGTCCACGGCTGCCAGCGCGCGCCCATCGTGGAACAGGAAGCGGCCCGCCTTCTCCGTGGAATCGACGTGCAGGGCGATGACGGCGTCCACGCCTTCCAGCGCGCCGTCCTCAATCATTGCCGTGGCCCCGCTGATGCCGTCCTCGTCAAACATCTCCTCCGACGGTTGGAACAGCAGCCGCACCCGGCCCTGCCACCGTTCCTCCCCGTAGCAGTGCCGCAGTAGATGGGCCGCGCCGAGCAACATGGCCGTGTGCGCGTCATGCCCACAGGCGTGCATCACGCCCTCGTTCTGCGAGCGGTACGGCACGTCGTTCTGCTCGGCGAGCGGCAGTGCGTCCATGTCGGCGCGGATGGCGATGGTGGGACCGTCGCCGTCGCCGATCTCACCCACCACGCCCGTGCGCCCCACGCCGGTCTTGATCGCAAAGCCGCCGATTTCCTCCAGCGTGTCGGCCACCAGCCGGGCGGTGCGGAATTCGCGGAAGCCCAGCTCCGGGTGCCGGTGCACCTCGCGGCGCAGGCGGACCAACTCTTCAGACAGCTTTTTGGCGCGTTCTAGCATGTTCCATACCTTCTATCGATGTGAGAAATCGGATGTCTCACGAGAAATTCCAGTTCCTTGAGCTAAGCGCAAAGACATCCGATTTCTTCTAGCCGACTATCACCTTCTCGTAGACACGGTGCTTCTTATACACTTCAGCGCCCATCGCTTTGATGGGGCGGTTCATGTTCTCGTTTGTCTCCAGAATCCAGGAGGCCTCGGCGTATTTGTAGCCCCGGCGCTCGGCCGCGCGCGCCGTTTCATAATAGAGCAGCGCGTCCACGCCTCGCGCGCGGAACTGCTCCACCACGCCCAGGGCCATGACGCGCACCAGGTCGGTATTGTACCGTTGCAGATACATGCGCGCCGCGCCCAGATAGGAGCTGAGCCGCGACGGGCCGGGCCGGATGCGGCGCAGGGGCTGGTTCACGTCGGGCAGCGTGATGGAAAAGCCCATCGCCTCGCCCTCCCGTTCCACGACGAAGACGAGCTCGGGATCCATGATTAGCTTCAGGCTATCGGCCAGGTGTTCAATCTCGGCGTCCGTCATGGGCACGAAACCCCAGTTCCGCTCCCAGGCGCTGTTGTAAATCTTCTTGATGCGCGCGACTTCCTCGTCCCAGTCGCGCAGGTTGATGGGGCGCACGTGCAGCCCGTACCGCTTCTTGACCAGCCCGACCACACGCTCCACTTTCTGCGGCAGGCGGTTGACCACCGTGTCCACGGATGCGCGCCAGGAGAGGAGGTCCATCGCCTTGCCGAACCCGGCTTCTTCCACGAACTCCACGTAGTAGGGCGGGTTGTAGGGAATGAGCACCGTGGGTGGGTAATCGAACCCGTCGATCAACAGGCCGCACTCGTCGTTGGTGGAGAGGTTCATAGGTCCCACGATCCTGTCCACGCCGTGCTGGCGCGCCCACTCCGTGGCTGTCTCCAGCAGGGCCAGGGCCGCCTCGCGGTCATTCATCACTTCGAAGACGCCAAAGTGCGCCACGTTTTCCTGCTGGAACTCGTTGTGGCGGTGGTTCAAAATGGCGGCAATGACGCCCACCGCTTCGCCATCGCGGCGGGCGATGAAATAGTCGGCCTCGGCGTGTTCGAAGAAAGCGTTCTTCTTCTTGTCGAAAAACGCCAGGCGCTCGAAGTAGAGCCAGGGCACCCAGTTGGGGTCGTTCTCGTACACGTTCCAGGGCACGCGGATAAAGTCGCGCAGCTGCCTGTCGCTCTCCACGCGCTCGATTTGTACCGTCATCGGTTGTCCATCCTGTGCTTGCGTCCTGCAGGGGTGTGAAAAGATGTATTGACACGCTGGTGACCCCTTCCCGGATCAGCAGTGCCGGATTGTATCATGGCTGTGAAAGGGTGGGCAAGCGGCGAGGGAGGGATCCCTCGGCTACCGTGCCGTCTGGCCTCCAACGGTGCTGCAAACCGGCGCACCAGGAATTGGGCAACTGCCCATCCTATATGATAAACTGGACCCTATGGTGAGTGGCCTACCACTGGTTATCGAATTAGGGAATTTCCAACTGCGCAGCGCAACGCCGTGGAACGAAGTGGGCTGGTTTGTGGCCGGTCTGGCCTTGCTGGGCGGGTTGACCATTGCCGTGTTGTGGTCCAGGCGTCGCGCGCGCCCTGACCCTTTCCTGTAGCGTCTTTTTCCAACCTTTCCGTAAGAACCTGAAGCGATTAAGATGGCAGCGTCAGACAGACCTGTGTACGCTGCCTGTGTAACGAGGAGTCATTGATGATAGATGTGAATCAACTGCGGCGGGGCATGACCTTCGAGCACGAAGGAAGCCTGTACAAAGTCACCGAGTACTCGCACCACAAGCCGGGGCGGGGCAAGGCCACCATCCGCGTCGGCGTGCGCGACGTGCGCACGGGAGCCAACCTGCAGCTCACGTTCGGCTCCGGCGACCGTGTGGAGGATGTGCGGCTGGAAAAGCGGCCCATGCAATATCTGTATGACGACGGCATCTTCTACGTGTTCATGGACCAGGAGACGTACGAGCAGAAGCGCGTCAACCACGAGGTCTTCGGCGACGATGCCGAATTCTTAAAGGACAACATGGAGCTGGAACTGCTGAATTATGACGGCGAGATCATCGATTATAATTTGCCGCCGAACGTGGACCTGGAAGTCGTGGAATCGGAAATGGCCGTCGCCGGCGACACGGCCACCGGCGCCACCAAGGAAGTGGTCACCGAAACCGGCCTCAAGGTGCGCACGCCGCTCTTCGTGGAAGTGGGCGACGTGATTCGCGTGGATACCCGCTCGCGAGAGTACGTCACTCGCGTGTAGCGTCTGTTTCCTCGTCCTCATCCCCATCCGGCGCTTTCTCGATGAGGATCTTATCCACGCGGTAGCCGTCCATGTCCGCCACTTCAAAACGGAAGCCGGCCCAGCCGAAGTGCTCGCCCGTGCGCGGCACACTGCCGATCATGTACACCATAAAGCCGCCCATGGTCTGATACTGGCCCGCGCCGGGCATCATACTCACGCCAAACACTTCCTGGAAGTCGTGCACCGCCAGCAGCCCGTCCACCAGCCAGGACCCATCGTCGCGTTGCACAATGGGCGGCTCCACGATTTCGTCCATCGTGGGAATGTCGCCCACGATCGCTTCCAGAATATCGATCAGCGTCACCAACCCTTCGATCCCGCCATACTCGTCAACCAGCAGGGCCATATGCAGGCCTGTCTGCTTGAACCGTTCCAGGGCCTTTAGCGCGTGCATCGTCTCCGGCACAAAGAGCGGCGCCAGCATCAGCGCGCGTAGATCAAACGGGCCATCAGAGAGGCAGTCGGCCAGCAAATCTTTGCTGCGTACGACGCCCAACACGTTGTCCAGGTCGCCGTCACAGACGGGAAAGCGGGAGTGAGTAGACGCTTCCACGATTTCGCGGATCGCCTCCGGCGCTTCATTAATATCCAGCCACACAATCTCAGGGCGCGGCGTCATCATCGCTTCCAGCGGCCGGTCGCCCAGCAGGAAAATGCTTTCCACCATGTCCCGCTCTGCCTCTTCGATGATGCCCGCCTGCGCGCTCTGCTCCACGAGCACCTTGATTTCCTCCTCCGTAACCGCCTCTTCGGGGGAAGCCTTGATACCCATCAGGGCCAGCACAGCGTCGGTGGAGATGCTGAGCAGGCGCACGATGGGCGTGGCCAGGACGGACAGCGCGCGCATGGGGCGCGCCACAAACGAGGCCACCGTCTCCGCGCTCTGCAGCGCGATGCGTTTGGGCACCAGCTCGCCGATGACCACGGACAGATAGGTGATCATACCCACCACCAGAAAGAGGCTGATACCGCCGGCCCAGCGGCCGATCAGAGGTAACTCTCTAATTAGCTCTGCCAGCGGCTCGGCAATGGTGGCTCCACCGAAGGCGCCGGCGAAGATGCCCACCAGCGTGATGCCCACCTGCACGGTGGACAGGAAGCGGTTGGGCGCCCGGGCCAGCTCCAGCGCTGCCCGCGCCCCGTGGTTGCCCTGCCGCGCCAGTTGCTCCAGCCGCGCCCGCCGCGCGGAGACCACGGCGATTTCGGACATCGCAAACACGCCATTGAACAGGATGAGCAACAGGATGATGGCGATTTCAAACGTAACGTTAGACATCTACTTGCCTCCACGGCGTCAGTGTAACAGTTGCCTGATACACACTATACCGCCAATCAGGCCACTTATGCCAGAGGAAAACGCGGCTCCACGATCCGCTGCCCGCAGTCTACGCCGGGCATATAGACGCAATGTTAGCGCAGTTGCAGTGGAGGAGAAATTTGGTATACTACGTGTTGCTTTTTGAGGGATAGTTTAACGGTAGAACAGCGGACTCTGAATCCGTCAGTCCTGGTTCGAATCCAGGTCCCTC
>JBMCFH010000170.1:0-7309 GCA_048620455.1 Chloroflexota bacterium | reverse complement strand
GTGGCGCCAGCTGGATTTGAACCAGCGACCTAAGGCTTATGAGTCCTCCGCTCTACCACTGAGCTATGGCGCCAAAGCGCTGCTCATTATAGCCAAAACGGTAGCCAGCAGCAACCTTTTTGACGTGATTCCAACGGAACCCGTCGCCGGATTCTAACGCCTAGAACCCTTCCAGATACGATAGGTCGGCGATGCCCCGGGCCAGGGACGTGATGTGCTGTAGAAGCGCCAGCCGGTTTTCGCGCACCTGCGGATCCTCGTCCATTACCAGCACGTTGTCAAAGAAGACCGTGATCGCCGGCTCCAGCTCCTTCAGGGACGCAACGAAGGTCGCCACGGTGCCGTCCTTAGCCGCCTCGGCCTCACGATAGACGGCCATCAGGGCCTGCTCCTCGTCGAGGGTGAAGGCATCGGGACGGAGCGGAAAGCGTTCCTCGTAGCTGCGCGTGATGCGCATACAACGGGCGTAGGCATCAAGCAGCGGTTCCCAGCCCTCAGCCTGCGTTGCCTCTTGCAAGGCCTGCACCGCGCGTGAGGCGGCATAGGGATCGTGCGCCTGTTCGGCCAACACAGCGCGCACTTCGTTTGCGGGCAACCCCTGTTCGCGCAGCAGCGCCTCCAGGCGACCGGTGATAAAGTCCAGTACGTCCTCAATCGTTCGCTCGTCGCTGGGCACTGGCAATAACGCCGCTGCTTCCGCCAGCGCCAGCCGTAGGTCCAACGAGACGGCGTGGCCCATCAGATTCTCGACAATCTGTATCGCCGCCCGGCGCAGACCAAAGGGATCGTTGGACCCCTTGGGCGCCAGACCGGCAGCAAAGAGACCCATCAGGCTGTCCAGGCGGTCGGCAAGCGCCAGGGCCAGGCCGGGGCGCGTCTCGCTCACAGCTTCATACTGTTCGGCAATGGCCCGAGCCACGGGCTCCGCTTCACCTGCCAGTCGCGCATAATGACCGCCCATGATCCCCTGCAACGACGTCATCTCCACCACCATGCTGCTGGCCAAATCGGCCTTAGATAGCGCAGCCGCTCGCTCTGCCGCCGCCGTTTCCTCGTCCGTCAGGCCTACCATGTGTGCCACACGCGGCGTCAGCGCCTCCAGCCGGCGCACCTTGTCGCGCATGGAGCCCAGATCGGATTGGAAGGTCAGCATCTCCAGGTCGGGCAAAAAGTCATCCAGCGAGCGTTCAATGTCTTGCTGGTAGAAAAACTGGGCGTCGGCAAACCGGGCGCGGATGACGTGCTCGTTGCCGTCCACCACCTGGTCCAGGTGCTCGCTATCTCCATTGCGCACGGCGATAAAGTAGGGCAGCAACTGGTCCTGGTCCTTGTGCACCGGGAAGTAACGCTGATGCTTCTTCATGACGGCAATGAGCACCGGCGCGGGTAGTTCCAGAAAGCGCTGGCTAAAGCTGCCGCGCATCGGCGTGGGTCGCTCTACCAGATTGGCTACCTCGGCGAGCAGCGCCGGATCCTCGGCGATGGCGCCGTCCACCTCTTGCGCCAGTTGTCCCGCGTTGGCCTTGATGATGGAGCGCCGCTTCTCCACGTCTATAACGATGCCGTTCGCCGCCATCAACTGCGCGTAATCGCCGGCCCGTTCCAGAGAGATGGGCGGCGAGTTAAAGGGTCGCAGACCACGGCTGACACGCCCGCTCTCAACCCCGGCGTAGGTGAACGGCACCACTGCCGGTCCGAACAGGGCCACGATCCAGCGGATGGGCCGGCTGAAGGCCACGTTGGTGGCATTCCAACGCATGCTCTTTTCGAAGCGCACGGCAGCAAGCAAGTCCGCCAGCGCCTCAGCCAGCACGTCCACCGTAGGACGTCCTTCTTCGCGTACCGTCGCCGCCACGTAGCGCTTCTCTCCCTCTTCGACGATGTGCAACTGATCCACAGCCACGCCCTTGCTACGGGCAAACCCTTCAGCTGCCCGCGTCGGCGCGCCTTGCGCGTCGTAGGCCACGTCTGCCGGTGGTCCGTTGACCACTGTTTCCAGGTCTCGCTGGCGCGGGGCCAGCTCAGAAACGATAGCAGCCAGGCGACGGGGGGTGCCCTGAACCTCAACGCTGTCGTACTCCAGGCGTAGCTCCTCCAGAAGCTGCGGGATGGCAGTGCGCAACTGGTTCAGAGCGCTGCTCAAATCGTCAGCCGGCAACTCTTCGCTGCCAATCTCCAGCACAAAGGTGTCGGATTCAGCCGGTTGAGTAGCCGCCTCCGCGGAAGTATCCACGGCGGGGGCCTGCCCATCGGCGTGCAGCCCGCCCTGCCAACGCTCATTCTCAAAGAAAGGGTGTCCCAGCTCCGCGCGTTGTGCCACGTAACACTCCGAGATCTGCTGCGCCACACCGCGCATGCGGCGGAAATATTGCGCGCGCTCGGTCACGCCGATGGCCCCGCGCGTATCCATCACGTTGAAAATGTGCGAGCATTTCAGGTTGTAATCATGCGCCGGCGCCACCAGCCCGGCCTGGACACAACGCTTCGCCTCGGTTTCATAAACCTCGTACAGCGTGCGCAGCGCGTCTACATCGGCCACGTTGAAATAGTACTGGCAATGCTCAATCTCTTTGCGCAGCAGGGCGTCTTCGTAGGGCACACCGGCGCCATAGTCGATATCCCACACCGAGTCCACACCCTGCAGGGCCAACACAATGCGGTCCAATCCGTAGGTAATCTCCACAGAGACCGGATCCAGCTCCAGGCCGCCGGCCTGCTGGAAGTACGTGAACTGGGTGATCTCCTGTCCATCCAGCCACACCTCCCAACCCAGGCCCCAGGCGCCCAGCGCCGGGCTCTCCCAGTTGTCCTCGACAAAGCGTATGTCGTGCTGCCGCGGATCGATGCCAATGGCCTCCAGGCTCTTCAGATACAATTCCTGAGGATTGCCGGGATCGGGCTTGAGAATGACCTGCAACTGGTAATGTTGCTGCATGCGGTTGGGGTTATCGCCGAAGCGCCCATCGTCCGGCCGAATACTGGGTTCGATATAAACCACGTTCCAGGGCTCCGGCCCCAGCACGCGCAGCGCCGTCTCCGGGTTCATGGTCCCGGCGCCCACCTGCACGTTGTGCGGATGCCACACCAGGCACCCCTGCTCTTTCCAATAGTCCAATAGGCGTAAAATGACGTCCTGAAAACTCAACGTATCACTCATTCTCCTGTCCTGCCTCTTCATCGCCGCTATCGGCCGGCGCAAACAGGCGCGCTTCGCGCCGCAGTCGTTGCAAGAAGTCGGCCGATTTCAGATTTCGTTCCAGAATGTAGGTCAAATAATAGTACATCACGCTTTCTAATTCGCTGTGTAGCTCGCGCCGCAGACGCAGCGAGCTCACGGCGGACCACGGGCGCGTCTGCAAGAAACGCAGGACCTTTACAGCCGCCGCAGACACAGAACGACCGTTCTTGTCCGCCTGCCGGCAACCGGGGCAGAGCAACCCACCGAGCTCGGCGCTAAAGACCTGATCCTGCTCCTCTATCGCTTCGCCGCAAGAGACGCATTGGAACAACTGGGGACGGTAGCCAACCAGGCTGAGCAGGTGCAACTCATAGTAACGCGCCGCCAGTAACAAATTATCCGTGGTGGCAAACCGGCGCAACGCCTCGCTCAGCAGATCGTATAACTGGCTGTTGCGATCTTCTTCTACCGTGAAACGATCCAGCAATTCCACGATGTAGGACGCGTACGTCGTGCGCACCAGGTCGTCTCGCAGCTGCGCGTAGGCCTCGACCATCTCCGCCTGGGTCACAATATCCAGATTGCGCCCTTCGGCAATCAAGAACCGCGTGCGCATGAACAGCTCTACGTGGCCCGTCTTGCGACTCTGCGGCTTGCGCGCGCCTTTGGCAATGGCCCGCACCTTGCCATACTCGCGGCTGAAGAGCGTCAGCAAGCGGTCCGCCTCGCCAAAATCGGTGCGGCTCAACACGATAGCTTCTGTGCGATACGTTCTGTCTCGCGGCATGAGTTCCGGGGGTGATCAGAGATTGGAGATCGGAGATTGGACCGCTGCCGGCGCCGGCCTCCCAGGCTCCGCACGCTACACCCTAATGGTTCTCCAGATGTTCAGGCCCGAAGGAATCGGGCAACAACTCGCTCAGTGTCGTCTGGCGGCTGCGCCCCTCTTCGTCCAGGAGTAAGACCGGTAGATCCGTGGCGAATTCTCGCATCACCTGGCGGCACGATCCGCAGGGCGTGACGCCGCTTTCTGTGCAGACGGCAACCGCCAGAATGCGCCGCTCGCCGGCTGCAACAGCCTGAAAGATGGCCACGCGCTCGGCGCAGGTCGTCAGACCATAGGAAGCGTTCTCCACATTCACACCCGTGTAGATAGCGCCACTCTCGGCCAATACGGCAGCGCCCACTTTGAATTTGGAATACGGTGCGTATGCGCGGGAGCGGCTTTCGCAGGCCGCCTGCCCCAATTGTTCTCGCTGTTCTTTCGTAATCGTCATCTTCTTAACTCGACGCCCCATTCTTGCGGTGGGTAAAGGGCGCAACCACTGTGCCGGCGTCTAGCGCCGCCCCTTCCACAACCGCCTGTTGCACACGGCAGCCGTCGCCAAGATGCGCGTCGCGCACGATGGCGTTCGGTCCCAAAACACAATCCTCGCCGATCACGCTCTTACCCTGGACGTAGGTGTTGGGCCAGATGATCGTGTCCTGACCGATGACGGCGTCAGCCTCAATGTAGGTTGTTGCGGGATCGATCAGCGTGACACCGGCGTCCAGCCAACGGTTGTTAATGCGCCGCCGCAGAGCGGCCTCCGCCTCAGCCAGCTCAGCCCGCGTGCCCGCACCCAACCCTTCATCAGGATCCTCCAGCACAGTCGCTGCCACGGGCAATCCCTGCGCCACTGCCAGCCCCACCATATCCGTAAGATAATACTCCTGGCCATTCCGCGCCTGGCGCAACGGCAGATTCTCCAGATTGGCCCACAGCCAGCCGGCGCCAAAACAGTAGACGCCTACGTTCAGCTCGCGCACGTTAAGGATAGCCTGCGCGTCGTCGCGTTGCCGTGCCGCAGCCACTTCGACGACCTCGGCTACCTGCCCGTCGTCGTCGCGGATAACGCGTCCAAAGGTGCTCTCCGGCTCGCCCATTACGGTCAGCATGGAAAGGGCCGCTTCACTGTCGGCCTGCCGCCGGGCGAGCGCCTGCATCGTCTCCGGGCGCAGCAAGGGCATGTCGCCGTAGGTAACCAGCACCTGGTCAGCCCGCCCCTGCAACGCCTCACGCGTCACCAGCGTGGCGTGGCCCGTTCCCAGCCGCTTCTCCTGCACCACATAATCAGCCTGGTCGCCGATCAGCTGGCGCGCGCCGGTTTCGCCGGGCCCTACGACCAGCACCGGCTTCAGGTCGGCCACCTCCGCTGCTGCCGAGAAACCATGCCAGATCATGGGCTTGCCACCCAGATCGTGCAACACCTTCTGTCGTTTGGAGTTCATGCGGGTACCGTGTCCCGCTGCTAATAAGACGATTGCAAGTGTCATAGGTTGGTGATTAGAGAGTGGAGATCAGAGATTGGTAATTGGAAATCAGAAGTTATTCTACTGCAATTGAACAGCAAAAAGACAGACCGAAACTATCTGCGTTCATCTGCCAAGCGCTACAGCGCCATCAGCGGCCAAAATCTCCACTCTCTGGTCTCCGATCTCCAACAAACAAGGGGCGCTCCATTGAACGCCCCTGTGGGTGATCGCGGTAACTGGGGTGGTAGGATTCGAACCTACGAATGGCGGATCCAAAGTCCGCTGCCTTACCACTTGGCGACACCCCAATAGCATCCCGAATCGTAGCACAAGAGCAGGATCGCAGCAACCGCAGCGGCCCTTTGCTTACGCAAATATAGCGCCGGTTGCCAGGTTCGCAGGATGTGACAAAGATGATAGAATCTTGTGCACAATGACACAGTTTTGCACCGTGTTCATTGTATAAAATTGACAAGAGACAGAGTGGCAGCAGGTGCAGCGGGCATGCGCCCCTATGCGCCGGCGGCCTGGCAACAGGGAGCCCGCTCGCAGCAAAATCACACTTTACATGGAGAAACAGCAACCAATGAGTGAAAACCTAAACCCGTTTGCGATTGCTCAGGCCCAGCTCGACGAGGCAGCCGAAGTATTGCAACTTGATCCCGACATGCACGCCTTCCTCCGGGAACCGATGCGTGAGTTTCACTTTACAATTCCCGTGCGCATGGACAACGGGCGCACCCAGAGTTTCAAAGCCTTTCGCGTCCAGTACAACGACGCGCGAGGGCCGGGCAAAGGGGGTGTACGTTTTCACCCCGACGAAACGATTGACACCGTCCGCGCCCTGGCAGCCTGGATGACGTGGAAGACGGCTGTCGCCGACATCCCATTGGGCGGCGCCAAGGGAGGGGTCATCTGTAACCCGCGTGAAATGTCCCAGGGTGAGCTGGAACGCCTGAGCCGGGGCTACATGCGCGCTATCTCCCGCTATGTGGGTCTGACACAGGACGTACCGGCGCCAGATGTCAACACCAACGCGCGAATCATGGCCTGGATGCTGGACGAGTATGAGACGTTGATGGGTCACCGCGAACCGGGCGTCATCACCGGCAAACCACAGGAATTGGGCGGATCGGAAGGACGCCCGCCGGCGACCGCGCTGGGCGGTATCTACACCATACGGGAGACGGCCAAAGTGCTGGAGCTGGATCTAGAAGGCGCGACCTGCGCCATCCAGGGTTACGGCAACGTCGGCTCACACGCTCACAAACTGGCTGTGGAGAAGCTTGGGCTGAACGTAATCGCCGTCAGCGACGAATTCGGCGGCATCTTCAACGGCGACGGTCTGGACTACGAAACGATCTCGCAACACATGCGCCAGACGGGCCGCGTACCCGATGCCCCGGGAACGGAACCGATTAGCAACGCCGACCTGCTCACACTGGACGTAGATGTGTTGATTCCCGCTGCGATTGAGAACCAGTTGACGGCGCAGAACGCCGAGGATGTGAAGGCAACGATCATCGCCGAACTGGCCAACGGCCCTACCACGCCCGAAGCGAACGATGTTTTTGAAGGGAAAGGCATCTACATCATCCCCGACTTCCTCTGCAACGCGGGAGGCGTCACCGTTTCTTATTTCGAAATGGTGCAAAACGCCTACCAGTTCTACTGGGACGAGTCGCTGGTGTTCGACCGGCTGGATAAGAAGATGACCACCGCTTTCCACGCCGTGCACGAGATGGCCCAGCGCAAGGACCTCGACAACCGCGTGGCTGCCTATCTGGTAGCCATCGACCGCGTCGCCACCGCCGTGCGCCTGCGCGGCTGGGTCTA
>JBMCFH010000169.1:0-7320 GCA_048620455.1 Chloroflexota bacterium | reverse complement strand
ATCGACAACCACCTGCGCCGCGTGCTGGAGAGCGGCAAACATCGCAGTTTTCCCGCCATCGTGGATATCGCCGCCAAGAATATGAGCGAAGTGCGTCGCTATCGTACGGACCTTAAAGAGTACGGGCAGCTGCGCAACGCCATCGTGCACGAGAACACCGACGACGAACACCCCATCGCCGAGCCCCACGACGAGGTCACGGCGCAGATCGAGCGCCTGGCGGAGCTGATTCTGCGCCCGCCCCGCATCTATCCCACCTTCAAAAGAGAGGTCCAGCGCCTGGCTCCCGACGAGCCGATCGGGCGCGCCGTGGCCCACATGTACCACAACGACTTCTCCCAGATCCCCATCTACCAGGGCGACAACTTCCAGGGCCTGCTCTCCGCCGTCACCGTGGCCCGCTGGCTGGGCAGCGAGGAAAGCGGCGACCGCCCGGACCTGAAGCAGACGCCGGTTCGCCGCGTGCTAACATTTGCCGAGGACAAGGAAACCCACGCCTTCCTGGGCCGCGAAGCCACCGTCGTGGAGGCCGTCACCCTTTTCGAAGAAAGCGCCCGCCAGAACCGCCGCCTCGTTGCCATCCTGATTACCGAACACGGCAAAGAGCACCAGGCAGCCCTGGGCATCATCACCAGCGGCGACCTGCCCCACGCCCACCGCCTCATCAGCCTGCGCACCTCCTGATTTAACGAGGGTTTCACGCACGCCGGCCCGGCAGATGGGGCTAAAATGCACCCAGTGTAAGAGATAGCCTTACCGCTCCGGTTGCCATGAGTACAGAGCCATCTTCAGTCGACGATCCATCCCCACAGCCGTCCCTGCCCACAAACCGTTCCATGCCCGCCGCCGTGGTCATTCCCGTGCTCGCCTATCCCGACGTGGCTGAGGCCGTCGCCTGGCTGCGCCGCTGCTTTGGCTTTGTGGAAGGGCTGCGCATCGGCAACCACCGCGCCCAGCTCTCCTATGGCGAAGGCGCGGTGGTCGTGACGGAACAGCAGACCGGGCCTGGTGAGTCAGCCACAACTCCTTCGCCGGCCTCCCGGGCCGGTCACTCCGTGATGGTGCGCGTGGCTGACGTCGACAGCCACTACGAACGCGCCAGGAAGCATGGCGCGCGGATCGTCAATCCGCCAGCCGACTACCCCTATGGCGAACGGCAATACAGCGCCGAGGACCCCGCTGGCCATCTCTGGACCTTCTCTCAGACAATCGACGATGTCGATCCCGCCACGTGGGGCGGCGTCCTGGTCGAGTGAGCGCCCCAATCCCAAATCTCTAATCAACCAACCTCCAATCTCTACTCCCCAATCTCCACGCCCCCCACCTCAGCCGCCCGCTCCTGTCGCTCCCGCCTCTCGCGCGCCTCCTGCTCCTCCCGGATGTGATCCTCCAGGTCGTCGAGCACCGTCCCCTCCCAGCGCTTCACGTCGCGGAAGTAGGCCGAGCGCGCCAGCACGTGGCTGGCGACCGGGGCCGTCAGAAAGAAAAAGACGACCACGAGGATGGCGCGCGTGATGGCGTCCGAACTCACAAAATAGACGGCCGTGGCCACGACGATGGCCGTTATGCCCAGCGTCGTCGATTTGGCCGCGCCGTGCATGCGCGTGTACAGATCGGGCATGCGGTTCAGGCCGATGGCCGCCACCAGCATGAAAAACGTCCCAAAATAGACGAGTAATACGATAGCCCATTCCTGTGCTGTCATAGATCCTGCCCCTGTTCGATGTAGCGGGCGAAAGCCACGGCAGCCACAAAAGCCAACAATGCCGTTACCACCGCCACGTCCAGAACAATACTCTGATTGACCTGGATGCTATAGACCGCCGCCAGGGCCACAATGTGAATGCCGATCTGGTCCAGCGCCACCACGCGGTCGGGCAGCGACGGCCCGCGCAAGAGACGCCAGACACAGAGGCCCGTCGAAATCATGAGCAGAAAGAGCGCGACGTTCAGCGCAGCCGTCATCGCGTCACCTCCAGCACCCGCCGTTCAAATGAATTCTTGATCGAGGCGCGAAACTCATCGGGATCATCCAGCACAATGGTGTGTACGTAGATGGCGCTGCGATCGTCGGCCACGTCCAGCGTCAGCGTTCCCGGCGACAGCGTGATCAGGTTAGCCAGCGTGACGATTTCCATGTCCGTCTGCGCCTCCAGCGGCACCGCCACCACGCCGGGCCGCACCCGCAGCCGCGGATGCAGGATAATCCAGGCCAGGGCGATGCTGGCGCGGAAAATCTCCCACAAGGCAAAGCCCGCGAAGGCCACCACCTGCACCACCTTCAACACATAGCGCTGGTTGTCCAGGGCGCGCTGGCTGATGGCGATGACCACGTAACCCAGAATCATGCCCACCACAAAGTTGGACGCTCGCAGCTCGCCCTGCAAGAAGGTCCACACCAGAGCCAGAAAAATGTTCAGCAAAAATGATCGCATCTCAGGGAACCCCTAATACTGCTCGTATGTAAGTCTCCGGGGCGAACAGCTGCGTCGCAGCGGCGTCAGATACCGCCAGCGCCTGCCCCGCGCCCAGTCCCATGGACACGGTCAATACCACCAACAACGCCGCCGGCGCTGCCAGCCGCCACAGCGACTGCGTACCAGGCGCCGCCGGCGCGCCGCCCGGTCGCTTCTTCCAGAACACCTGGTTCCAGATCTTGGTCATCGAGAACAGCGTCAACAGACTCACGATCAGGCTCACGGCGGCGATGGCGTACTCCCCCTGTTCCAACGCGCTGGACAGCAACGCCAGCTTGCTGAAAAAGCCGCTGAAGGGTGGAATGCCCGCCAGCGACAGCGCGGCTACCAGAAAGAGCACGGCTAACAACGGGCGCTCGCTCAACTGCCCGCCCATCACCTTCAGGTCGCCGCTGCCCTCCAGCTTCTCCAGCGCCCCACCAATCATCAGCAGCGCCGTCTTGACGATGATGTGGTGCACAATGTAGAAGACGCCCCCGGTCAGACCGGAGATGGAGAAGAGGCCCAGCCCCATGATCATGTAACCGATCTGGCTGATGATGTGGAACGACAGGATGCGCCGCACGTTGTTCTGGGCGATGGCTCCCAGCACGCCCACGAGCATCGTGGCTCCCGCCAGCACCAGCAGCAGGTCGTGGATGAACGGCGGCGTGTCCACGAAGAGCAGGGTGAACACGCGGTACAGGGCGTAAACGCCCACCTTGGTCAGCAGCCCGCCAAAGAGAGCGGTCACCGCCACCGGCGGCGTGTGGTAGGAGGCGGGCAACCAGAAGAAGAGGGGGAAGATCGCCGCCTTAATGCCAAATGTGAGTAAGAACAGCATGGCGACCGCCGGGATCAGGCGCGACGTTTCCGAGCTGCCCAATATGCCCGCCATGTGCGCCATGTTCAGCGTCCCCGTCGCGCCGTAGATCAGGCCCACGGCGATGAGGAAAAAGGTGGACGACACCAGGTTAATGACCACGTACTTCAGGCCGCCCTCCAGCTGCTCCCGCTCTCCGCCCAGGGTCATCAGACCGAAGGAGGAGATCAGCATCACCTCGAACCACACGTACAGGTTGAACAGATCCCCCGCCAGGAACGCGCCGCTGACGCCCAACAACAGGAACTGGTACAGCGGGTAGAAACCGAAGCGCTCCCGCGAGGAATCGATGGTGGCGAAGGTATAGAGCAGCACCACCCAGCCCATCAACGTGGAGATGCCCAACATGATGGCGCTGAGCAAGTCCACCGTGAGCACGATGCCGAAGGGCAGGGGCCAGCCGCCGATGTTCGTCACCTGCATGCCCTCGGTCCACACCAGCCACAGCAAATAAAGCGCGTAGCTCAGCGAAAGCGAGGAGCCGGTGAACGCGGCAATGCGCGCCAGGCGCTGCCGCTGTCCCGCCAGCAGAGCCGATACGCCGGTGAGCAAAGGCAGCAGAAGCGCAAGAATAATATGATCGCTCACTGGTCTGTCAGCTCCATGTCCTGCAGGTCATCGCTGCCGACGACCTGGTCAACCTGATAGGCCAGAATCAGCGTAAAGGCGTTGAGGCTAAATCCGATCACGATGGCCGTGAGGATTAGGGCCTGTGGCAGGGGATCGGCGGAGTTGAGGAGCTCATCGTTCGCGCCCACCAGCGGCGGCGCGCCGCGCTGCAGACCACTGAGCGTGAACAGCAGTAGATTGGCCCCGTGCGCCAGCAACATCAGCCCCAATAACAACTTGTTCAGGCTGCGCCGCAGGAGCAGGTAGACGCCGGTGGCAAAGAGGGTGCCTATCACCAACGCTAAAATCCTCTCCATTCTTCCTCCTCAACCATGGATACGATAATCTCGACAGTCATGCCAATCACCACCAGGTAAACGCCGACATCAAAGAGCAAAGGCGTGCCCACGTAAAGGTTGCCCAGCCCGGGAAGGGCAGCCTCCACCCACACCCCGGTCAGGAATGAGCCGCCGGCGGCCATACCCACCAGCCCTGCAGCCACGGCCATCAGCAAACCCGCGGGCAAGAGGTAGCGAAAGGGGAAGGGGAACCAACGGCGTAAATGGCGCGGGCCCAGCGCCAGCACGTCCAGGATCAGCGCCGTGGCCGCTACCAGACCGCCAATGAATCCGCCGCCGGGTAGATTGTGCCCGCGCAGCAACAAGAAGACCGAGAAGAGCAACAACACCGGCAGCATCAGGCGCACCGTCACGCGCAGGATGAGATAATCCACTACCCGCCCCGGCGCGCGCGGGCGCACCCCCGCCATGCGAACCTTGAACAACCCGTAGACGCCCACCATGGCAATGACCAGCACCGTGCCCTCCCCCAGCGTGTCCATGGCCCGGAAGTCGACAAGAATGACGTTGACCACGTTCGCGCCGTGGGCCAGCGGCTGGCTGGCGCGCAAATAGTATTCGGAAACGGGTGACAGCGGCGTCGTAGCCTGCTCGCCGATGGCCATCAGCGTCATCGCCGTCACCAGGGCTCCCACCCCGACGGCGATGCCGATGTCGCGCCAGCGCGCCAGGCGCGTGCTGCGATCTTCGAAGAAGCGCGGCAGGAAGTAGAACACCAGCAACAGCAGGATGAGGGTCAGCGTCTCCACCAGAAGCTGGGTCAGCGCCAGATCCGGGCCACTATAGTAAATGTAGAAGAAGGTCACAAAAAAGCCCACGCCGCCCAGCGCGGCAATCGCGCCAATACGCGAGGGAACCAGGGCCACAGCCAGGATGGAGATGATCATCAACACGGCGATGGCCACTTCGTAGATGGCCACGTCGCCCAGCCAGCCCGGCAGCCAGATAATGCCCCGGCCCGTGACCAGCCCATAGCCCACCAACAGGACCATCGCGCCCAGAATCATCGTCAGGTAATGGCGCAACACGCCCGTCTGGAACACGCCCGTCAGCCGCGTGGCTGCCACGTCCAGAGCCACCAGCGCGCCGTCATAGAGCGCGTTCAGCGGCGAGCGCTCCAGATACTGGGCGTGCAGGCGGCGAATGGGCCGTCGCGCCGCGAACAGCAACACGCCGGCGATCACCGCGGCGATCGTCATCTGCAGCGGCACAGTAAAACCGTGCCACAGATACAACGTCGCTTCGTACGGTTGGCCCAGCGCGTTGCCCGTGGCCGAGCCCACCAGCGTCGCCGTCCAATCCAGCACCGGCGGCAGGGCCAGCGCCAGGGAGAAGAACACCATAATGCCCGGCGCCAGCCACATGGGCCAGGGCGCTTCGTGCGGCTGCTTCGGCGTCTCGCGCAGCGGGCCGAAAAAGACCCCCGCCGCCACCAGCAGGCTATAGCCCACGCCCAGCACCGCCACCGTGACCGCCACGCCGATAAAGAGCCACGCCGGCAACAGGCCCGCCGGCGTCTCCAGCACCGCCTCAAAGAGCGTTTCCTTGGCCAGAAAACCGAGCAGCGGCGGCAACCCGGCGAGCGAAACCAGGGCCAGCAGCGCCAGCACAGAGGTAACCGGCAGCGCCTGGCGCAAACCGCCCAACTCGCGCAGGTCGCGCGTGCCCGTCTCGTGCTCGATGATGCCCACGATCAGAAAGAGGGCCGCCTTATACAGGGCGTGGGCCAGGATGCCCACCATCGCCGCCTTCAGCGCCAGCCCCGTGCCCAGCGCCAGTAAGGCCACCAGCCAGCCCAGGGAACTGATCGTAGAGTAGGCCAGCAGCGCCTTGAGGTCGTTCTGGGTAAAGGCCAGGTAGGCGCCGATCAACATCGTGGTCAGGCCCACCGCGCCGACCAGGATGCCCCACTGCGCCGTGTCGCCCAGCGCCGGCTGGAAGCGGGCCAGCAGGTAGACGCCGGCCTTGACCATCGTCGCCGAGTGCAGGTAGGCGCTGGCGGGCGCCGGGGCCTGCATGGCGTCCGGCAGCCACACGTGGAACGGCGTCTGCGCCGACTTGGTGAAGGCGCCCAGCAACACCAGAAGCAAAATCGGCGTGTACAGCGCGTGCTCGCGCAGCGCTCCACCCTGCTCGCCCATAATCGCGCTGATGGAGGACGCCCCGGTCACCTGCCCCAGCAAAATAAGCCCCGCCAGCAAGGACAACCCGCCGCCGGCCGTAATCAACAACGCCTTGCGCGCGCCGTAGCGGGACTCTTCATCTTCATTGTAAAAGCCGATAAGCAGATAGGAGGAAATGCTGGTCAATTCCCAGAAGATGTAGAGCGTAATCAGGTCGTCGGCCAGCACCAGGCCTAACATGGACGCCATGAACAGGAGCGTGTATGCCTGGAAGCGGGCCATGGTGGCATAGCCGCGCAGGTAGGGGCCGCTGTAGAGGATCATCAAGGCGCCGAGGCCGGTCACCAGCAGGGCAAAGAGCAGGCCCAGACCGTCCACGCGCAGCGCAAAGACGATATCCAGTTGGGGCACCCAGGTATAGGCCGCCTCCAACACCTCTCCGCCCATCACGGGTCCCGTCTGGGTTGCAAACCAGCCAAAAATAAGCGCCGGCCCCAACGTCAGCAGCCAGGTGGCCCGCTCGCCCAACCAGCGGTGGAGCGGGCTGGCCAGAAGGGCCAGAAGCAGTCCGAAGAAAATTGTGGTAGGAAGTAGTAGCATCTACTGCAACCCTGGTAGGTTTACGTCCGGCGCACTGTCACAGACAGCATATCCTTCAACAGTCGCCTTTCTCGCTTTCTATCTTACGGTAACCGGTGGCGCCGGCTCCGTGCCGGCCCCCATAACGCGGACGGCTCCTCGCTGCGCGTCTTCACATGACCGGCCCGGCTTCCTCTACACGGGCCAGTTTCTCGCGAAACTCCCAAGTTCAGATCGTACAAGGAGCACAGCAGGTACAATTATATGATCTGCGGCCCCGGTAGCAAGAGCCGCGCGCCGGCAAGGATGCC
>JBMCFH010000168.1:0-7324 GCA_048620455.1 Chloroflexota bacterium | reverse complement strand
AAAGCGCACGCCGGACATGAGAAACGGCGGCAGGGTCTCCACGGCAAAGCGGATGGCCAGATAGGTGGAGCCCCAGATGGTGTAGACGGCGCCGAAGGCGAGGATCAGTTTCCAGCGTGGGGGAGGGGTCATGTGAGATTGGTTATTAGAGATTGGTTATTAGAGATTGGAGATTGTTTCATGGAGGCCTGATTGCGGGTCGGTACGAATGGCACGAATTCTATCTCATATTTTTCATTCGTGTAATTCGTGACAAACGGCTCTCTAATCTCCCCAGCGCCGGACGGCGCCCCAATGTCCTATCACTTTCATAAATAAGGACGAAACTGTAATTTCAAAGGGTGGTTGAGGCGGAATAGCTTTTGTCACGTCGGGCTTTGCTTTGCGCGTGGATGCCGATCGCCAGATATATTGTGCCCTGTTATCATTGGGTTCGATTTTGTAATCTGTCTACAGTACGAAAAACAAGGAGTGGCATCGTGAAGAAAGTGGCACTGTTGGACAACTTGCAATTCAAGGAAAGCAATCCTTACGCTGAGCCATTGTGGGTGGACGAAAACGGTCGTGTGCTTCGCTTTATGCTTAAGCCGGGCCAGCACATTCGTGAACACAATGCGCCCAGTTCCCCCTTCTACGTGGTGGTAGTGAAGGGAGAGGGGGTGTTTTCCGGCGGCGACGGACAGGAGCAGAAGATTGGACCGCAGTCGCTGCTCATCTTCGAGCCCGGCGAGGACCATGCCATCAAGGCCCTGGAGGAGGAACTTGTCTTCGTCGGCTTCCTGCACGGCGTCCCGCCTGAGCTCAAAGGGCGCAGCTACACAGAACAGTAGCTGATGTGAATCTTGGTGCTGAAGGCGCCAAGTGTGAACAGAACCTACTCCCCAATCGCCTCCCCCACCTGCGCCCAGCGAAAGGCGTCCACCTGCTCCGGGCGGTCGAAGAAGTACTCTTCCAGGTACGGTTCGATTTCCATTTGCCAGATGTCGGCGATGTGCCCGGCGAGGTCGGGGCGCAGGAAGTAGGTGACGCCGACGGCGTAGTGGGGGTCGCCGATCTGGCGGTTGAGGCGTTGGAGGACGGCGATCAGTTTTTCGACGGGGAAGCCGGTGTCGTGTTGCGCGTGGTAGCGGCGCAGCAGGTCGTAGTTGGGGTGTAGGGCGATGAAGGCGAAGCGACGGCGCAGGGCGTGGTCTACGAGGGCGATGGAGCGGTCGGCGGTGTTCATGGTGCCCAGCAGGCGCACGTTGGACGGAATGCGCAGCTCGCCGCCGCCGGCGAGGGGGATGGCGCGGTCGCGGTACTCCAGCAGGTACATCAGCTCGCCAAAGACGCGGCTGAGGTTGGCGCGGTTGATTTCGTCCACGATCAGCACGCAGCGATCCTCGCGCTCTTGCGCCGCCTGGCAGAATTGCAGGAAGCGACCGGGCACCATCTCGTAGGTCAGCGCGCCGTCCTCGTCGCGGGTGGGGCGCAGGCCCTGGATGAAATCTTCGTACTGGTAGGCGGGGTGGAATTGCACGAGGTCCACGAAGCCGTCGCCGCCGCCGGCGAGATGGCGGGCCAGCGCCTGCGCCAGGAGCGTCTTGCCCGTGCCCGGCGGGCCGTAGAAGATGGCCTGCCCCTTGCGTTCGATGGCCTGTACCCAGCGGGCGAGATCGTCTTCGGCGAAGCCGGTGTCGCGCGCGAGGTCGGGGAGGGGGTAGGGATCGTGGGTTGCAGGTTGCAGGTTTGACGGTTGCAGGTTGGGATCGTAGTCGTCAGTAGCCTCGTCGTGGACGTAGGCGGGGTGTTCGGTGGTGGCGTAGGGGGCCGGCGGGAGGTCGGGCGGGATATCGAGGTCCACCTGACCGCGCACGTCCAGGCGTCCGGTGCGGGCGCGGCTCTCGCGGGCGCAGATCCAGAGGAAGCTCTGGATGTCGATCATGTCGCGCGGGCCGTATTGCGCCAGCTGGTCGCGCAGGGCGTGGGCCTGGTCGCGCAACAGGCGGTAGACGTCGCCGGAGGGGTAGGTGGTGTAGCGCGGGCCGTGCCCCAGGAATTTGAGCAGCCAGCGCGCCACCTGGGGCTTGACGAAAAGCTCCTCCTGCGGGTGGGTCATGAATAGAAAGTAGGTGGGAAAGGTCCATTTGTTGGGCAGACCGTGGCGCAGGGCGTATTGGGCGAAGGCCTGCAGGCGCTCAGGCGATCCGTGATCGCCCGGCGATCCCTGATCGCCCGGTGAACTGTGTTCACCCGGCGCGGGGGCCGCCCCGTAGAGCAGTTTTTGCATCTGCAGGGCGAACTCCGCGGGGTCCAGGTTGTCGTCGTAGAGGATGGCCAGGTCGCCCTGGCGCGGCACGCGGTTGAAGAGCAGGTTGTTGTCGCGGCCCAGCCGTTCCAGGCGCTCGATCAGCTCCCTGTGCTGCCAGTCCGAAATCAGGCGCTGCACTTCTTGTGGCGACAGGAGTTCCTGCGCCCGGGCCGCGGTTTCCTGCTTATATTCGATCTCGTCGGCGACGAAGGGTGGATGGTCGAAACCGTCCCAATCGGGGTAGCGCAGGCGGACCAGGTCCAGGAGGTCGTCAAGTTGCCAGGTGGTGAACATGGGGTGAGTGGAGATCAGGGATCAGGGATTGGAGATTGGAGATTAGAGTTTGGAGATCGTGGATTGGAGACTCCTTTTGATTTGTTTTGGTGATGTGCTGGATCAGAGTCGGAAACAATATTTTACGCTCGTTCATTTTAGCACAGGACAGGGACGGCGGGCAGTTGAGTGACGCCGTCGCCGATTCCACGTGATTAGAAAGTGTAAAGTATTTTATTGCAACGGAACCCTCACTTCGTTTACACTGAATATAGTCTGCATTGTGCTCCAGCTTGGTTTGCCCTGAATCAGAGTTACACTCATCCCCCCCCGGTAAGTCAGCGCTCCACCGCAACTGATTTCATAGACGTGACGTCTCTATAAATCTCGTGCTCAATAGTTATTTGTTGGGAAGCTCAGGCGTAAGTGATGGGCGAGGTAGCTGCGCGAACGATACGCGGTTGGAAAAGCTTGTTGCGAGGCCCCTTCTTCTATAGGCTGTTGGTTTTTACATAGTCAGAGTCAGATCGGCGTATCCTAACCTCCATGAGTGTCTTTCTCAGGAGGGAAATCTGGAGGGAAACGGGCGATGGACGGGCAAGTGGAGCCGTCACGCACATCCAGTGACAGCGAAACCGACTGGCAGGAGGCAATGGACCTTTTGGCCAGTGGTCAGTACAAAGATGCCGCTGCTGTCCTGGAGAAAACTGAGGCTGTCGCAGAAGCGAACGGCAACCACGACCTGAGCATTGTTCTTCAGGCCGCCCGCGAGATCTGTCTGGCGGGGAGTGATTTTCACGCTGAGGTCAACCACCACGAGCGTGCCTACCAGGCAGCCACGCGGCGAGAGCGACAATTACGGCAACACCTTCAGGCGCTCCTGGACATCATAGGAGCGCGCATGGGGGCGCCTGGTCGTCTAAACACTCCCGACTCGCCGGCTCCGCCT
Source organism: Chloroflexota bacterium (assembly GCA_048620455.1). Lineage (GTDB taxonomy): Bacteria > Chloroflexota > Anaerolineae > Promineifilales > Promineifilaceae > JAAYYY01. The sequence goes on along the minus strand of JBMCFH010000168.1, from coordinate 3,812 downwards.
CCACAACCAGATGCAGTGATCCCCGCCTTATTGAAGCGCCTTCAAAGCCTGCTGGGGTCCAGCCACCAGCCTAACTCACAGGACGAGGAAAACCAGCCGTTCATGCCCGACCCTGCGGCTCCTGAAAAACCTGAGCCGGACGGGGTGCAAACTCGCGATTCGATATCGGGCAGTGCACGGTATAGTCCGCTGCCCGCACTCGCCTCCAGACGCGCGCCATCTGCCACCGGCTCAGATGACGGGCTGTCGTTGACCGTCTACTGTCTGGGTTCGTTCGAGCTCTACCAGGATGACGAACCGATCACCCAGTGGCCCAGCGGCAAGGGCAAGTCGATCTTCAAATACCTCGTCATCCATCGCCGGCAGCCGGTAGCCAAGGAAGTCCTTATGGATCTCTTCTGGCCCGATTCCGATCCCGACGCCGCTCGTAACAGCCTCAATGTGGCTATCTACGGCATGCGCCAGGCCTTGCGAGAGCGGAGTCCGAACTTCCATCATGTGCTCTATGAGGATGATCGCTATCTCCTCAATCGTGACCTCCACATCTGGGTAGATATGGAGGAGTTTCGGCGGCGGCTCGATATCGCCCGCAGGCTACAGCAACAAAACAACGTGGCGGCGGCTATCCGCGAATTCACTTTATGCGAAGCGCTGTATCGAGGCGAATTTCTGGCGGAAGATCGTTACGAAGACTGGGTTATTCCTTACCGTCGCAAACTCCAGGATGATTATCTGGAGGTCCTGGAGCAACTTGGACGCCATTCCCTGAAACTGAAAGAGTACGCCACGTGCATTACCATTTGTGAAAAGACGCTGGCAGTAGAACCTTGTCGTGAGGACGCCCATCGCCAACTGATGTGCGCCTACAGCCACCAGTCTCAGCGCTACCTGGCGCTGCGCCAGTATCACGAATGCCGCGAGGCATTAGAACGGGAACTTGGCGTGGAGCCCAGCCAGAGAACGATTGACCTTTACGAGCGGATCCGCCGCGGAGAGTCCGTCTAAAGCTGCGAATCACCACTTAATCTACAAAATCCAGAGCTTAATTGTTGAAACAGTGCCTCTTAAGTGGGTCTCACTACAAAGGGAGCAGCTTGTCCAGTGTGTTCCACATTTATTCAAGTTGGCAGTCTGTCGGCCTTCGTCCGGCGTGCTGTCACACCCAAGGAGGTTTTGAACGATGTTACGTGCTGGTACGGAAAGTGTAGCGTTTGGTAAGCCTCATGCTCACAACGAGTGTCACATCGATCCCTTTGTCGCCGAGCTGGAAGTCAAGATGGACTGTGTGCTCACCCAGAATGGCAAAGAGACGGGGGTCATCCACGTTGGTGAGGCCGCAGTGATGAAGGTCAGGGTGGGTCTGCGTGGTCCGCTTCTCCACCACCTTTGTGGTGAGATTTGTGTGCGGACCCACGTCGAGTGCATCGGGCCCGGCCCAGAGAAAACCTTCACCACGGATACGCAGCCGATCGAGGGCGAGAACGGCCGCAAGTGTTGTGAACATCGTAACAATAACAATGGAAACCATGATGACGACGGCTGGTGCTATTACGATTTCAAAGTTGAGATTCCGGCCGACACCTTCGAATCCCATGATCCTGAGCACTGTGGTGAGGTTTGTTGTTTTGCCACCACGGCCACGACCATCGACCGTTGCGGCAACCCTGGACACATCGCCTGCTGGTGTAACGGGCCCTGTGCGTTCATTCACAAAGCTCCGGAGGATTAAGCGCGTTCACCGCGCACTTGAGTCTAGACCCTGGCCCGGGCTGCCATCACACAGCCCGGGCAGGGTCAATCCGGGCGCTTGGCGCGACGTTCAGAGAGCCAGTCTCCTGTCAACTAGACTGCCCTGTGCAGGATCGGCTCCCCACGCTGTACGCGCTCCTCGCAACACACAGATTGGGTTTCAGAGTTACCGCTTATAGTAAAGGATGGGCAATTATGACGGCTGCGTCGACGAGCAACCCCAGACAGAGCGACGACCTGACAGACATTGCCGGCATCGGACCTGCCAGAGCGACGTTGTTACGTGAATCGCTCGACGTTTATACCTTCCAGGACCTGGCGGCGCTCTCCGTCGATGAAATAAAATCGCAACTGCGGGCGGAAGGCCAATTTGTCTCTGAAGATGTGATCGAACAGTGGATCGCGCAGGCCAGAGTGTTGGCGGATGCCACAGTTGAAGCGGAGCACAATTCGCCAAACAGTGAGCCGGCATGGGAGTCGGCTGCGACCTTTGTGGTGGAGTTCCAGGTACAGGAAGATGGCGAGGAGCGACGGACCAGGGTGCACCATATGGAAGAGGACGTCGACGCCGATTGGCCCGATGTTCGACCGGTGGAAGTGTCGCTCTGGATGTTGGAGCAGATGGGCGAGCCGGCGTCGGGATTGCCCGAAGCGGTTGAAGCACAGGCCCGGCAAGAGTTGGAGCGCGAGCTGCAGCAGATGCGGGCCGACGCGCGGCAGGAATTGCGCGCCGAGTTGGACGCCGAGCGCGAGCGCCGGCGCAGTGAAATGGAGCGGGAGCTGGAAGAGCAGCATGCGGAGGATCGCCAGGCTCTGCAGCAGGAACTGCAGGAAATGCGAGCAAGGGCCGAGCGCGAACTGGATGAGGAACTGGAAGCCGAACGCGCTCGTTTGCAGCGGGAGATGCAACAGTCGCTGGAAGAACGGCGGGCAGAGGCCGAGCAGGCCCTGGAGCAGGAGTTGCAGCAAACGGGCAAGGCTGCCCGAGAGGAGCTGCGCGAGGACCTAGAAGCCGAACGCGCCAGACGGCGGAGCGAAATTGAGCAGGAGTTGCAGGAGTGGAAGGCCGAAGCCCAGCGAAGTTTGCAGGAGGAGTTGCAGGAAACGCGGGCGAAGGCCCACGAAGAGCTGGATGAGGAACTGGAAGCGGAGCGCGCTCGACAGTTGCAGGCGATGGAGCGGGATATGCAGCGAATGCGCGCTGAAGTGCGTGAGCCAGTAGAAGAAGCGCCGGAGCCAGAGCAGCCGGAAGAAGAAGTCGTTTCCGAGGCCGAACCTGAAGTCGCAGTCGAAGTCGCAGCGGAACGGGAGCTCGTGGCTGTGGCGCGGCCCTCTGCGTTTGAAGTCGAGGTGGTGTACATCCGTCAGCCCCCTGAGGTCGAAACACCACGGGTAGTTGGCAAGAGCCCAACCTCTCCGGATGTCTTCCGCTCCGAACGTCCCTTTTCTCTGACTGCTTGCTTCAGGTTAGACGCGGCGGAGGCCAATGAGCTGGCCAGGAAGGGCGCCACTTACACGGTTCAATTCCACGCCCGGGACATTTCTACCGGCGCGGTCCAGACCCTGGGCACGTCCCATCCTGAGGAATACAGGGCCGGGAAGGCAGAGTATGAAGCAACGCTTACCGGCGTCACGTTGCCCAGCGGGGTGTACCGGCTGACAGCGTTCGTGTCCGCAGGCACGACGCCACCGGGTGGCGCCTACGGGCAGGTTGCTACCCTTCTCATGACCTAAGGGGTCCAGCGCATCACAAACCGCTCTTCACGTTCTTCGACGATGTCGAATCCCAGGCGGCGGTAGAGGCGGCGAGCGGCGGGGTTGGCTTTGAGCACGTGCAGCCCGAGGGCGCGGCCCTCCTCGCGGGCGCGTTGCTGCAAGTCGCGGATGATGGCTGTGCCCAGGCCGCGCCCCTGATGGGAGGGTGCAATCTCAATCAGGCTCAGGAAAAGGTCGCCGTCGCGCTCTTCGAGGGCCAGCACGCCCACATCTTCCCCCTCCGAGACGACAATCTGGCGCGCAGCCGGATCCCAGCGCTCGCGAAAGTAGGCTTCCTGGAAAGCGTC
>JBMCFH010000167.1:0-7336 GCA_048620455.1 Chloroflexota bacterium | reverse complement strand
AAATACGGTGCGAACAATTATCATCCTCTGGATGTGGTCATCGACCGTGCGGAAGGCGTCTGGGTTTACGATGTAGAAGGTAACCGCTTTATGGATTGTCTGAGCGCCTACTCGGCGGTCAATCAGGGCCATTGCCACCCTGCGATTGTCAGGGCGGCGAAGGAGCAGATGGAGCGCGTGACATTGACGTCGCGCGCTTTTCGCAACAGCCAGCTTGGTCCCTTTCTGAAGGAGCTGTGCGAGCTGACCGGCTATGAGATGGCGCTGCCGATGAACACCGGCGCCGAAGCGGTGGAGACGGCGATCAAGGCCGCCCGCAAATGGGGCTACCAGATCAAGCAGGTGGCCCGCGATCAAGCGCAAATCATCGTTTGTCAGGGCAATTTCCACGGACGAACGACGACAATTGTCGGCTTTTCCAGCGAGCCGCAGTATCGTGAGGATTTCGGGCCCTTCACGCCGGGCTTTGTCGAAGTACCTTACGGTGATTTGCAGGCGTTGGAGGCGGCTATCACCGCCAACACCGTGGCTTTTCTGGTGGAGCCGATTCAGGGCGAGGGGGGCGTGATCGTGCCGCCGGACGGATATCTGCGCGACGCGGCGGCCCTCTGTCGCGAAAACAGGGTGTTATTCATGGCCGACGAGATTCAGACCGGCCTGGGTCGCACGGGCAAACTGCTGGCTTCGGAACATGAGGGGGTGCGCCCTGACGTTCTGATTCTGGGCAAAGCCCTGAGCGGCGGTTTCTACCCTGTTTCAGCGGTGTTGACCGATCGCGAGGTCCTGGGGCTGATGCGGCCCGGGGATCACGGCAGCACCTTTGGCGGAAACCCGCTGGGCGCGGCGATTGCCCGCAGCGCGCTGAGCGTGATTGTGGACGAGAATCTGGTGCAGCGCTCGCAAGAGCTCGGCGCCTACTTTATGGGCCGGCTGCAGCGAATTGAGAGCGATCACATCAAGGAGGTGCGCGGTAAGGGGCTGCTCATAGGCGTCGAGCTACGTGGGCCCGCCCGGCCCTTCGCAGAAGCCTTACGCGAGAAGGGAATTCTGGCCAAAGAGACGCACAAAACCGTGCTGCGCTTTGCCCCGCCACTGGTTATCAGTAAAGACGAGATTGACTGGGCCATGGAGCGCATTGAGGCTGTGCTGATGGATGGGCAGGCGTAGAACGGCGCGAGGCGATCTGGTAAATTGCCCTATTTTTCCCGCGGCACGGGATCGGGTCGCGGATCCAGCATTTCGTCGATGTGCATCCACATAGCCCGCGAGTAGCGGAAGATGAGGGGTGAAAGCAGAACGAGAGAGAGGATGGTGCTCGCCAGAAACCAGACGGGTGGGGCCTCCCAGATGTAGAGCAGGACGTTGAGGGGCAGAATGGCGATGAAGCCCAGAATGTAGCCGAAAAAGATGGCGTTCATGAAATAGCCCTGCTCTCGCTCGAACTGAATGTGACATACGTCGCACTCTTCATACATCTGCCACAGGCCCCTGAATATCTTACCGCGAAAGCAGTGTGGGCAGCGCAGCGCGAGGAAAGCGATTAGCCGTCGCATGGCCGGTTCTCCCTGCGCCTACGCCGCTGACCCGCGCCCACCATACGCTTTACTCATGCTCCGCCTGCGTCGGATGCACTTCCCGTCGCAACAGGTTGCGATAGCCACGATTCCAGTAAACGAGCGGTGCTTCTTCGGCGCGCGGTGTGGCGCTGGCCTGCGCTTCGCCAATGTAGATGCTGTGGGTGCCGGCTACGTGGCGGCTGTGGATGGTGCAATCCAGCCAGGCCAGCGCGTCCGCCAGAACGGGGGCCCCGGTCACAGCCGTACGCCAATCGCCTTTGTCGAAGCGGTCTTCGTCTTTGAGCCAGGCGAAGCGGTTGGAGAGCTCGACCTGGTCTTGATGCAGGATGTTCACGGCAAAGACCGCGCCTTCTTGCTCCAGCAACTCATAGGCGCTGTGGCGGTGGTCGATGGCGACCATAATCAGGGGGGGCTCCGGCGAGATGGAGGCGAAAGCTGAGACGGTCAGGCCATGGATCGTCTCGCCGCTCTTAATGGTCACGATAGTGACGCCGGCGGGAAAGTGTCGCAAAGCGTCACGAAATGCTTCAGATGAAATAGGCATGTGTTCCTCAATCGTCAGGGAGCGGCGGAAGCCGGCAGTCCGCCGGTCAACTCGCCGCTGTTGTTTCCTGGTGGTCAAGCGCCAGATGGCGGCGCACGACCCGGGCAAGATCGCTTAAGTTATCAATCATGGCTGCCAGCGTGGCGTGCCCAGGCCCGATGAGAATCGTCGGCACCGGATTCTCTGTGTGCTGGCGGTAGCTCTTGTTTTCAATGTTACCATGATCGCTGGTGATAATCAGCAGACCGCTGTCATCCCAGGCATCGAGAAGGCCGCCGAGGACCGCATCGATTCTCTCCAGATGCTGCACAGCCTCTTCCAGCGTACCACGGTGACCGAGGCGATCGCTGGGCCAGTGCTCGAAGAAGCTGAAATGGTAACGCCTGGCGACGGTCGCAATTTGACGTCCGGCTGCCTCCAGGGTCAACAGAGGAATATTGTCGTATCCGAGATGGGTGCGCCAACCCTCTCCGGTGAAGTTGGGGCTGACGGCGCGGCCCTTCTGCAAATCATCGGCGGTCATCAGCGAAAGCCCGGCGCTGGTGGCTGCCAGGGGCACAGCGGATAACAACCGCCGTCCGCTGTCAATGGCTTCGAAATATTGTTGAGGGTACGGTGTGATCAGCGCCGCGCCGCCGCCGGCGTCCACCACTTCCTGAAAGAGGGACCCGGCGCGTAGCACCTCTGCGACCGCGCTGTTCGGCTTCGGTCCATAGTGGCGGCCCAGCAGGCGTGGTACGTTGCGCCCGGTTAATATCGTCGCCTGGCCCGTGGCGCTTTGCGGCCTGCCGGCGACGCCCATGGTAGCGTCTGTGGGCGCCAACGTAGCCCTTGCTGTGCTGCGAATTTCATTTGTCTGCAGATACCAGCCCTCACCCAGCAAATCGGTCAAATGTGGAAGGTGGGCGCGGACAAAGGGGTTAACAGCAGGGTCGTCGCCGCCCAAACCAACCCCGTCCATGAAGAAGATGTGGGCGCAGTCTGTTAGCGCCGAAACGATTTTTTCGCCTGTCTGGGAGTTCTCGCTGAGCTGCATTCTGCGGAGTTTACTGATTTAGAAGAGGACCGTCAACTGCGCTCTTATGTCATATCGAGGGCGCTGTCCTATAATGGATAGTATGAGTACAGAGAACGAAATTGTGATCAATGATAAGGTGACCATTCCGTCGTGGGAGTTGACATTTTCCTTCTCGCCCAGTGGCGGGCCGGGTGGTCAGCACGCGAACCGCGCAGCTACGCGGGCCACGCTCTTCTTCGACGTGGCCAACTCGCCCAGCCTGACCGAAGCGCAGCGGCAACGCGTTCTCAAGCGTCTGGACTCACGTATTGACCAGGAGGGGATCTTACAGATCAGCGCTCAGGACTCGCGCAGTCAACACCGCAACCGGGAGCTGGCGCTGGAGCGCTTCCAGGAGATGATGGCTAAGGCGCTGAAGAAACGCAAGCGACGGCGCCCGACGCGTCCCAGCGCCGCAGCCAACGAGCGCCGTCTGGAGGAAAAGAAGCGGCGAAGCCGTCGCAAACGCGACCGTAGCCGCGATTGGCGCGAGATGTGGTGAAGTCTGGGTTGGTCCGCGGCGCTTAGTCCGCTGGTTACAGCTTGGTCATGAACGTCCTGGCGAACTGGCTGTTGTGCTGGGCGCGCTTGCAGATCCAGTCCATGACAAAGGGCAGAAACTCCACGGTGCGCTGCAGCCAGTAGGAGCGCCGCATCGTTGGCCAAAGCTGCTCGTTGCAGAAGTCTTCATAGGCGCTGAGCACTCGTCGCGAGAAATCCTCCTGCAAGAACGCCTGGTGCACGGTCTCCACTGCGAACCGCGCTGAAGTCAGGGCGTTGCTGATGCCGCCGCCGGTCAGCGGGTTGATGAAGCCGGCGGCGTCGCCTACCAGCACAGCCCCATCGTAGGCGCGCTGGACGTTCTTCTGCGAGCCGAAGTTTAGCTGCCAGGTGGCGACGTCGTGAATCTCGCCGCCGTTCCTCAGCCGTTTCTTGATTTCCGGCATCTCCATGAAGTGCTGCAACATCTTCTTCAGGTTGTAATTATGTTCCCGGAACTTATCCAGGCGCATACCCAGGCCGATGTTGGCGCGGCCTTCGCCGATGGGGAATATCCAGGCGTACCCGGGGAGGATGTCTTCGTATAGGTAGAACTCAACCTGATGGGGCAGCTCCTCAATATCCTCAACATAAGCGCGCAGCGCGACAGCGCGGTGACCGTCTACGTGTTCGTCGGGACGAATGGCGCGGGCAATGGCCGACGTGACGCCGTCTGCAGCCACGACCACCTTGCTGCGGAACTCCTCGACGTGACCGTTGACACGCGCGCGAACGCCGACGACGCGTCCATCTTCAAGGATCGGTTCCTTAACGTGAGCCTCCATGAATGTGGCGCCCGAGTCCACGGCGTGTTCCTTAAGCAAGGCGTCGAACTGCATTCGCGGCACGACGGCGGAGCGGGATTGGTGATTTTCCTCCTCCAGGTCGGCGTCCATGACGAAGCCTCTGGGCGAGACAAGACGGATCTTATCAACGTAGTAGAAGCCTGCCTCCCGGATCTTGTCGGCCATACCCAGAGAGTAGAGCAAGTCAAGGGCTCCAGCGGGCACGGCATCGCCGCAAACCTTGTCACGGGGAAACTTCTGCCTGTCTAACAACAGCACGTCATATCCCTTTTGTGCCAGGCCCATGGCTGCTGTGGCTCCGCCCGGTCCAGCGCCTACTACAATGACTTCTCGATCCATCTAATCCTCCTATTGTGCTAACGAGCGTACTTTGCCGCGTATCTCCAGACTCGCTGGCCTTTTATGCAATTATATTTTTGTGGCCCTATAAGCCGTGCTGTTCGCGTAGAAAGTCAAGCAAGCCACGGCAGCCTTCTTCCACAAGCTGGTACACGTACTCGAAGTTACCGGTATAGTAGGGATCAGGGACATCCCTGACATCCGCATCGTCGGCAAAGTCCAGTAGTTGAAAGACGCTGTCCTGGTGACCAAAGCGCCGTTCCAGCTCGTCGACGTTGCTTTGTGACATGGCCACGATATAAGTGTTCGGCTGCAGATCACCCTCGCTGATCTGGCGAGCACGGCCCTCATAGTCGATGCCGTGTTGCTGCAACACGCGCCGCGTGCCACGGTGTGCCATTTCGCCCACGTGCCAGGAGCCGGTGCCTGCCGAATCGACCTCTATCTGATCGTTCAGGCCCGCCTCGCCCACCATTCGGGTAAACACCGCTTCAGCCATGGGCGAACGACAGATATTTCCCAAACAAAGAAACAACACACGTATCATATGCGTATCCAGCCAGAGTAATAAAAGATCGACAAACGGCACTGGACAACCAGAACAGCATCGCTGTTCTGCTGCTTTTCGTCTCGGATTGACCTGTAAGCCGCATTCTGTACCCTTTCGGGTGGTGATCATCTATCTAGGGTTGCTATTGCTAACAACCTCAAGCAACCTACCTGGACTTAAGACGGGACGAGCAGCCCCGTGTTTCCTTCCACTGCGAAGGAAAACTGCGTCCTGCTTGGCCTTGCTCCCGGTGGGGTTTGCCTGGCCAACGACATTACTGCCGCTGCCGGTGGTCTCTTACACCACCGTTTCACCCTCACCGCGCGCTACACCAGATGGTGCAGTGCGGGCAATCTACCTCTCTGTTGCACTTGCCGTCAGACCGCTTCCTGGTGGAGAAGCGATCCGCCCGGCTGTTAGCCGGCACCGTGCTCTATGGAGTGCGGACTTTCCTCGTCTGGAAGCGTTGTTCCAGACGCGATCACCCGGTCAACCCGATTCGCTGATCCTAGCATTGGGCCAGTTCAGCGTCAAGAAGTGAAGCGCAGGTCTGCGTGCCGTTCGGCGTGAAATTGCGTTGAATTGCGAGTCCCCTGGCTCCACCCTTTACTATGGGTAACTTTAGCATACAGCCGTTATAATCATGTAATATTTGGTAAGGTACTGACGACCTGTGGTTTTGACCTGCAATTTATCTAACACGAGAAGGTATGACCGGTTACGAAACTCCCAATGAGCGCGCCGTCGCGGACCTCCTGAGCGGGGTCAGGAGGCGACCATGGAACGCGCTTCTGGTTGTTGTGGGCTCCCTGCTGGTGCTCGCTTTTTACAGCGCGACCAATCCCGAGCGACTGGCGCACGACCACCTGCTGGGTGTCATGGATTACGCCGGTTATACCGTCTGCCATCGCCTGACGGCCCACTCCTTTCTATTTGAGGGGCGACAGATGCCGCTCTGCGCGCGGTGTACGGGGATGTACCTGGGTATCATGCTGGCTGCCGGCGTCCTTCTGCTCTCAGGCCGGGGGCGTTGGTCTGACTTCCCCTCGTTGCGCCTATCGTTGCTCCTCGTGGGCTTCGTGGGGCTGATGGGCATTGATGGATTGAACTCTTATAGTCACTTCTTTCCCGACGCGCCCCACCTCTATTCGCCGCAGAACTGGCTGCGCTTGACGACGGGCATGGGCACAGGGCTGGCTATGGGGCTGTTCGCCGTTCCGGCCCTGGCCCAGACGTTGTGGCGAAGGCCCGTATACCGGCCGGTGCTTACTTCGTGGCGCGAACTGGGGGGGCTGATTCTGCTGGCGGCGCTGACCGTGTTGCTTGTCTTGAGCAACCAATCGCCCTTGCTTTACGTATTGTCTATTGTAAGCGCCGCCGGTGTGGTGGCCATCCTGACAATGCTAAATGCCATCCTGCTTCTGATTGTAATACGGCGTGAAGGAAAGGCTCAGGATTGGCGTCAGGCGCTGGCCCCGCTGACCATGGCGCTGGTGCTGGCGTTGATGCAAATCACAGCGATCAGCATCGTGCGCTATCAATTGACAGGAACATTGACCGGTTTTCCCGGTCTTTAAGCCAGGTTGCCCGCGCTCCACAGGGGCCGGATGACGAGGAGGAAGTCGACGTGGATATCATATCGGCCCTTGGCGGCATTGGCGCTGCCTTTGGCCTTTCCAGCAGCGCCGGCCTGAACGCCTACATTCCGCTTCTGGTCGTGGCTCTGGCCTCCCGCCTGCCGTTAGAGCAACCGTTGTTGCAGTTGTCGGAGCCTTACAGCCTGTTGGGTCATTGGCTGGTCATCGTCGTGCTGGTAGTTCTGCTGGGCATAGAGATGACGGTAGACAAGATCCCCGCCGTCGATACGGCCAACGATGTGATCCAGACGGTGGTGCGACCGGCAGCCGGCGCTTTGCTTTTCGC
>JBMCFH010000166.1:0-7341 GCA_048620455.1 Chloroflexota bacterium | reverse complement strand
CTCAAGACACGCCAAAGGCGCTACGTTTGAAGGCAGTCAGCAATTCCGCCGAGCGCTCGCCAGAAGCCGTGATGCGCATGCCGCGCCGCGTCTCGTTCATGTGGCGCAACGCGATCCACAGGCGATCCTCCGGCAGCCAGGCCTCCAGCCGCTCGGGCCACTCGATCATGATCGCGCCGTCGTCGTCCAGCACGTCTTCCAGCCCGGCGGTCACTACATCTCCCTCGCTGGAGAGCCGGTAACAATCGACGTGGTACAGGGTGCGCCCATCGCTGAGGCGCGGGTATTCATTGACCAGCGTGAAGGTGGGGCTGGTCACGCGCAACGCCGTGCCCCAGCCGCGACCCACACCGCGGGCCAACGTCGTCTTGCCCGCACCCAGCTCGCCGGAGAGACAGAGCACGTCGCCCGCTTTCAATAATTGGCCCAGGCGCACGCCCAGCCGCTCCGTCTGCTCGACGCTGGTGCTTACGAAGTCAACCGTCCACTCGTCCAGAATTGCCATAGTCTCACTCTATTATACATTCTCTATGCGATCATGGTATCATTGGCCCGTTCCAAATCTCGGAGAGCAATATGCGAATTCTGGTCATTTCTGACATTCATGCCAACCTGGCTGCCTTCGAAGCCGTCCTGGAGGACGCAGACGACGATTGGGACCTGATCTGGTGTCTGGGCGACGTGGTAGGGTACGGCCCTTCCCCCAACGAGTGCGCCGACCTGTTGCGCGAGCACGAGCACGTAGGCCTGACCGGCAACCACGATTGGGCCGTGCTGGGCAAGCTGGACGTGGATAGCTTCAACCGCGAAGCGCGCACGGCGATTCTGTGGACGCGAGAAGCGCTGACTGAGGGCACGCGGGAATACTTAACGTCGCTGCCCCCGGCGACGGTGAAAACACCCTTCACCCTGGCCCACGGCAGCCCGCGCCAGCCGATCTGGGAGTACATTCTGGACGAGCCGACCGCCTCGGTCAACTTTGCCCACTTCGACACGGCGCACTGCCTGGTGGGCCACACACACATGCCGATCATCTTCGAGGAGGTAGACGAGTTCCACAGCCGCGCGCACGCGCCGGTCTACGACGAGCCGCTGGCGCTGGCGCGCCGCCGCCTGATCATCAACCCCGGCAGCGTGGGCCAGCCGCGAGACTCCGACCCCCGCGCGGCCTATGGCATTCTGGACACCGAGACCATGACCTGGCAACACTTCCGCGTGCCCTACCCCGTCGAGGTCACCCAGGAGCGCATGCGCCAGCAGCGCCTACCCCAGCGGCTCATCGCCCGCCTGGAAATGGGCTGGTAGTGTAAAAACGAATGTGACACGGAGCGGCACGGAGATCTGAGAGAGGACCACGGAGATTATATTGAGGCCTTCAGGGCACCTGCGCCTTTCAGGGAAGCTCTAAAATGCCCTCCGTGGCCCTCCCTTGCCCGGCACGGGCAATTCTCCGTGGCCCGTCCTCGGGCCGTTCTCCGTGCAACGTCAGTTGCTCCAGGATTGGAACATTCGCGACGGAAGTAACGTCTATAACATAGAAGCGACGGCAACAAGCAAGGAGGAGAAGATGTTACGAAACACACCGTGGGCCCTACTGTTGATCTTCGCCCTGATCATCGCCGGCTGCGCAAACGCGCAGGAAAGCGGCGCGCCGGAGTCCGCAGCATCCAGCGCGGACATGGAAGCGCCGATGGAGGCGGAGACGGAAGAAATGGTTGCCGAAGAGGGCGGCAGCGCCGGTCAGCGCGCGGCATCCAATGCCGCCCAGCCCGGAGAGGTGCAGGAACGACTGATCATCCGCACCGGCGAAATCAGCATTGTGGTTGAAGACACCGAGGAAACGATAGACGCCATCACCGGCCTGGCCAACGGCAGCGGCGGCTGGGTCGTCAGCAGCAACGTCTACCAGAGCAATCAGGCCAAAGCCGGCAGCATCACCATCCGCGTGCCGGTGGAGCAGTTTGACGCCATCAAAGACCAGATCGAAGGGATGGCCCTGGAAGTGACCGGCAGCTCCAGCAGCGGCGACGACGTTACCGAGGAGTACGTGGACCTCAGCGCCCGCCTGGAAAATCTGGAAGCGACCGCCGACCGCGTGCGCACCTTCCTTGACGAAGCAGACGATGTGGAAGAGGCGCTGGCGGTCAACTCCGAGCTCAGCCGCCTGGAAAGCGACATCGAATCGCTCAAGGGTCGCATTCAGTACCTGGAGGAGTCCGCCGCTTACTCCACCATCACCGTCCGTATCACGCCTGACGAGCTATCCCAACCGCTGGAAGTAGGCGGCTGGCGTCCCACCGGCGTGGCTCGCGAGGCTCTGGAGACGCTGGTTTCCGCCCTGCAGGGCCTGGCCTCCATCGCCATCTGGCTGGTCATCGTAGCCCTGCCCCTGGCCCTGATTATCATCCTGCCCATCTGGCTGGTGGTCACCTTCGTCCGCCGCTGGCGGCGCAACAGGCGCGAGACGGTTGAACCGACGCCGGAGACTTAGGGGTTATGGGTTGCAGGTTGGCAGGTTGCAGGTTGTCAACCGTCAGCCGAGGCCTCAATCGCCCCCCGGACTGCAAGGGCGTACTCCTGGAAGTCCGGGGTGGCCTGCATCTTTACGTGGCGTGGGCGGGCTAGCTCCACGGGAAGGCGTGCGCTGACGCGCCCGGGGAAGCCGGTCATCACCAGCACCTCGTCCGCCAGCAGCACCGCTTCCGGAATGCTGTGCGTGACCATGAACACGGTCACGGGCATCGCCTGCCAGATGCGCAGCAGTTCGTGCCCCATACGCTCCCGCGTCAGGGCATCCAGCGCGCCAAACGGCTCGTCCAGCAACAGCAGCTCCGGGCGGTGCACCAGGGCGCGGGCCAGGGCCACCCGCTGGGCCATGCCCCCGGACAGCTGCGCCGGATAACTGTTGGCGAAGCCATCCAGCCCCACCAGTTCCAGTAACTGCTGCACCCGCTGCGGATCCTTGATGCCCTGTAGCTCCAGCGGCAGACACACGTTGTCGTACGCTGTGCGCCAGGGCATCAGGTTGTCCTGTTGAAAGACGATGCCCACCGGCTCCGACGATTGCGCCGGCGGCACGCCCTTCAGCCGCACCTGGCCCGACGAGGGTTCCAACAGGCCGCCCAGAATGCGCAGCAGCGTGGACTTGCCCACGCCGGAGGGACCGACCAGCGCCGTGAACGAGCCGGACGCCAGGCGCAAAGATACGTCAGCCAGCGCCTGCACGCCGTCGGGAAAGACGTGGCTGACGTTCTCTACGTCCAGGAAAGCGTCCGGCGCGCCGGGCGGCGGTCCGTTTCTACCCATTACTCCTGCGCCTGCTCCACAAAGCGGTTGGTAAAGCCCGCTTCCAGGTCGGGAACCGCTTCGTCCAACAGGTCCGCTTCCAACAAAATCTGCTCCGTCTGCTGCCAGCGAGCCAGATCCGTGACGCCCAGTTCCTCCGCCTGCCACAGCGGCAGAGACGCTTCCAACACCGCCATGCGGCTGTCGTCCAGATCCTCTACGTATCCCTTGCTAATTTCGAAGGCAGCCTGCGGATCCTCCAGCGTGTCGCGCAAGCCGCGCATCGTGGCCTCCACGAAACGCTGCACCATTTCCGGATTCTCTTCGATGGTCGTCTCGTTGCTGATCAGCCCATTGGCCACCAGGTCGATGTAATCGGACACCTCCAGCACGTTGATCGCTTCCTCCTGCTGGCGCAGCTGCACCGGCTCGTTGTTGGTGTAGCCGACCACAGCCTCCACGCGGTCGTTCAACAGCGCCTCCAGCTGCGTAAAGCCGATCTCTTCCGCTTCCACCGCCTCGGCGTCCACGCCGGCGGCGGAGAGCAGGCCCACGTACCCCACGTAGCTGGCGCCGAAGAACCCCGGAATGCCCACGGTGCGCCCTTCCAGGTCCGACGGGGCCTCGATGCCCGCGCTCTCCCGGCTGACGACGGAAATGGGGAAATCCTGGTACCAGGCCATCACATAGACGACGGGCAGTTGTTGGGCCCGCGCCAGAATCACCTGCTCGCCGCTGACGATGGCAAAGGGCAGCTCGCCCGCGCCGACCAGGGCAATGCCGTCCGTCTCAAAACTGTAGTCGAATTCCACCTCAAACCCCGCTTCCTCATAATAGCCGCGCTCTACGGCTACGTAAAAGGGAGCAAATTGCGGGTCCGGAATGTAAGCCATGGGCAATTGGATGGACACCGGTTCCTCTGATTCCTCTTCGCCGCCCGCGTCCGGCGTCGCCTGCACCTCCTCACTACTCTGTCCATTCTCCCCCACATCCGCCGGCGCTTCCGCCTCCTGCGCACAGCCGGTCACCACGAGCAACGCCAGCAACAAAATGATTGCGTTTCGCATGTTCTTCTCCTAATCACTCAGTTAACGTCACAATGACCGCAGACAAAAACGCGAAATCAGCGTCTATCAGCGTCCATCCGCGGCCAAACAATCTCCAATCTCCGATCTCAAATCTCCGGCAACCACCTACTTCCCATTCTCCTCTCGCCAGCGCAAAAAGTGCCGTTCCAACAGGGCCACCGCGCCGTACAACGCCAGGGCAATGGCAGCCAGCGTGACCAGCACCACAAACACCAGATCCGTCTTGAACTGGTAGCGGGCGGTAATCAACAGATACCCCAGGCCCTGGCTCTTGGGCTGCACAAACTCGCCCACCAGCGCGCCGATCACCGACAGCGTGGCGCCCACCTTCAGACCGGCGAGCAGAATGGGCAGCGCCGCCGGCACCTCCAGCCGCGTGAACAACTGCCAGCGCGTGGCGCGCAGCGAGTGCATCAGCTGGTACAACTCGGGCGGCACCGAGCGCAGCCCGGCGATGACGTTGATCAGGATGGGGAAGAAAACGACCAGCACCGCCACCAACACGCGGCTCCAGTAGGTCGAGCGCACCCAGATGGTCAGCAGTGGCGCCACGGCGATCACGGGGATCGCCTGCGAGGCGATGAGGTACGGAGAAAGCAACCGCTCTGCCAGGGGCGATTTGGCCAGCAGGTAGCCCAGCGGCGTGGCGACCAGGAAGCCCAACAGCAGCCCCGGAATCACCTCGCTGACCGTAATCAGGGCGTGGCGCACGAGCCGTCCGTCTGTGGCGACCGTATTGAACTGTTGCCACACGTCCAGCGGACCGGGCAGGATAAAGTGGTCGTAGCCGCCGAGCAAGGTCAGCGCTTGCCAGCCCAGCAGCAGCAGCAAGAAGGAAGCGAGCGTCGTCAACCAGATGGGTAGGGGACGCTCTCGTTGCATCTGTCGTCCGATCATAGGTCTGTCTCCTCCGGCGGCGGAAAGCCGCCACAGTAAGAGAACCTCAAATTCAATTGGAACGACGAGACAGGGGGAGAGAATTAGCGTGAGGATCGCACGGCGGGCGCGCCTGCGGCCCGGCAAAACAAAAAACCCACCTGACATAGGTGGGGCATGCCGACAGGAGACGCCGTCGCACGTCATACCTTCTCCCATCCAGACTATCACTGTCGGCTCTGGAGTCTCACCAGATCAACCTCGGCCCAGCGCTGTCGGCGCTGTCTCGAGGGTCGCGGGCTTCGTGTGCGAAAACGTCACCGCCGGTCGGGAATTTCACCCTGCCCCGAAGGAATGTATGTGATTATGTGCTCATTATAACGCGGTCTGGCGGCGGGGCAAGTGGAGCGACCGCAGACGGCGGACGGCGGACCGCGGCGACCCCTGTAAAAAGAAAACGCCGGCAGCGAGCCCAGGGCTGCCGCCGGCGTTTGCGTGAAATTTACTGTGGCGTTCCGTTATCAGGCCTCGTCGCTGTCGTCAGCCGGAGCAACATCGGCCTCGGCGCTGGCGCCGTCGGTTGCCGCCTCCGTTTTGCCATCTTCTACGCTCTCTTTCAGGCCGGGCAGGTTCCGCAACGACTCGGTCAGATCCACGCCGGTCAGGGCCTCGATGGTCGCCGGCACCTGGGCGATAATCTGGGTCACGTCGTCCGTCACGCGCGAGGCGCCGGAGCCGCGGCCGTTTTCGCCGCCGCCGATGATCACGATGCGGTCCGTCTTGGTCAGCGGCTGGGCAATGGCCGCGGCGATCTCCGGCAGCTTGTCCAGAATCTGCTGCAAGATAGCCGCCTGCGTGTACTCCTGCCAGGCTGCCGCTTTCTTAGCCGTGGCCTCCGCTTCCGCCAGACCCTGCTGGCGCGTCACCTCGGCGTCTGCCAGACCGCGCGCCTTGGCGGCGTCGGCCTCGCCCTGACCGCGCTGGCGAATGGCCTCCGCTTCACCGGACGCCTCCGTCTGCAGCTGGTATTGGCGGGCGTTGGCCAGGGTGCGAATGCGGAACTCCTCCGCCTCCGCCGGCCTGCGCACGGTGGCCTCCAGCTCGCGTTCCTTACGCTTGGCTTCCTGTTGTTCGACCTCGATCTGCCGCTGCTTACGCACGACCTCGACCTGAACTTCCTCGGCCGTCACCTTCTGATTCTCGATGTTCTGCTGCAGCGTGTAAGCCAGCTCAGATTCGGCGCGCTTGCGGTTGACTTCCACCTCATAGGCCGCCTCCTGAACCTGGAAATTCTTGCGGCTCTCGGCGATCTTGGTCTCGGCGTCGAACTTGGCCGATTCCCCTTCCTGGCGCGCCTTGGCGCTTTCGATGGTGGCGTCGCGGGAGGCCTCCGCCTCGCCGATCGCCGCGTCGCGCTTGACCTGAGCAATGCGCGGCCGGCCCAGGGCCTCCAGATAACCCTCGTCATCCTTGATGTCCTTGATCACGAAGGAGACAATCTCCAACCCCATGCTGGCCATATCCTCGCCGGAGACCTCCTGCACCTTTTGCGCAAAGGCCTCGCGGTCGCGGTACAGCTGCTCCACCGTCAGCGTGCCCAGGATGGCGCGCAGGTGGCCGGCCAACGTCTCGTGGGCCACGTGCTGAATCTGGTCGTTGGTCTTAGACAGGAACTGGATGGACGCGGTGCGAATCGAGTTTTCGTCGCTGCCAATCTTGACCTGGGCCACGCCGTCCACGGTCACATTAACGCCCTGCACCGTGGGAACATCCGGCGTCGTAATCTCAATGGTCATAATCTCCAGCGAGAGGTCGTCCACGCGTTCCAGAATGGGCCATACAAAGGCCCGACCACCGGTGACAATGCGGAACTTGCTCTCGACTGTTTCAAGCTCGCGGCGCCCTTCACCCCGACCAGAAATGACCAGAACCTGGTTGGGACCCACCTTCTTAATGCGGCTGGCATAGACGAAGATGAGGGCCACGAGTACGAATACGAACAGAACCAGAAACACTGGTATCAAAGCACTCAACGTACTCATCTTATTTCCTCACTAACACAGAAAACAAACTGACTGACAGTAACAAAAGA
>JBMCFH010000165.1:0-7433 GCA_048620455.1 Chloroflexota bacterium | reverse complement strand
CGTGATCAGTGACCATTCGTTTGCATTCATCGGTTATACCTCTTCTAGTTCCAGGTTAAGCAGCCGGCCCGTCCCTTCACCGCTCTCCTGGGCGTGGCGATGGGGTGTGATGACGATGGCCGGTTTGGTCAGGTCCGCCTCCGGCAGCGGCTCAATCGCGTCCACGTCACCGTACTTGGCGCGCAGCTCCTCGAGGTCGCCGAACTCCAGCGCGCGCATCACGCAGGCAGCGGTGCAATACGGTTCCTCGCCGTTCTCCACGAGGTCAACGCAGCCGTCGCACTTGGTCATGACGCCGGCTTCCTCGTCGAACTGCGGCGCACCATAGGGGCAGGCCCATTCACAGTAACGGCAGCCAATACAGGCCTCGGGATCGACGACCACCAAGCCATCCTCGTCGCGCTTGTGCAGCGCGTCGGCAGGGCAGATATCTGCACAAACCGGATTCTCGCAATGCATGCAGGATACCGACAGTGCGTAAGCGAAGATGTTGCTGGGTACCAGCAGCGAGGGATCATCCACGTCAGGAACCCAGTTCCCGCCGCCGTATTCGTAGACGCTACGCCAGTTGATGCCGACGGGTAGTTGGTTCTTTGATTTACAGGCGATGACGCAGGCGCGGCAGGCGTTGCAGGCGCTCGCATCAAAGTAAAAGCCCATTTGTTTAGCCATTTTAACTCTCCTTCACCGGAATTCGCTGCGGCCACTGGTGGTCGGGCAGCAGTTCAATGGGCCCGTCGTATTTTTCAATTTTGACGTTACAGGTGTTCCAGCCCTGATGGCCTTGCCCTGTAGGAATGGCGCCATTGAGGGTGTTCGTTGCGCCGGCTTTGTCGATGCCGGTTTCCTCGTCGACTTCGGCCCAGGCCCCTTCGCCAAGAGTTACCACGCCGGGCATCATGCGCTCGGTCACGAAAACCGGGCGGATGACCTTGCCGTGGCGGCTCTCAACGTAGGCGATGTCGCCGTGGGCCAGGCCGTGCTCGGCAGCGTCACGCGGGCTCATGATCAGTTCCTGCGGGAACGCTTCGCGCAGCCAGGGGATGTTGTCGAAGATGGAGTGCGAGCGCCGCCGGTAGTGAATCGTGAACAATTGCAGTGGGTACTCGCCCTTCACCTTGTTCTCCCAGTCGGCGAAGGTGTCTTCGTAGCCTTCTGTCGCTTTGTTGTACGTCGGAATGGGATCGATCTCGGTGAAACCGGAGTTCTTCACGAAGTCCACGATATCCTGGCAATGAATCTCCAGTTTACCGCTCGGTGTGTCCAGTGGATTCGCCTCCGGATCTTCGCGGAACGCGGCGTGGGCCACGTAACCCAGATTGTCGTCCGCGCGGCGCGGTACAACGTAGACGCCCTTCTCCTTGAACTCCTGGAGCGTAATGCGCCCGGTCTGCGGCTCGCCTTCCACACCCATCTCGGCGATATCTTCTGGCGTGATGGTCAGTAGCGGCTCTTGGTCAACTCCGTTCTCCTTGATGACCCAGGAGCCCGCAAGCTGGTTGAAGATTTGCTGCTTCAGCGGCATGGGGTCGATTTCTTGAGGATCGAAGCCCAACCGCTTGCCGATTTCGGCCGCGATCCAGTCGTCGTCCCGCGCCTCAAACAGCGGCTCGGTAATCTGGCGCGCCCAGATGAGGTGGTCGCGATTACCTTTCATGTAACCGTACCGCTCCCACTGGGTCGTCACCGGCAGAACAACGTCCGAGTATTTCGCGTTGGTGTTGAGGAACAGGTTCTGCGTGACGACAAACTCCACCTTACGATGGGCCGCGATACCTTTCGTCATGCCCACCTTCTGGTTCAGGGCCGACCCGCCGTCGTGAACGATCATCTGGATGTTGATGTCGCGCACGTCCTCGTAGCCGGCAGTGTACTTTTCGTCAAGAACCGCGTCCCACACCTCGTTGTTGTTAATGCGGATGTCCACCTGCTCTTCCGGCGCGTTTTCCAGGCCGGGTACGCCGCTACGACCGGAGCCAATCAGCCCCGGACCGCCGTCGGCCGTCTTTTCCCAGCAGCTGACGCCCGTCATGCGCCCTGGCTGGCCGATGTGGCCCGTCATTGCGCCAAAGGTCATGAATGCCTGAGGCCAGGAGTCAGAGTTGTTGGTGCGGGCGGGCGACCAGGCAGTAAGTAGCGCCGCGCGACGCGTCATGGCGATTTCGCGCGCCAGACGGCGAATCGTGCGCGGCGGAATGCCGCATCTCTCAGAAGCCCACTCAGCCGTTTTCGGCTGCCCATCGTGGACGCCAAGCACGTAGTCCCTGAAGTTTTCCTCGGGATCCGCCCCTTCCGGCAGGTGATCGGCGTCGAAGCCCACCGTGCAGCGGTTGAGGAAATCCCAGTCAATCAGCGGGTTCGTGTCCGGATCGTCCTCCACGATCAGCGTGTGAGCCATACCCAAAATCATGGGGTGGTCGGTGCCTGGCCGAATCGGGATCCACTCGTCCGCCAGAATCATCGCCGAATCATTGTAGAAGGGATCGACAAAGATAAACTTCGCACCGGCCTTCTTGGCATCCAGGTAAAACTTCATGTTGTTGCCCTGGGAGCTCCAGGCCGGGTTGCCGCCCCAAATGACGATCAGGTCGGAATTCTGCATGTCGAGACGGTCGTTGTGGCTGGTTGCCATCAGGCCGTCGCCCAGGCCGATCATGGGGCCCGTGTAATACCATGTTCCCCACGAAGTCGTGCCCCAGGTACCAACCGCGCCGCCCATAAGGGTCAACGGTCGCCTTAGATAGCCGCCGAGCTCCAGAATCGCTTCGTTGCCATACTTTTCTGAGATGCGCTCGATTTCGCTGGCTACAATGTCCAGCGCTTCGTCCCAGGAAATGCGCACCCACTCGTCGCGGCCGCGCAGTTCCTTGTTGCCGCCGCCCGGCTCCCAATTCTTGCGCTTCATGGGGTACTTGAGCCGGTCGACGCCAAAGCACTGCTGTTCCTGCGCCCGGCCGCGGGCACAGGCCCGAATCTGCGGCGTTTCCATGCTGTCCGGGTGCGTGTCGTCCGTCTTGACCCGCTGCACCACGCCGTCAACCACCTCGGCCTTGAGCACACACCGCTGCCCGCCGCAATTGTGCCAGCAGGCAGCCGTAATCCACTCGCCCTCGGCTGCTGGTTGGGCGGCGACAGCCGGCGCGGTAGCCGGCGTGGAGCGCAACCCGTAGTTTAGCCCTCCGGCCAATGCCGCCGTGCCGCCCAACGCGCCGCTCCATTTGAGGAACGTGCGCCGGGAGAGCACGGTGTCATTGAGGGCTCTGCTCAAAAAATTCTCTTTACTCATGTCATAGACCTCCGTGCGGAAGGAAGGGCAACCGCTAGTAACGTTAGCAACGGTTGCTATTGAACGATATTGCTTATATTCAGGATGCCTATGCCGCGTGGCGCAGGCGCCTGGTTCACGGTCTGACTGTAGAATAGCTGCGAAAGGGGGAGCCTACCTCATCCGGTAGATCAATTGACCATCACCCGATCGGGTGATTTATGCTCTATGAGCGCCGGCGACGGTAGAAAACGTATCCAAGGGGGACTACGATCAGGGAAAGAAGAATGAGGGCATACGTCAGAAAAGTCACCGCCTGCGCCGCGCCGATACCCAGGCGCGCCAACCCATCGCGCAGACGAGCGCCCGGGGTCGGTTGCCACATATCGGCCAGCGGCGCCTCCCCCACATCCTGCAACGCGCGCAACGCGACAGATTCGTAAGGTGCAGCAACCAGCTCTGGCCCAAGATTCAGATTGAGCATCACCGGCGCCTGCAACGCGATCTCCCGGCCCGAAGCCACATGCTCCGCCCGAGCCGCCCCTTCCAGCAGGTAAAACCAGCCGCGCTGCGGCCCGCGCTCCAACGCAAAGCGACCGGCAGAAATAGTCAGGCGCACCTCGCCGGCCTCGACAACCAGTGGCTCGCGCTCCTGGCCCTCGCCCCACAGCCAGCCCCGCTGCATGCGCATCACCTGCCCTTCTACTTCCACATCGCTGCCCGCCGGCACGGTAACTGTACCCTGGCCCCAGGGCAAGAATCGCGTCTCTGGCTGTGGCGCGAGGGCAATCGCCTGCCGCTCGCCCTCGTCGGCGTCCCACGCGTAAGCACGGCTATAATAACCCGGTGCCCGCACAAAAAGCGTGTGGTTCTCAGGCGCCTGACCGGAAAGCAAAAAGCGCCCCGAGTCTGGCAAGACCGGCGCGAAACGATTTCCTTCGCCGGCAGCTACCCAGGCAAAGGGCAGCGGGTTCTCTTGCTCATCCGCCACCGCTCCCCTGATAACAGTAACAGACGCTGCTGTCTCGCGTACGGACACGGTCACCTGCCGCTCGGCCCTCTCTGTCAAATCCACGTCGGTGCTATCCCCGTCCAGGCCCATATCAGCCAGCGCCAGCGGATCGAGCATCAGGCGATAGGGTCGCAACGGCAGGTCCTCAAATTGAAAGGCGCCATCGGCGTCTACCGGCGTCCGAAAGCTGCGCCCGTCCGGCAAACAGACGGCCCAGATCTGCGGCGAACCGGGCGCCGCCGCAGAAAGCTGACCACTTAGCTGCCCCTGGCGAGCAGAAACCGTAAGCTCGACTGCTTCTCCTCGACCGGCGCCGGGAGCCAGCGTCACGCGCTCTTCGCCTATTCCTTCATACAACACGCCGTCTACGATGGTCGGTTTCACCTGTACGCGATATTCGGTCGGCGCCTGGGATAAAGCCTCCACTTTCAACTGCGCCTGCCCCTGGTTATCAGTGGCGGCAAGGGCGCGGCGCGCGCGCCATAGGTAAATCTGGGTAGCGCCGGTGACGTTCACACCCTCGGGAGCCGGCCCACCGCCCTCTTGCAACAGTGTGACGGGAATGGTGGCGTAAGCAGAGCGGTCCACCACGATGTGGCGCTCGCTCTGGGCGAGTCGGTCGCCGTCCGTGGAGAGAGCCAAACGTAAATCGAGAATACCAGAAGGCAACTCAAGTTCGCTGGGAAAGTGACAGTCCTCCCCGCAGGTCAGATGCTCCGAGGGAAACTCTTCCTCGGACGCGTGTGGGTTGACGGTCACGAAGAATTCAAGGGAACTGTTTTGGTCAATGACCCGGCGCTCGCTCTCCACCACACGCTCGTCCTGAACGATTTCTAGCTCGACGGTCAGCGGAAAATCATCGTCGGCGACGCCGCTAACACGCCCCTTAATCGGCACACTGTAGAGCAACGACGTGGGACCGGCGTAGAGCGTTTCCCCCTCGTTGGGCCACTCAATGCTAATCTCAGGCGTAGTATCTTCCTGCCCGTGTGCAACACCGGCAAGCAACAGAAAGCCGGTGACAAAACTGAGCGCGAGGAAAAGAAAACGCCTACCCATCGTCCGCTTCATCCTGCGGCAACGGTTCCAGCTCCCACGGGTTGTCCTCATGATGACAGCGCTGGCAATCCACGTCCCGCTGTAACCGGTGAGATTGGTAAGGCTCTGTGTTGGAACGGCCCAGCAGCTCCGTCGTCCTCAACGTCGTCCACGTCTCCTGCCCCTCAATCGGACCCACCTCCAGGCCGCTGGCGTCATGGCAGGCCACACACGTCACGCTCTCGTGATGCTCGTCGTGGCTCTCGGCCAACGCGCCGGGGCTATGGCAGCCATCCTGGCTGCACCCTGCGGCAGTGCTGTGCGGATCGTGGCAATCGGCGCAGGTAAATTCGGCGTGCGCGCCAGACCCCAGTTCCCGCTCGTGGCGCAACGTTTCGGTGTCGCGGTGGCAATGCCCGCACAATTCGCTGGAATCACTGACCGTCTGATAAAAGCCGGTCTGCGTGTCCAGCCAGGCGATCTCGCCCTCAATCGCGCCATCCTGTGGGCGATGGCAGTTCTCACAGGTGATTGATTCCCACTCCGCTTCGGGGACCAGCGGATTGCCCTCCGCCTGGCGCGGCTCCGGCTCAAAGGCAAACTTGCAGGAGACGCAGTTGGGCGGATCGTCGATAGTCGCCTGTGGATCCCAGTTCGCGGGCGAGTGGCAGCGGGCGCAATAGGTATTTGGCCCTTTTTCCAGGGCGTAAGTGTCGCCGTGCGGGCTGCTTTGCCAGGCCTCCCAGATCTGGGGATGCTCGTCGGCAAGCGCAGGCGTCGCCGTTGCCTGCACGGGCGTGGCGGTCGAGGCTGCCGGTTCCCTGTCGTCAGAATCCGGAGACGCGCAGGCCGCCAGAACCAGCAGACAGAGCAACAATAACACGGATAGCCTGGAGAAACCGGCAGGTGCAGATGCAGTGAGTCGGGTCATGGGCACATGTAGCTCTCGTTGCATAAGATCACGGTTCAGTTGTGGCGCGAGGATCAGGGTCACGCTCGAAGTAAGTGCACCACTCGGAGACGGCGCCGTCAGCATGCTCGTGGCACTCGGTGCACGAAACATAGGGCACGACCACCGGCTGTCGCTCGCCCGGTGGATGGTGGCAACGCAGACAATCCACCTCCATGGTCAGGTTGTGGGAGGGCCAGGAGGTCAGCGTATGGGCAAAGCGGCGCGTGATGTACTGTTCGAAGTGGTCCGATTCCGGAACCGGATCCTGCCACACGCTCAACCCTTCGGCATCGTGGCAACCGCTGCAGGCCACGCTGGGATGGCGTTCGTGTTCAAACGCGCCCGGCCCCACCGTTGGATCGTGGCAATCGGTGCACGCCGAATCGGCTCCGTGAGCGCCATGGCACTCGGTGCACGCCATCTCTCCGTGAATCGCCGTGGCTTCCTGCTCTTCGATTACGCGGAAGCCGTGCTGCCCTTCGTGGCAACGGGCGCACAGATCGTCGACATCCGCCACCTCTTCATAGCGACCGCTCTCCTGATTCCAGAAAGCGATCCCCGTATAGAACGAATCCCCGGCAGGCATATGGCACACGTCACAGGTGATATGCTGCCACTCCTCCTCAGGGACCGGCACACCTTCGGCCAGATCGGGCCGCGGCGCTCCCGGCTCGCGCTTGCAGGAGCCACAATCAAGCGCCAATTGTTGCGCCTCCTCCTGGGACGGATCCCAGTTGAGCGGCGATTTACACTTGGCGCACGTCGTGTTGGCGCCCATGCCGCCGTCAAAGGTATGGGCGTGCTCCGACGCTTCCCACTCCTCATAGGCCGCGTCCAACTCAGCCTGCGTGGCCACGTGCCCCGTCGGTGTCGCCGCCGGGGCCGGGGTTGCATCAGGGTCGGGAGCGGCAGCGGGGTCAGACCAGGCCATAGTGTTCGCGTATTGAGCGGCGAAAAGGGGGATGACAATGAGCAGAACGACGAGTAGCAAACCTACCCTGTCGCGCATAAATACCTCGCTATAACTCGTTGTCGGCGCAAGGGGGAGGCGGCTGTCGTGCAGCGCGCCTCCCCCGTTTGTTCACATTGTGTCAGTTAAGCGGTTCCGTTCCCTCACACGCCGATGCGGATGTGGCTGGCGTAGAAGAGGAAGCGGCCCATCACCT
>JBMCFH010000164.1:0-7458 GCA_048620455.1 Chloroflexota bacterium | reverse complement strand
GCGTCGTCTGGATGAACCCCCGGTAACCCTGGCAGCGCAAGGCTGCCCTGATCAACAATGCGCTTCGACTGGATGAGTGACGAGGAGGGCGGCTGGCAGCCGCCTCCGACAGAAGAGCCTGCAGAACCGCGTGCCCGGCGCTGGCCCGCTGTGCTTCTGGCGCTGGCGTTGCTGTGCGGTCTCGGTCTGCTGCTCTGGTCGCAGGTGGATCAGCGCGTGCAGGGTGAAATGGCGCTGCTGGAAGCGGACGTTCGCGCCACTCACAACCTGGCAGAACAGGCAGCGCGGCGCGGAGACGACGAACTCTTTACGACACTGCTGTCCGGTCGCAGCCCAGAATGGACGGCGGCGCAAAGAGACCTGTTGCAGGAACAGTTGCTCTTTGGCAACGCGGGGCGTGCCCTGGGCCTGGAGCCGCTGCCGGACTCCGGCAGCGTGACGGATGTGGAGCTCTCACCCGACCTGCGCGAGGCGTTGCTCACGGTGCGCCACACCTATGGACAGGAGCGGGATGGGGCTAGAAGCACTTTCCATTTGCAGCAGACGGTGTCTTATCGCATGGGCGCCCGCGGCTGGCTGCTGGCTCCCCCTGATGAAACGTTCTGGGGCCCCTGGCAAACGCGGGAAGGCAGACATCTGACGTTGCGCTATCGCCAGCGTGATGCGGCTGTCGCCATACGGTTGTTGGCCTATCTGGACAAAACCGTAGCCGATGCCTGCCAGACGTGGGAAAGCGCCTGTCCTCCAGCTTCCTCATTACGCGTAAGCCTGGAACCCGGCGCCCAAAGCCTGCTTGAGGCTCGCGAGATTCCTCTCTCCGCCGGGACGTTGACGCTGCCCTCGCCGTCGCTCGTGGGGCTACCACCGCAGGCAGAGGGCCGGCGAGACGTCGCCGAGCGGGCGCTTTTCCGCGGCTACGCAGCGCCCGTCGTTGCGGCGGTCAACGCGGAGTTGCTGGCGTTCGATTGTTGCCGCCAGCGTTACTTCTTCGCCGCTTTGCAGCGGCAGACGTTGCACGCGTTGGGGCTGGCGGATGAACCGGTGGCAGCATATGAGTACGTGCAATTTGTGGATAGTATCATTTCCTTGCCTCGACTGAACCAGCTTTGGTGGTGGCCCCAACGCGAACCGCCGCTGGAACTGGAGAAGCAACAGATTGCGGCGTTTGTGGACTTTTTGCTGCAGGAGACGGGAGGCGACGTGCGGCATCTGCAGAAAGGAGTTACCGAGGCCTACGGGTTCTGGGCCTGGTTGCGGGAGTACACGCCTTACGATCCGGCTGTCGAGCAGGCGCAATTGACCGCGGCGTGGCACAGTCACGTCATCGAGCGGGCCAATGTAGCGCAAGAAGCCGCCGGTCGGCCGCCGCCGCCTGATGCGCAGCAGGCGCTGTGGCTGACCTGCCAGGATGACAATGGTCAGAGTGGCCTGTTCAGGTTCGATGGGCCTGGTGAGAGGCTGGTTGAAATAACCGGGGACCTTCTCCGTCACCAATCTCTGCTGCCCGCGCCGGGCGACGAAGGGATCTTATTGTTTGACCGCAATCCGGACGTCACTTCTCGCCTGCCGCCGCGCCTGCACAACGGGGTGGACGCAGTGCCCCTGAGCGGCGATCTGCAACCTGCCTACAGCCTGCCGCGCGATCCGCAGGGTCGTTATTTGACGGTATGGCGCGTCTCGCAAAGTGGGCGCACCATTGACGGGAGTGGCCTGCTGGACACGATGGCCTGCAGCGAGCGCTCTGATTGTGCGCTGCACGCGGCGCCCGGTCTCCCGTTCTGGTCGCCGGCGGGTGGTCAACTGCTGTTCTGGGAGACGACGCAGAATGAGCTCTATCTGGGCAATCGTGATACGTTAACGCCGAACGAGCGGGTGGCGCAGGGCGCAAGCTGGCCCTTCTGGCTGGATGAGAAGACGTACGGCTACGTGGCTGATGAGGGCCGGCGCATCTACGTGGTGGAAGGCGAGCAAGAGGCGCGTCCGTTGCTGGGGGCGGATGAGCTGCTGCCTGTGCTGCAGGGCCGTGCCAGCGATCGTAACTGGCAGTTTGCATCGATTATTCCCGCCGGGGATGATGCGTTGGTGGGGGCGGTGACGCTGCCCGGCAGCTCGGCGCACCACTTTTTCCTGCTCGACGGCGCGCGCAGCGGGCAGCGCACTCTGAAAGAGTTGCTTTACGTGCCGCAACTGGTGGTGGCCTCTCCCGATTCCACCATCTCGCCCGATGGGCGCTGGCTGTCACTGCACCTCTATCCACATGCCGGTCTGGAGATTCGCTTCATTCTGCACGATATCCGCGCAAACGAGACGGTGTTGGACGTGCAAAGCCCCTACTTCACCGCTTTTCACGCTCACGACTGGAGCGCCGATGGACGCTGGCTGGCCCGGCTGGGGAATGGCTACATAGAGTTGCTGGCCCCGGCGCCCGGTGAGGATCGTTCCCTGTACCGCCGCTTTGTTCCTACCGGCGGCATGCAGTGCTCCTCATTGGCCTGGGTGGATGGCTGATTCGTAACTCCGCGTTTTTCGCGTTAAAATGCGTCATCCAGTCCAAAGTTATTTGAGGAGAGACCATGACCGATCTACCCAAACGTTGCAACGTCGTCGTCGTTGGCGGGGGCGTTATGGGCGCGAGCACTGCCTATCACCTGGCGTTGAAGGGCGAACGGGACGTCGTCTTGCTGGAGCGGGAGCCATTCTTCGGTCAGGGAGCAACGGGTAAGTGCGCGGGCGGCATTCGGTACCAGTTCAGTACGGAGATCAACGTGCGCCTGTCCCAGATCAGCCTGCCTATGCTGGAGCGGTTTGAAGAGGAGACGGGACAGGCGATCGATTTACAGTGGATAGGCTATCTCTTTTTGCTGACCAATGAGAGGGACGTGGAGAAGTTCCGGCACAACGTTCGCATGCAGAATCGCCTGGGTGTGCCCACCGAGTGGCTGACGGGCGACGAGGTGCGGCAGCGAGCGCCGCAGTTACAGGCGGATGACGTCCTGGCGGGAACGTTTCACGGCGGAGATGGCCTGGCCGATCCCAATGGCGTGGTCAGCGGTTACGTCAGCGCTGCGCGCAAGCTGGGTGTGCGCGCCTTCAACGACACGCCTGTGACCGACATTTGTGTGGAAGGGGGGCGCATTACGGGAGTAGAGACGCCGCAGGGTATCATCGCCTGTGACGTAGTGGTCAACGCCGCCGGGCCCTGGTCCGCCGTGGTCAGCGAGATGACCGGCGCGCCGTTGCCCGTGACGCCCGTGCGACGCCAGATGTTGACGACCACGCCGCTGCCTGACCTGGCGCCCGATTTCCCCTTCGTCATCGATTTTGCGCAGAGCCTGTATTTCCATCCCGAAGGAGAGGGCTTACTGACGGGCATGTCCAATCCGCACGAAGAACCCGGATTTGACGAGAGTGTGGACGAAGAGTGGGAACTGGTACACATGGAAAACGCGATCGAGCGCCTGCCGCTGCTGCAGAAGGCGGGCCTGATGTCACACTGGGCCGGTCTGTACGAAGTAACGCCGGACGCGCATCCCATCATCGGGCCGGTTCCCGCGCTCGACGGTTACTACGTGGTCACCGGTTTCTCGGGCCATGGCTTCATGCACGGCCCGGTCGCCGGCCTGCTCATGGCAGAGTTCATACTGGATGGCGAGGCCACAACGCTGGATGTGTCCATGCTGGACTACGAGCGTTTCGAGGAAGGGCGTCTGGTTGAAGAGTACAATGTTATTTGATGGGGCGGAGGGTGTGCCTTAAGGCGCATCCACTGACACAAGTTCCGAGGCGCGATGGACGGCCAATTGCTCAAACAACGGGTTCAGCAACAATTTGGGGACAAGGCCGAGGCCTACGCCAGTAGCCGGGTTCACGCGCACGGTCCCAGCCTGGCGCGCCTCGTGGACGTGGTGCAGCCGCAGGCGGAATGGATCGTGCTGGACGTGGCAACCGCCGCGGGCCACACGGCGCACGCCCTGGCCCCACACGTGCGGCGCGTTGTAGCCAGCGATTTGACGCCGCAGATGTTGCCTAAGGCGCGAGAGCTGGCGGCGCAGCGCGGACATGGCAACACGCACTTCGTGGCAGCTGACGCCGAACGTCTGCCGTTTTCTGACGCTGCCTTCGACCTGGTGACCTGCCGTATTGCTCCGCACCACTTCCCATCCATCGAACGATTTCTGGCCCAGGCTGCGCGGGTGCTGCGTGCGGGTGGGCTGCTGGTCGTTGTGGACAACGTGGTACCCGGCAGCCGCCTGCGTGGCAAGAAGGGGCGCCTGCAGCGAGAAGCAGGCCGCTACGTCAATGCCTTTGAGAAGCTGCGCGATCCCAGCCACCATTGCTGTCTCAGCGTGCAGGCGTGGCGCGCGGCGTTCTATCAGGCCGGTTTTGCCCTGCAGCATGAGGAGACGCAACGCAAGGAGATGGACTTTCATGAGTACGTGGGGCGGATGAACGTGCCGCCCGCCGATGTGTTGCGCCTGGAGGCGATGCTGCGGCAGGCGCCTGCGGAAGTGTTAGAATTTTTGACGCCAGTTTTTGGGAACGCTACAATCAAGTTTCATCTGTCAGAGGCGCTCTTTGTTGGGCGCTTACACGCGGAAGATGGGTGAGGACCGGTGCGTGACGATTCCCGTTACCCGGGCTCAACTGTAACTGTTTTCGTAACATTTTGCCCTTTACTCTTATGACTGAGAAGAAATACCATTTTTGGATCACTGGTTGCCAGATGAATTACGCCGATGCGCGACGCGTCGCGACGGAGTTGGAACGGTACGGCTACCGTTCAACGCCACGCGCCGAGGATGCTGACGTCATTGTGCTGGAAACGTGCACGGTGCGACAGCAGTCCGAAGACAAGGCGTACAATAAGCTGCACGCTCTGCGCCCCTTGAAAGAGGAGAACCCGGACAAGACAGTTGCCGTGATGGGCTGCGTCGTCGGCGTGCGCGGCAACGAGAAGCTATCGAAGACATTTCCCTTCGTCGATGTCTTTATGGAACCGGCGAGCGACGGCGGCCCACTTATCTCGCACCTGATGCAGACGGACGCGCTTCAAGTGGAACAACGGGGCATCGAGCAGCGGCACCTGATGCAGGACGGCGAAGTGATATTGCCTGTGAAACAGCGCGGGCGTATGGTCTCCGCGCCGGTTGCCGTCGTCTATGGCTGTTCGCACGCCTGCACCTTCTGCATCATTCCGCAGAAGCGGGGCAAGGAGCGCACGCGGCCCGTTGGCTCTATCGTCTCTGAAGCGCGCTCGCTGGTGCAGCAGGGTGTGAAAGAAGTGGTTTTGCTCGGTCAGATTGTGGATCGTTACGGCTACGACGTGCCCGATGGCCCGGACCTGGCTGATCTGTTGCGCGCCGTCGGCGCGGTTGATGGTCTGGAGCGCGTTCGCTTTCTGACCAGCCACCCCAATTACCTGACGGACAAGATCCTGTACGCCGTGCGCGATCTGCCCAAAGTGATGCCGCAGATCGAGGTGCCGGTGCAGGCCGGCGACGACGAGGTGTTGGCGAGGATGCGTCGTGGCTATACGGCGGACCAGTATCGCCGGCTGGTGGAGCGCATCCGGCGCATCGTGCCTGATGCGGCGATTCACTGTGACATTATCGTCGGCTTCCCCGGCGAAACGGAGGCTCAGTTCCAGAAGACGTACGATTTGCTGGAGGAGCTGCGCCTGGACAAGCTGCATCTCGCTCGTTACAGTCCACGACCGGGTACGGTCAGCGCGCGCACTCTGGAAGACGACGTGCCGGACGAGGAGAAGTGGCGACGCTTCTACCTGGTCGAGGAACTGAACGAGCAAATTTCTGAAGAGAAGATGGGTGAGTATCTGGGCCAGACGGTGCCTGTGCTGGTTGAGGACAAGCGTAAGGAGCGTTGGTACGGGCGCGAACCCCGGGGCAAGCTGGTCTTTTTCGAAGACTCGCGCCGCCTGCGGGGGCAGACGGTTGACGTGCAAGTGACGCACACCGGCGCCTGGAGTATGTCCGGCGTCGCCGCCGATCGCGTGGAACCTGAGCCGGAGCGCGGCGAAAGTATTGCCCTGACGGTACTGTAGCGATCGGCGCGCCCGTCCGGCAGAGATCAGGAGAGAGAATGGCTGGGGCACAATGGAAAGAATCCTGATTCTAGAAGCGGACCAACAATTTGCTGCCGACCTGGCACGCGACCTGCGGGCGCAGTACGCGCCGGAAACGACCACGGTGGCGACGGTCCGCGAAGCATGCCTGTCCCTGGCCCAGCAACCATACGATCTGGCTTTCATTCCCCACAAAGATCTGGAAAACGTCATTCGCGCCCTGCACAGTTTGCAGCCGGACTTGCCGCTGATTGTACTTGTTTCCGGCGAGGAGAAGCCGGTTTCGCGTAGCTATCCGGACGTCATAAAAGGCGCCTTACTGAAGCGCGAGCTGGAGCGGGAGCTGGCGCCGCTGATGTACAGCGTGCAACAGACGTTGTCGCCGCCGCCATCGAATGGCGCGGCGTCTCCTGCGGGCGAGTCTGACGCCGACGTCGCGGCGGAACCTGCCGGCAAGGAAGCGCAAGGGGTAGGTCTATCGCCGGGGGAGGCCCCTGCACCCATGGTGGAGGCGCCATCCGAGCAGCGTCCTCTGGAGGTTATACCTCTTCTTAAACAGATAGCGTACGAAGAGAAAGTGCTGGGGGCCATGATCTCGCGCGAAGACCAACTGCTGGCGCACAATGGCAGCCTCGACGCCGAGCAGGCGGAGGATATTCGCCAGCGGGTGGCCGAGACATGGCGTCCGACGAACTCGGCGCTGATTCAATTCATGCGCCTGGCCAGTCGCAGCGGAGACCTGCTCCTCTTTACACGACCGATACGCGGCGATTATTTACTGACCGTGGCTGCTCTGCCTGATCTTCCCGTGGGCCAGTTGCGGCGACAGACGGACGAGCCGCTGCGCCAGTTGTCATCTGTGGTACACGGCGACCTGCGGGCGTCATCACAGGCCTCGGTGGTAGCCACCACGCGGCCACTGAGCAGCGAAAGCGGTGACGGCGCTTCCTACGCCCTGGTCTGGCGACCACGCCAGCCCATGCCCGGTATGTTGCAGATCGCCCTGCGCCGCGCCCTGGAACGGATCGCTCAGGCGAACGATTGTCAGCTCAGACACCTGATCGTAGATGCAGAGCTGGTGCACATCGTGGTGCGCTGCCCGGAGGAGATCACGGCGGCGCGCATTGCACACATTTTCAAGCGGGACGCGGAAGAAGAGATCCAGCAGCAGTTCGGCGTCCCGGCGCAGCTCTGGCAAAAGGGCTACTATGCCTCCGAAAGCGACGAACCGCTGAGCCAGGTGGAACTGAATCTTTTTCTGAGCAGTCGAGCCAAGAACTGACCCCCGCTTTTCGCTTTTTCTCCGCTCATCCTCGATGCGAAATAGAATAAATGTGCTATAATTGATGAATTTGAGAGTCAGTGGCTGAGAGGAT
>JBMCFH010000163.1:0-7489 GCA_048620455.1 Chloroflexota bacterium | reverse complement strand
CAACTGTTATACTGGTTTTCCGTGAAACGCGATTTCACAATATGAACAAACCGGCGTAGCAAGAGAGGTCCGTAAGGGCCGGGGAAGAAAGCAACCATGACCGCTAACACTCCTTATCCCGGCACACAGGCTGTCGTGCGCGCCATTTCGGTGCTCAAGGCGTTTACCGACGAGCATCCGGAGTGGACGCTGACGCCGTTAGCCCGGGAAATTGGCCTTAACAAAGCCACAACGTACCGTCTGCTGACCGCGTTGGAGAGCGAAGCGCTCATCGTGCGCGATTCCCACTCCGAGAAGTACCGGTTGGGACCGGGCATGGTGGCACTTGGCGGTCGTGCGCTGCGCGCCAACAACCTGCGCGCCGTCAGTCGCGGCGAACTGGAGACCCTGGCGGAAGAAACCAACGAGACCGCCTCCCTGGAAATATTGCAGGATCACGAGGTTCTGATACTGCACGAGGTCACCGGGCGTCACGTCATGTCCGGCGGGCGCGCCATCGGCACGCGTTGGGCGGCCCACGCCACCTCAACGGGTAAAGTGCTGCTGGCGGCCCTGCCCTCACAGCGCCTGGTAGAAATCCTGCCCTCGCCCCTCCCCACCTTCACGCCGCACACAATCGCCGATCTGCAGGCGCTGCAGGCAGATCTGGCCCAGGTGCGCGAGCGCGGCTACGCCGTGGCCGATCAGGAACTGGAAGTCGGCCTGCTGGCCATCGGCGCCCCGCTGCGCAATCATGACGGCGAGGTAGTGGCTGCCATTAGCGTCGCCGGCCCCACCCTGCGCCTGACGCCCGAGCAGATCCCCGACGTCGCCGCCCTGGTCCGGGAGGCTGCCGCCCGCATTTCGCGGCAGCTGGGCTACCAGGCTCTGGACGGCGACTCGCAACCATAAGGATGTTGTCAAGGAACTACAATGCCCATTCCAACCCCCTTCCACTCACGAACCGCGCCGCTCTGCGAGAGTCACGAGTGGCGCAGCTGGTCCGGTTATCTGTCCGCCAGCGTCTATGAACCGTCCCACGAACGCGAGTATTTCGCCATCCGCAACAGCGCCGGGCTCATCGACGTCTCGCCCCTCTTTAAGTACGAAATCGTGGGACCCGACGCCGCCCGCGCCGTGGACCGCCTCATCACGCGCAACGCCGGTAAATGCCGTGTGGGGCAGGTGCTCTACACGCCCTGGTGCGATGAGGATGGCAAAATCATCGACGACGGCACCGTAGCCCGCCTGGAGGAGGACCGCTTCCGCATCACCGCCGCCGACCCCAACCTGCGCTGGTTCCAGGACGTCAGCTTCGGCTTCAATGTGGATGTGCGTGACGTGACTACCGACCTTGCCGCGCTCTCGCTGCAGGGACCGCGCAGCCGCCAGATTCTCAAGGAGGCGGTCGACGGCATCGACTTCGACGACCTGCGCTTCTTCCGGCTGGCCCACGGTCAGGTAGACGGCTACCCGCTCACGGTCACACGCACCGGCTACACCGGCGACCTGGGCTACGAACTGTGGATCGATGCGCAGCACGCCGAGCGCCTGTGGGATTGCCTCATGGAGGCCGGGGCGCCACACGGCATCCTGCCCGCGGGGATGCTGGCCCTGGACATTGCGCGCATCGAGGCCGGGTTGTTGCTCATTGAGGTAGATTACATTTCCTCGCGCTACGCGCGCATCGAGGAACAAAAATCCTCGCCCTACGACGTGGGGCTGGGCTGGACCGTGGCTTTGGACGGCGCCAACTTCATCGGCCGCAACGCCCTGCGCCGTGAAAAAGAAGAGGGGTCGACCTGGGCTTTCGTTGGTTTACACGTCGATTGGACCGATCTGGAACGCCTCTTCAACGCCGTGGACCTGCCGCCGCAGGTAGCGGGTCGCGCCTCCCGCGCCGCCGTGCCCATCTACAAAAACGGGCGGCAGATCGGCCAGGCCACCAGCCAGACCTTTTCACCCATCCTCAAGAAGTACATCGCCATCGGCGCTGTCTTTCGCGAGCACGCCGAGTTGGGTTCGCAGGTAGAGGTGGAATTTACCGTCGAGTATGAACGGCAGAAGGCACGCGCTACCATCGTCAAAACGCCGTTCTTCAACCCCGAACGCAAGCGGAAGTAGAAGGAATCATCATGGCTCAACAATATGATGCAATCATCGTCGGGGGAGGACACAACGGGCTCGTCGCCGCCGCGTACCTGGCCAAAGCGGGCAAGCGCGTGCTCGTCCTGGAACGACGCTATCTGGTGGGCGGCGCCAGCGTCACCGAAGAGGTTTTCCCCGGTTTCAAGTACAGCGTCTTTTCTTACGTGGTCAGCCTGCTGCGCCCGGAGATCGTGCGCGATTTGCAATTGGCCAAACACGGCCTGACCATCCTGCCCCTGGAGAGCACGCTCACCCCGTTGCCCGACGGCGACTACCTCTACCGTGACGGCGACCACTACCGCACCATGCGCAACATCGCCCGCTTTTCACCGCGTGACGCCGACGCTTACGACGACTACAGCCGCACCATGTACTTCATGGCCAAAGCGGTCAAATACATTCTGGGCATCATCCCCCCAGATCCCACCACCTACAATCCGCGCGATCTATGGGGGTTGGTAGACATGGCCCGCCACTTCCTGGGCCTGGGCGAGGAACAACTGTACATGCTGGCCAAACTGATGACCATGAGTTCCGCAGATTTTCTGGAACAGTGGTTTGAGTCGGAGCCGCTCAAAGGCACCCTGTCCGCCAGCGGCATCATCGGCACCTACCTCGGCCCGCGCTCCCCGGGCACGGCTTACGTGCTCCTGCACCACTACATGGGCGAGATTGACGGCGCTTTCCGCGCCTGGGGTTTCGCCAAAGGCGGCACCGGGGGCATCGCCAACGCTATCGCCAGCGCCGCCGAATCGCTTGGCGCGGAGATCCGCTGCAACTCGCCTGTACAGCAGGTCATCGTGCGCAACGGGAAGGCGGTCGGCGTGGCCCTGGAGAACGGCGACGAGTTCTATGCCGGCGTCGTGGCTTCCAGCCTGGACCCCTGGAACACGTTCCTCAACCTCGTGGATCCCGACGAGCTACCCTCCGACCTGGTGGACAACGTGCGCCGTTTCAACACGCGCGGTTCCTCGGGCAAGGTCAACCTGGCCCTGGACGCCCTGCCCCAGTTTGCCAACAAACCGCTATCAGGGCCGGGGGAACACCGCCATCTGGCAGGAGCGGTCTCCATCAGCCCCAGCGTCGATTATCTGGAACGGGCTTACGACGATGCCAAGTACGGTAATTTCTCCCAGCGACCGTTTATCGACGTCATTTTCCCCTCCGTCATCGACCCCGACATGGCGCCGCCGGGCAAACACGTCATGTCCTGCTTCGTGCAATACGCGCCCTATGAACTGGCGGACGGGCCGTGGGATGATGACAAACGAGAGGCGTTTGGCGACGCCGTCATCAATACCCTGGCCCAGTACATACCCAACCTCAAGGAGATTATTTTGCACCGCCAGGTGCTGACGCCCGTAGACATCGAGCGCATGGTGGGCATCTCCCAGGGCAACATTTTCCACGGCGAGCTGAGCCTCTCGCAGCTCTTTTTCCTGCGACCGGCGCCCGGCTACGCCAAATACCGCACTCCCATCCGCAACTACTACCAGTGTGGCTCGGGCACGCACCCCGGCGGCGGCATCATGGGCGCGCCCGGGCGGCTGGCGGCCCTCGAAATTCTCAAGGATATGTGAAGATGAGCACAGACTTCGACGCAATTGTCATCGGCGCGGGCCACAACGGCCTGGTCGCCGCCGCCACCCTGGCCCAGGCCGGTCGCAAAGTGCTGGTGCTGGAACGGCGCCACGCCCTGGGCGGCGCGGCAGCCACCGAGGAGGTCTTCACCGGCTTCCACTTCAACACCGGCGCCGATCACGCTACCCTGTTCCACGATGAGATCGTGAGCGCCCTGGATCTGGAAAGCCACGGCCTGCAATTTCGCGAGAGCCCTGTGGCTCTTTTCGCGCCGCAGGCTGAGGGTCCGGCGCTCACCCTGTGGGCCAACGGCAACGATAACTCAGCGAACGTCGCCGCTTTCAGCCAGCGCGATGCCCAGAAATTCGCCGGCTTCGTGCAGCAAAGCGAGCAGATGGCAGCCGTCCTGCGACGCATGATGCTGCTCACCCCGCCGGACATCACCCGCCGCCGCCTGGGCGACGCCATGGCCTGGGGCAAGGTCGGTTTGCAGGTGCGCCGCCTGGGCGACCGCCAGATGATGGAGTTCATGCGCGCGCTGCCCCTCGCCGTCGCAGAATACCTGGACGGCTGGTTCGAAAGCGACGCGCTCAAAGGCGCGCTTGGCGCTTCCGGCGTTACCGGCAGCCGCCTGGGTCCGCGCGGCGCGGGCACCACGATGATGTTCCTTTACCAGAACAGCAACGGCCTGAACCGCCTGCGCTTCGTGCAGGGCGGCGCGGGACGCCTCTCGCAATCGTTGGCGGCGGCAGCCACGGCGCACGGCGCCATCGTGCGCACCGGCGCGCCGGTGGCGCGGGTTCTTCTGCAGGAGGAACGGGCCATCGGCGTGGTCCTGGAGAATGGCGAGGAAATGACGGCAGACGTCGTCCTCTCCAGCGCCGATCCCCGCCGCACCTTCTTCGGCCTCGTGGGGCCCACCCATCTTCAACCGCGCTTCATGCGCAAGGTGCGCAACATTATCTACCGCGGCAGCACGGCGCGCGTCAACCTCGCTCTCGGCGCCTTGCCCGGCTTCACCGGTCAGGAGGAGGAGCGGCAACTGTCCGGACAGATCCGCATCAGCCCCAGCCTGGATTACCTGGAGCGCGCGTACGACGACGCCAAGTACGGTCGCATCTCGGCGAGGCCTTATCTCAACGCCGTCATTCCCACCCTCGCCGATCCCGACCTGGCGCCGCCCGGACAACACATCATGTCCGTCACCATGCAATACGCGCCCTACCAGTTGCGCGACGGCGATTGGGACGCGGAACGCGAGCGGCTGGGCGACCTGGTACTGGACACCCTGGCCCGCTACGCACCGGACATCAAATCCCTGGTGCTACATCGCCAGGTACTGACCCCCGCCGACTACGAGGCGCAGTACGGCCTGACCGAAGGCAGCATCTTCCACGGACAGATGGGCCTGGATCAGGTGCTGGTCATGCGTCCCGTGCCCGGCTGGAGCCGCTACGAGACGCCCATCGACAACCTCTACCTCTGCGGCGCCGGCGCCCACCCCGGCGGTGGCGTGACTGGCGCGCCGGGGTATAATGCCGCGCGAATAGTGCTTGAAAAATAGAGATTGGAGATCAGAGATCGGAGGTTGTTTTGCCGCAGATAAACGGCCCGAAGACGGGCTGGGATAAACGCCGATAAAAAACGAAAAATATCGGCGTCTATCGGCGTAAATCAGCGGCCAATCTCCAATCAACCAATACACTAATATACCTATCAACCAATACACTATGTCCGACCCCCTGATCATCTTCACCCCCGCCGGCCGCCGCGGGCGCGTGGCGCCCGGTACGACCGTGCTCGACGCTGCGCGCGAGTTGGGCGTGCAGATCGAGAGCATCTGCGGTGGGCGGCTCACCTGTGACAAATGTCTGGTACGTATTGAGGAAGGCCACTTCCCCAAATATGGCATCACCTCCAGCGGCGAGCACGTCACGCCGGTCACTGCCGACGAACAGGAAATCCTGGACCAACAAGAGCCCGGCCTGCGCCTCTCATGTAACGCCCGCGTGCAGGGCGACCTGCTCGTTTTCGTGCCTGAGGGCAGCCGCGCCCAGAAACAGATGATCCGCAAGGCCGCGGGCGAGCGCATCATCGACGTGGCTCCCGCCGTGCGCCAGGTTTACGTCGAAGTGGACCAGGCCGAACTGGGCGAGCACCGCGGCGACTGGGGCCGGCTGCAGGATGCGCTGCGCGAGCAGTGGGAGCTGTGCCACCTGTCCATCGACCTGCCCGCCCTGCGTCGCCTGCAGGCCGCGCTGCGCGAAGAGGAGTGGGCCGTTACCGTCACCCTGTGGCAGGATCGCGAAGTAATCGACGTGCAGCCCGGCTACAAGGAAGGCGTCTACGGGCTGGCTGTGGATATCGGCTCCACCACCGTCGCCGGCTATCTCTGCGATCTGCGCACCGGCGAAGTTCTGGCTACCGAATCGGCCATGAACCCCCAGATCACCTACGGCGAAGATCTGATGAGCCGCGTCTCCTACGCCACCATGAACCGCCAGGGCCTGAAGAAGATGCACGAGGCCATCATCGAGACCCTCAACCGCGTGGCGGCGACCGCCGCGCGCCAGGCCGGTTTGCGGGCGCGGCACATTCACGAGATGGTCGTCGTGGGCAACACGACGATGATGCACATCTTCCTGGGCATCGATCCCGTCGAGCTGGGCCAGGCGCCCTTCGCCCTTGCCAACCGCGACGCGATGGACATCAAGGCCCGCGAGTTAGGGCTGCGGCTGCACGCCGGGGCCAACGTGCACGTGCTGCCCGCCCAGGCGGGCCACGTCGGCGCGGACAACGTCGGCGTGTTGCTGGCGGAGGAACCGCACAACCAGGACGAGATGTGGCTGGTGGTAGACGTGGGCACCAACGCCGAAATCGTCCTGGGTAACCGGGAGCGCCTCTACAGCGCCTCCAGCCCCACCGGCCCCGCCTTCGAAGGGGCGCAGATCACGCACGGGCAGCGGGCCACGCCCGGGGCCATCGAACGAGTGCGCATCGACAGCGAGAGCGGTGACGTGCGCTTTCGCGTCATCGGCGAAGAACGCTGGTCGGACGAGTGGCAAATCGGCGAAGCGGTGCCCCCCGAGGCGCAACCGCGCCACCTGGCGACCGGCATCTGCGGCTCGGGCATCATCGAAGTTGTGGCCGAGCTGTTCCTGGCGCAGGTACTGCTGCCCAACGGGCGCTTCAACCCGCGCAGCGACCATCCCTGCCTGCAATGGGACGGTCGTGTGGGCCAGTTCCTGCTGGCGACCGCCGACCAGAGCGCGGGCGGCAAACCGATCGTGGTCACTCAGAACGACGTGCGCAACGTGCAGTTGGCCAAAGGGGCACTTTATGCGGGCGCCCGCCTCCTCATGCAACGCGCCGGTGTAGAAAAAGTGGATCGCGTCTTACTCGCCGGCGCCTTCGGCAGCTACATCGACCCCAGGCACGCCATGATCCTGGGCCTGATCCCCGATTGCGAGCTGCAGAACGTCACCGCTGTGGGCAACGCCGCCGGCGACGGCGCGCGCATCGCCCTGCTCAACCGCCACAAGCGGCTGGAAGCCGGCGACCTGGCCCGCCGCGTCACCTACATCGAAACCGCCGTAGACCCCGATTTCCAGGAACGCTTCGTCGGCGCGCTGCACCTGCCACACGCCAGCGACCCCTTCCCCCACCTGGAAGGCATTCTGCCCGACCCACCGGCAGCGGACAGCGCCGCGGAAAATGACAGCGGCAAGCGACGGCGGCGACGACGCAACAGACGGCGGACGGCAGACGACTGACGGCAGAC
>JBMCFH010000162.1:0-7525 GCA_048620455.1 Chloroflexota bacterium | reverse complement strand
ATCACTAAGGCGCCGGACAACGCGTCAATGCTTCCACGACGTTTACGATGCCCGTGCGTCGCGCAGAGCAAATCACCGTTTCACGAACCAGGTCAGGGTCGCCTGGGCCCGCTTCCTGCACCAGGCCCGCCAGGCCGCTGACCAGGGGAGTGGCGAACGACGTGCCGGCCCAGTAGGCGAAGCCCTGATGCTCGGCCAGCACATAGCTGACGACGCCGGCGCCGCAATTGCCATCGTCGACACCCTCACAGGAGTCCAGATGCGGCGCACAGCTGGAGTCGCCATCACCGCCCGGCGCAGCCAGATCGCCGTCGTTGGCGAAGCAGGCGCGTGACCGTTGCCGGTTGCTGGCCTCCACTCCAAGGACCCGCGGATAGGCGGCGGGAATCTGCGACAGTTGCGGCGCTGCCTCCGGCGGGCTCATGGAGTCGTTGCCCGACGCGGCAACGACGGTAGCGCCAAGCCCTTCGGCGATGAGCATCGGCACCTCCAACGAGAAGACGGCGCTGTCCTCGCCTGCCATCGGCCGGTATCCCCACTCCGCCATCATGCGCGCAATGGCACGCCGCGCCTCCGGCGGTAGTTCCTCTTCGTCCGGCTCCGAAGTACCCAGGCTGAGGTTGATGACCGTGTTGCTCAATCCATCCGCCGGATCGACGTTCTCTTGCATGTATAGATTCAGGGCGTCGACGAAGGCCTGTAGCGTACCCTGCCCGTACTCGTTCAGCACCTTGACTAGGTGAATCTCGGCGGCGGGCGCTACCGCGTAGGCCAAACCGGAAACAAAAAGGCCGTGGTCGCTGATCGCCGTCGCATCTTCATCCGCCAGGGAATCGGGCAGGACCACCGGCTCGGACACCGTCAGGGCCAGCGATGGTATGCTCGGCGGCCCCCAGCGATCAAAGCGGTAACCGCCGGGGCCGGGGAACGGCGACGTGTCGAAAACCGCGATGCGCAGGCCTTCTCCCATATCCTCCACGGTGCGGCCGGCGGGCGGGTTGCCGGCCGAGGGGTCGTCGCCGGCGAACAGGCCGACGCCCTGATCAGCATCGAGCGCCCACTGCTGCCAGAAATGATCGCTGGCGTGTGGCCCGCCGTCGGCGGGGCTGCCTTCCACAGCCCAGGGACTGCCCTCTACGGCCCAGGGGCTACCTTCCACTGCCCAGGGATCGCCGGTGATCTCGAAGCCCACCACGTAGTTGGGCTCGGCGACCACGCGCACCTGCTGCTCCTGGCCCAGCTCTTCCACCGTGTCGGCAATAATCTGCAACGTGTCGGAAAGCGGCGGCGTGCCGTCGGAAAAAGCGTAAAGATCCACGCGCAAAGTGGCCATCTCCTGCCGCGAAATAGAGCTCAGGCCGCTGCGACGCCGCTTGCCCGCGCTCTGCTGCTGTTCCTGGTCGCCGCCCGGAGGCGGCAGGCGGAACTGTTCCAGATAGTCAAAGGAGGTGCTCGCCAACGGCTCTAACTGTAGCTCGGGCAGGGCGCCGATGACGCGGTCGATGTCCGTGCCCACACCGGTGATCACCAGCTGGTCTTCTACCACTGATTGTCCCGGGCTCAATTGGACTCGGGGCAATTCGGGGCCAGAAGGCAAGACGCCGGCATCGAACTCAGCCGGCGCAGGAAACGGTTCCGGCGTTGGCGTCAGTTCCACGTCGGGAGTTGGTGTCGGCGTCGGCTCCGGCTCAGGCTGGCAACGAACCGTGAGCAGCAAAAGAAGAACGAGCACTGCCACGAGCAGTACAATTTGCAAATGACGTTTCATGATAGATGACTCCGCTTAA
Organism: Chloroflexota bacterium; assembly: GCA_048620455.1. Classification (GTDB taxonomy): domain Bacteria; phylum Chloroflexota; class Anaerolineae; order Promineifilales; family Promineifilaceae; genus JAAYYY01. Next base: position 5,738 of record JBMCFH010000162.1, on the reverse strand, counting down.
ATGGGCACGATTAGGACGTGAAAAGAAGCAACCCTGCCTCGGATTGCTTCATCGATGTAAACGAAGGGCGAGTGACTTTTCCGGAAGCATTTATAGGGCAGCGGTGGCGCCAACCAGGAAGAATGGAGCCCAGTAGTATGGATGCGGTTGGGCTCCGGATGCCGCCCCATCACGTATGAATTGACGCTGCGCCGCCTGCAGGGCTCCTCCCTTACTCTCTCCACAGGCCAGCCTGCCGTAGAACGCTTCCATCAGCCGCGCCGTAGAGCGATCTTCAACAGCCCAGAAGGTAAGCAGCAAAGAAGCGGCGCCGGCAGAAAGAAAAGCGCGCATAAGACCCAACAACTCGTCGCCCCCGGCTACCACATTGCGCCCGGTCTGGCAGGCGCTGAGCGTAACCAGCGACGCCTGTAGCCGTAAATTGAAGATATCCAGGGTCGTCATCCAACCGTCGTCCAGAGAGAGCCCGGAGAAGAGCGGGTTATCAGGGCGAAAGTCCCCGTGTGTTGCCAGATGTAGGAGACGGGCCGACGTCGCCACCCGGCTCACCTCCTGCCGCGTGGCCTGCGCTTCGACCAGCGCCCGTCCTTGCCACAGAGCAGCCACAGCGTGCGCCTCGTCCACCGTGTAGGGCAGCAATCCACCGTGGGAGTGGCCCACGGCAACCACGTCCTTTTCCGCCGTCCCGCTAGCGTGGCGCTGTATCGCCTCCTGGCAGTAACGCAAGAAGCTGGCGCCGGGCAGATAGCTGACCTCGTGTTCCTGCAGTAGATAGCGCTGCCCATCGTGCATGGCGTGGAAGGGAAGATAGTGCAGCGGCCCATGGGGCACAACGATGACTTTCGGCCATTGTGCCAGGCGCGGCTGCAACGGGCGCAAGAGGAGATCATAGAGTCGTTGCAGGATGGCGCGCGCGTTCTTCGCCAGGTGCGCCTCCTGCGCGCCCTCGCTGCGTGGCACGGAGCGTAGATTAAGCCACAGAAGCTGTGATAATTGCTGCACGCGCGCCATGGGCGCCGCCAGCCGCTGCACGTCGATCGATTTCGCCGTCACCAGAAAGAGCAACAGCTCCTCGCGAGCCACGAAATATTCGAGGAGCAACGTTTCATCGTCCAGGTAGGGTTGCACCGGTTCGGTGCGCACCTGCCACAACGCAGCGTCGCGCGCATAGTCGGCATTGTGCACAAGGAGCCGGTGCCACAATCCTGTGATGCGATTCTCGATGTGCAACACGTCCTGCTGCGCTTCTTGCCAGCCATCGTCGGCGGTGGCCCAACCGCGCTCCGTGTGCCCCTCACCGCTTCGCCAGCGCCGGTAAAGGCGGTCGCGTTCCGCGCGCAGCTCGGTTAGCTCGGCGACGAGCGGGCGGTCCGCCTCGCGCCGCGCCTGGAGACCCACATCCAGACGGTAGGCCAGCAAATCGAGCAGCGCCCTGGACTTGGCCCGCTCGGCATACTCCAGTCCCTGCTGCGGACGCTGCAGCTCGACGCACAGGCTCACCGCGTCCTCGTAAAGGACATCCTTGTCTTCCAGAAAATCAGCCCGGTACTCGACCATCAGCCGGCCACGCAACTGTTCCAGAGCCTCGATAGCGGCATCATACTGCTGCAACGCCTGCGCCTCATCCTGCGCGTCGCGCGCCAGCCCTCCCAACAGGTGGCGGGCCTGGTATACGAGCGTCGGCAGCGAATGTTCTTCGCCGACCGCGAGCGCGTCTTGCAGCAGGGCGCGCGCCTGCGCCGGGCGATGCCGGCCCGCAGCCGCCCGCGCCGCTACCAGCCAGGCCTGCGCCTGTGGCACCACCTGCTGTTGGTCGCCGAAAACGGCAGCGCAGCGCCGGGCGACAGCGCCGCTCTCCTCCAACTCACCCTGGTGAAATAGCAGCGAGGCCCACTCCAGATCGGCGAATGCAAGCCAGACGTCGTTGTTCTCCTGCCGAAACAGGTCGCGCGCCTCCTGCAACGACGCATTGGCTGCCTCGAACTGTCGCAGTCCGGCATAAGCCACCGCCTCATTCAGTACAGCCTGGGCCACCTCAAAACGCGTACCCAGATCTTGAAAGAGAGCACGAACCTGGGCGCACTTTTCCAGAACATCGCGGAAACGGCGCATCTGCAGGAGGCAGTCACTGATAAACAACTCCACGAGGATGGCATCGCGCCGGCGCCCGTCGTCGAGAAAGACAGCGCGCACCTCATCCAGGATCTGTAAAGCCTCGTTGTACTTGCCCAGGACAAAATAGGTAATAGCCAGACCCTGCTGCGCGCGGGCGCGGTCGATGCGCTGTGTGGCGTCTTCCGGCATCAGATCCATCGCCGCTTCGCTGGCAGCAATGGAGTCGTGGAAGCGGCCCAGGTTGCGCAGAATGATGGCGCGGTTCAATTCAACGCGCGCCAGGTACGGTCGGCCCTCCGCCCCCAACCGGCGATAAATGTCGCGGGCGCGATTAAAATTGGCCAACGCCTCGCCATCCTGCCCCATTCGCCCGTGAATGATGGCGATGTTCGCCGTCAACTTGCCCAGCGGCAACCAGGCTTCGGCGGCGCGCAGCGTCGCCGCCGCCCGGCGGCCCGTTTCCAGGGCTTCCTCGTAGCGGCCCAGGGTCGCCAGGGGCCACAGCTTGCCGATCTGCGCCCTGGCCCACTCTTCCTCCTGCCCATTCTGCTCATAGATGCGTCCCGCCTCATCGTAGACCGTGATCGCCTTCTGATACTCGCTCAGCCCAATAGCCCGTGCATTGGCTTCCGCCAGCAACCCTAAGGCCCGCAGCGAATCGCGCCCGCTGCCCCGCGCCAGATACTGCAGCAGCGCCGCCGCCTCCAGACAACGCTCAATGTCGCTATGCAGGAACTGGTCGGCGCTGGCCTTCAGCGCAAGACCCAGTTCTTGCAGCCCGGCAGGCGTCAGCGCAACGACCGTTTCATCCAGGAACCGTCGCCGGCTCGCGCTATCGGGCAGAGCCCACAATTGCGCCTGCACGTCATCTACACTCATAAGTAGTTTGGCGATCGTCGGACAGGAACGGGCCTGACCCGTCCCAGCTTCTCCCTCAGGAAACGGTTAAGTCGGGTATGTGGACCAGCACCTGTTCGCCGTGAAGCAAGAGGCGGTACGTGTTCGGTTCCACGCCGTCGAGCACGAAGTTGCCCAGTTCATCCACCGTCGTGTGCGCGATCTCCTCATTCTCGCGCCAGAGATAAACGTGCCAGCCTTCGGCGTCGGCGCCAAGGACCAGACCCAATACGCTGCGACGATCGGCAGCGGCGACGTCATCCTGGACCTCAAGCGAGACCTGGACATCCTCTGCCGTGTAAACCAGGGGGCCACTGTCGCCGCCGCGCACCCCCGCCAGCGCCGGCCCAACCAGGGGACCGCCAACATCCAGATCCGGCGACAGCCGGGCCACAAGCACCTTCAGGCGCTCCAACACGCTGTAGTCCAGATCAGATTCTACGTCGTCGAGGTACGCCTGTAGTTGCTTTACCTCTTGCGCACAGCAGGGACACATTTTGAGGTGCGCCGCGATGCGCTCCGCCTCGGGTCCCGACAACAACTGCAGATGGTATTCGCCCAGTTGATGGGCGTCAGGGCAGGCGCTACGGTACAGGTACTCCGCCAACCGGCGCTCTTGCTGCGCCAGCTCGGCCAACCGTTGCCGGTTGCTCGCGGATTGTTCAATTTCACGGGCGCGTTGGGGCGGCAATTCGCCGTCAAGGTAGGCCAGCAGATCCGCATCGCTGGCTTGCGAGGTTCCGCGCTCATCACTCATGGGTTTCTCCTCTTACAACCCACCTTTCTTTGTCCTATTAAACGAGAGTCAGCGCCGTTTTCAGGCATGTTGCAACAACAATTGTTGCAAAGCGTCGTCACGGCGCAACCGCGCCAGGACATTTTCTTTAATGCGATAGATCTCGCGCACATCGTCAAACAGGTCCTGCTGCTCGCGATAAATATCGCCGGGCTTGAAACCCACCACGTAGGAATAGTGAACGACGAGACGCTCCTTGTCGTCGTTGAGGCGAGCATCCACCGCCTGCCAGAAGCTGGAACGCGCCGTTTTGTCCAGAGCGCGCTGCTCCACGTCCACGCCGGTGGCTTCGTCTACACCCGGCGGCAAATCTTCTAACATCTGGTGATAATTGGCGTTCCGCGCGTGGTCGGTGACAACGCTGGACACGCACAGTTGAAGATAGCGCAAGAGGGATTTCAGATCGGAAAATGATTTGAACTTTTCAGGGGAGATCGCCGACCACATCTTGGCGAAGGCGCCGTTGACGAAGAAGCTTACCTCTTCGCCGGTCTGGCGAAAGGCGCGCTGGCGCTTCACCCAGCCGGCAACAAGCGGCCCATAGTTGCGGCAGATTCTGGCCCACGCTGCCTCATTGTGCTCCACAATGGCCCGGCGAAACAGCTCGTAGCAGTATCGTGGGTCGTGCTCCCTGCGGTGAAAGAAATGATCGCTTTCTTCCGCACAACGTTGGGCCAACACATCAAGCGCCAACGATTTAAAAACGTCGTTCGCAGGCATGTATGTCCTTCTTCAACAGAGCCCGGGCAGCGCCAGGACAATTTAACGGATATTAGGACTGAGGGTCGGCAATCTTTCGAACCGCAACTATAGCAGTGGCTCTGGTCCTGGTCAAACGTGGCGACGGCGCACAGGGAGGCGCTCCCCGGCAATGGGCGCCGCGCACGGATTGTGCTTATAATTGGCCAACAGCAATCGTCAATCAGCGGTCACGGAGGACACGTCATGGAAGTCGCCATCATGATTGAAGGACAAAACGGATTGAACTGGCCCCGCTGGCAGCGCCTGGCGCGTGCGGTGGAGGAGTTGGGGTTCGTGGGGCTTTTTCGGTCTGACCATTACACGAACGCCAACGGGCCTGATAAGGATTCGCTTGAATTATGGGTCTCGCTGACCTGGCTGGCAGATAATAGTGAACGGCTGGAGTTCGGGCCCATGGTCACGCCTTTTTCCTTCCGCGAGCCAACGATGACGGCGCGCATGGCTGCCGCTGTGGACGATCTCTCCGGTGGGCGCCTCATCCTGGGGCTTGGCGCCGGCTGGCAGGAACGGGAGCATCACAAATTCGGGCACGATCTGTTGCCCACGGCCCAGCGCTTTGATCGCTTTGAAGAAGGGATGGAAGTGGTCACTCGCCTCCTGCAGGAGGATGAGCCGGTCGATTTTGAGGGAGAGTATTACCAGTTGAACGAAGCGCTGCTCCTGCCGCGACCACAGCGCCCGGGCGGCCCGCCCATTCTTGTTGGCGGCAACGGCCCGCGTCGCACGCTGCCGCTCGCCGCTCGCTATGCGCAAGAGTGGAACGGCGTGTTTACCACGGCGGAACACTTTGCCGAGCTCAACGACCGGCTTGACGAATTGCTGGAAGCCGAGGGCAGGCAGCCGGACGACGTGCGCCGCTCGTTGATGACAGGCACCATCTTTGGGCGCGAACGGGCGGAAGTGGAGGAAAAAGCGGCGGCGCGCGGACGAAGCATCGACGAGTTGCGCCAGCACGGACTGATCGTAGGCGCCGGCGATGACTTTGGGGAACAAATCAAAGCCTACGAAGAAGCCGGCGCCTACCGTATTCTGTTACAGTGGCTGGATCTTGATGATCTGGATGGGCTGGCAGCCATGGCGCACACAGTACTGCCGCATCTCTAAGTACGCTTACAGAAATTCGCTGGGCATGAACCCGCTCTGAAGCGTACGTATCAGGCAGTTGCAC
>JBMCFH010000161.1:0-7527 GCA_048620455.1 Chloroflexota bacterium | reverse complement strand
ATGATTTCCAGCAGGGGAGACATGGCAGGTTATTCCAGGACCTTGAACTGGCAGATTGTATGCCTCACCGCACCTTCGCGCCAATGGTTGCTCGAGATGGGCTACCCTCTTTCTCAGGGCAGGCCATTGACATAGGCCAGCACCGCCCGCTCAAAGCTTTCATCGCGGTCGAGGTCCATTTTATACCCTTCGCCCGCCTCAAGCGCTACAAAGCCGTGCAGCAGGGCGCGAAACCCTCGAATGGCGTGTAACGCTTCATCGTCCTTCAATCCACAGCTTGCCAATACCAGCAGCAGCATCTGTAGCAGTTCCTCAGCCACAGCCGAGAGCGCCTCGTCTTGTGGCTCCGGCGCGCGTGTCGTCAGTGGATAGATGCCAGGATGCTCGTGCGCGAAGCGGCGATAGGCGCGGGCGATGGACAGCAGCGCTTCACTGCCCACTTTGCCCGTAGCCGCCTGGCGCAGCCGGTCGAGCAGCCGCCGCGCGGCGAACGTTGCCAGCGCCTGGTTGAGGTCCTGCAGGCCGTCGACGTGATTGTAGAGCGAGGGGGTACGCACGTTCAGTTCGCGGGCCAGGGCCGTAAGCGTGACCATTTCGGCATCGCCGGCAGCGTCCATCATCTGCGCCGCCTTTTCAATGACCCGTTGCCGGTTCAGGTTCCTGCGCTTAGCCATTGAGCGCCGCCTCCGCGGCTGCCAGAGCGCGATCCATGTCAGCCACCGGATTTTCCAGTAGTCTGCCGTGCCCAACAGCCAGCCGCGTGGGGTTCAACTCTCGCAAAGCGCGCGCCGACTTCAGGGCCGTGGGCAGGTGCCAGGTTGCCATGGCGGGCAGTGGGAACAGCCAGCGGCGCACGCCGGCGACAGCAATGCCGCCCTGCGTCTGGAAGGCATCGCCGGCGATCAATGTGCCGTCCCGCTCGTCAAAGAAGGCGATGTGATCGGGGGAGTGCCCCGGCGCTTCCACGACGCGCAACGACCCAAACAGGTCGCCCTGCGCCACAGTTCGTGTGGGTTCAGTCTGGCGTTTGACAAAGCCACCACGGAGCTCTGCCTGGGGCTCGTCTGACCGTAGCGCCAGATCGCCCTGCAAGAATTGGGCAGTACGCTCGCTAAACGCGATCTCCACGCCGGGAAGCGCGCTGCTGAGTTCGTCGAGCGACCCTACGTGGTCGGTGTGCGCGTGCGTGAGACCGATGCGCGTGACGGGCAGGCCAATTTCCGCCGCTGCCTTCAGAATGTTATTGCCGCTGCCGGCGAGGCCGGTGTCGATGAGGGTCAGCCCATCTTCTTCACGGACCAGGTAGGCGTTGAACGCAATAATGCGCGTCAGTTGCCAGAGGTTGTCGCCCAATGCGTTGCCGCCAAATGCTCTGATTTTCATCTCTTTCTCTCCGTATAAACTAATATACTTAGTTTATAAACTAATTTAATTAGTTTGTCAAGGGCCAATATCGTTTTCCCCAACGCAGTTGAGCGGCGCGAAGACTCTTCCTATAATCAATTGCATTACCTCTGTTTAGCAATAGTAGGAGAGATTAATGCGCTTGTTTCACCTTGCCGGTTGCCTTGTGAGGGCTGTGAAAGTCGTGCCGGCAGCGGCCATCACCGCCGTCATTATTCCGTTTTTCCTCATCCAGGGTGGGGATCAGTTCGATTCGTTTTTGGCGACCGATACCGGCCGGTTGTTCGTATATGCCTTTGCCGGTGTTTTCCTCCTGTCTGCGTTGACCGGTTTGGGCAGGCGGCGGCGGGAGTTGGGTTGTGTTGTCATTTTGCTGGCAATGGTGCCATTCTTTCTGCTGGGAGCAGTCACAGGCCTCATTGCTTCCACGATTACGGTAACGGCCCTTGGCGCAGGACCGGCAACCGAAAGCGGCTCGTTTCTGGCGCGCTTCTGGGCCGTGATTAGAACATTTCCCCCGCCGGTGCAGGTGTCCACCATCGCCGGCGCCTTTCTGGGGTTCACCGGACTAACGGGCGACATAACCTATGGCAGCAGTGACGATTGACCGGCAGGCCTGGAGCCGGCGGACCGTCACTTCTTCTCGCCCCGTTTCTCGCGGTGGCGCTTGCGGAAGAGGTTGATCAGCCCGCCGGCCAGGAGCATCTCTACCTGTCGTTGCGACAGATCATGCCGCACCTTCATGCGCTGATCGTTCGTTTCATTGATCACCTCGAGCTCTTCTCCCGTGCGAATTGCGCGTCGAACGTCCGGCAGGCGCAGGACGTCGTCTTCGACAATTGCGTCCCAATCGTCGGGATCGACGAACGTCAGCGGGAGAATGCCGAAGTTGATCAGGTTCTGCCAGTGGATGCGGGCAAAGCTCTTGGCCAGAACGGCGCGTAGACCGAGATAACGCGGGGCCAGCGCGGCGTGCTCGCGGCTGGAACCCTGACCATAATTTTCGCCGCCGACAATCAGGTGTCCCTCTTCCTGGTACTCCATCGCCTTGTCGTAATAGTTCTCGTCTACCGGCCTGTAGACAAATTTGCTGATCTCAGGAATGTTGCTGCGATAGGGAAGCACCCGCGCGCCGGCAGGCATGATCTCGTCGGTGGAAATGTCGTCGCCCACTTTGATTAATACCGGACCGGCTAGTTCGTCGGGCAGGGGATCGAACCTGGGCAATGATTTGATGTTGGGGCCTTTCACCAGCTCGACGTGTTCGTGTTGGTCAGCCGGAGGCACCAGCATTTCCTCGTTCAGAATGATTTCATCCGGCTCCTGGAAGCGCGGGTAGGGCATGTCCAGGGTGCGCGGGTCGGTGATGCGCCCGGTCAGGGCGGACGCCGCTGCCGTCTCCGGACTGACCAGATACACTTTGTCTTCGGGTGTGCCCGAGCGACCGGGAAAGTTGCGCGGCACGGTGCGCAGGCTGATCTGATCGGTCGCCGGCGCCTGGCCCATGCCGATGCAGCCGTTACAGCCTGCCTGATGGATGCGTGCTCCGGCGCGAATCATCGCCGCCAGCGGCCCGTTGCGCGCCAGGTTTTCCAGAATCTGTCGCGACGTCGGGTTGACGTCAAAGGAGACGCGTTGGTGCACCTGGTTGCCGTCTACGATGCGCGCGGCAATGGTAAAATCGCGCAGGCCGGGATTCGCCGAGGAGCCAACGTAGCTCTGATAAATCTCTTTGCCCGCTACTTCTTGCACAGGCACGACGTTGCCCGGGCTGCTGGGCTGCGCGATGAGCGGCTCCAACTCAGAGAGGTTGATCTCTTCGTACTCGTCGTATGTTGCGTCTTCATCCGCTTCCAGCGGCACCCAATCCTGGCCCCGGCCCTGCTGTTCCAGGAAACGACGCACAGCCGCGTCAGAGGGGAAAACGGTCGTCGTCGCGCCCAGTTCGGTGCCCATGTTGGCGATGACGTGGCGGTCCATGGCCGACAGGGCTTCCAGACCCGGGCCGTAATATTCGATGATCTTGCCTACGCCGCCATCTACATCGTGACGGCGCAACATTTCCAGAATGACGTCTTTGGCGCTGACCCAATCCGGGAGTTGTCCCGTCAGGCGCACGCCCATGATGCGCGGCATGGTGAGGTAGAGCGGCTCGCCTGCCATGGCCATAGCCACCTCCAGGCCGCCGGCGCCGAAGGCCAGCATGCCCAGCGCGCCCGCTGCCGGGGTATGGCTATCGGAACCGACCAGGGTTTTGCCGGGAATGCCGAAGCGCTCCATGTGCACGGGATGGCTCACCCCGTTACCCGGTCGTGAGTACCAGAGGCCGTACTTCTGGCAGGCGCTGCGCAGGAAGAGGTGATCGTCAGGGTTCTTATAATCTTCTTGAATCAGATTGTGGTCCACGTACTGCGCGGAAAGTTCTGTCTTCACCTGCGACAGACCCAGCGCTTCAAATTCCAGCATGACCATGGTGCCTGTGGCGTCCTGCGTTAGCGTCTGGTCCATGCGCAGGGCGATCTCTTCACCCGGCGCCATTTCGCCCTGGAGCAGGTGGCTTTCGATCAGTTTGTGGGCGACGTTTTTAGCCATAGGTTGTCTCCTTTCCTTTTTTATGAGCGCCTACAAGCCAAGCATACCATAGATAGCGCGTCTGATAAGGGCGCCGGGCACGATATAACTCAACTATAGGAGGATGGAGCCGCGCAGGGTGAGGTTATACCCTGAAATATGTCCAGGGCCTATGACGGGATATACGGCGTACCGTCACTCTGTACTGTAAGCTTGAGAATAGTCACTTCGGAACAGGTTTCACCTGGATGCCAAACCTTGAACGCGATCTTCAGGGGAGTTAGATACATGGATGCCAAAACGCTTTTCTCTATTGCGAAACAGAGCTTACAAGAATGGTTAGAGGACCGGGCGCCAAACGAGGCTGCCGCATTGGCTTACTACACCATGCTTTCTGTTCCTGCGCTGCTACTTCTGATCCAATGGCTTCTGGGTCAGGTGGTCAGTGATCAGGTGCAGACGCAGGTGACCAGCTTCGTTGTGGAGGCGGTGCGCGGCGGCGGCGGAGAAGCGCTCCGCACCATGATCGAAACCGCCGACCAGCCGGGGGGCGGTGCGATAGCGACGATCGTCAGCCTGGCAACGCTGGCCTTCAGCGCAACCGGTGTGCTTGTGCAACTGGAACAGGCGCTTAACCGCATGTGGGAGATTGCGGAGGAAGATAAAGGATTCGTGGAGAAAGCGCGCGAGCGCCTCTCTTCGCTGCTGATTGTGCTCGTACTGGGGTTATTCCTCCTCATTTCCACGGTTGCCAGCACGCTCGTGAATGCTTTTGCGGAGACACTGGTTGACGTGTTGCCGGTTGGCGTGTGGGTCGTCCAGCTGATCAACGTGCTGGTTTCTGTCATGCTGCTGACAGTGCTCTTTGGCGCCGCACTCAAAGTGATTCCCAACGCTATCGTCGAATGGAGCGACGTCTGGTTGGGCGCGGCGGTCACCGCCGTTCTTTTCATTATCGGGCAATACGTGATCAGCTTTTACCTAGGCCGAAGCGCACCCGGTTCTGCCTATGGCGCAGCAGGCTCCATTGTGGCCTTACTGGTGTGGATTTACTACTCGGCCCTGATCCTTTTCCTGGGCGCCGAGTTCACCCAGGTTTACGCCAACCGCTTCGGCTCGCATATCAAACCGGATGAGGACGCCGTGCCGCTGGAGGAGAAGGTTGCGGAGGAGCAGTCGCACCCGTCCCGCGAACCGGCAAAGGATTCCGAAGCGTAAGTCCGACCGGGGGAGAGACAAATAGCGCAAACCGATCACTCAGGACGAGGAGAACAACCTATGGAACGATTATGGCAAAGTGCACTTATCATGTTTCTGGTTGCCGACGCCGTACTGTTACTGTTGCTTGGCAAGCGCTGGGTCCGGTTTACACGGTTTGGCGCGCCCGGTGGAACGTACCATCAACTGATGACCTGGTTTTTACAACGGCCGGAGTGGCAGTTGCGGCTGCTCGGCGTGGCCGAGGGCGCGTTGGCCTTCCGCCTCTTGCAGCGCTGGCAACCGCTAGAACAGGGAATGCCCCGCCGCTGAATCTGGCAACCCGTGGCATTCCGCCACAAGGATGTAGAAGCGGGCAGGTTCCCGTTGGCCCTTCAATTTTGCCAACCACGGCGCGAGCGCCCAACGCCAGCCGTAGAACGGCTCTATCACGCGCCAGGCCAGGCCAAGTTGCTCCCCTAATTCGTGTAGTTGGGGCAAGGTAAGGTAGTTCTCGTGCGCCAGCGCATCAGCCCCGATGCCATGTTGCTGACGCAGGCGTTCGTGTAATTCGCGCACCATTTGCTCGCCGCTGCTGGCCTGGCGGTAAACGGGAGTTTCCATGACCACAACCTGACCACGGTTGCCGGCTACCCGTTTCGCCTCCTGCAAGACTGCCTCGTACTCTGTGGCGTAGTGTAAGGAGCCGGCGAAGATGATGAGGTCCGCGCTGCTGTCGTCAAGCGGAATACTCTCAAACGCGGCCTGTACGGGGACGAAGGAAGCATTCTCACCGTACCATCTGTGGGCTCCCAGCCCGTCGCTGGCATTGGTGCGCAGGTCCGTCGCCATCACCCGATGGCCTTCCTGTGACAGACGGTAGGCCAGCCAGCCGCTTCCCGCGCCGGCGTCGACAATGCGCAGCGGGGAGGCACGTGACCGGGCCAGTGGGTGTAACACTTCCTTCACAAATTTCGTATAGGTGACGGCGCGGATACGCCAAATGTCCGTATGCTTCCCGCTCAAGTCGCGGTAGGGGAGGGCGCGATAGTATGCCGCTTGTTCGCTTCCCCACTGTTCGGCGCTGCGCACCACGTCATACTCCTCTACGAAACGTGCATAGTTTTCTTCCTGTCGCGGCGTGAGCATGCGCCAGATGCCCTGGATTTGCGTATAGCGGGCGCCGTCGTGGGGACAGTGCAACTCGTTGCGAGCACTTTGCTGCAAGCGGCTACCGCAGGCGGGACAGGACCAGGCCCATTCAGCCTGCTGCCGATTTATTTTGCTCAACTATAACCCATCCGCGGTGGTCTGGGATGCGGGTTGCTACGGCTACTGCAGGAATTCTCCCCACGTGGAGTGGTGGACCCAGACCCAGAGGTCGTTGGGGGCATCCTCAGACCAGTAATAGACCCATTCAGCCACGCGCGGGGCCATGTTCACACAGCCGTGACTCTTCATGCGCCCGAAATCATCGTGCCAGAAAGCGCCGTGCAGCGCGATCTCACCGTCGAAATAGAGGGTGTGTGGCACGGCTTCAATGTAATAGTAATCATCGCCGCGCTCACCGCCCTCCATGGGGGTTGTCAGGTCACGACGCCATACCTGATTCAAACCGGTGCGCGTGGCCCAGCGGGGAAGGCCGCTGGAGATAAGCCCGGCGTAGACCATGCGGTCGCCCTCGTAGGCGGCGAAGATCTGTTGTTGCAGGTCAACGTCAACCCAGTACTCCTCGGCGCCAACTTCCTCGGGGGGCGTGTGCTGCTGGATGAGGGCCATCATATCGTAACGCACCCACTGTCCCGGATCGTCTGGACCGCCGACATCGTACCACAGGGCTCCACCACCATCGCGGGCCGAATCGTAGATCTGTACGAAGTCATAACGCTGTAACTCGTCGGCCACAACCTCACCTGCCGGTTCGGCGCGGGGCGTTACGGGACGCAAGATCCAGCCGAAGGGGCGTTCCGGCGGCGTGTTGACCTCGACACCGGCGAAGGTGCTGGACTCCACGATGTGATAGTAACGCTCTGGCAACCAGTCGCCCCAGACCTTATACCAGGTATCGCCCTCGACGACGGCGGAATCCTCAACCGGTCCATAGAAGAAGCCCGTCTCCGGCTGCCACTTGCGGTCGCCGCCCGGCGCATCGTAGAAGCGGGCGTAATCTTCGATCCAGCCGTAGGTGACGCCCTCCAAAATGCTGTCCTCTCGTGGTTCAGGAACAGTAAAGGCCTCATCCTGTTGTGAGGGCTGAGCCAGATCGGAGTGCAGCGCCGACCGTTGCCCGGTCACCTGCTCGCATCCGGGATTGGTGCGCAGGGGAAAACAAACGCCAGCCAGCGCCGGACGCGC
>JBMCFH010000160.1:0-7577 GCA_048620455.1 Chloroflexota bacterium | reverse complement strand
GCCGGTTCCAGGCCCGTTGCTTCCCGGTAGGCGCGCGCCACGTCATGGGCAAACGTCTCGGCGATTCGAGTCTCTACCAGGGCCACGGCGCAGCCGCCGAAACCGGCGCCGGTCATGCGCGCGCCGAGGCAGCCCTCCTGGTCCCTGGCGATGGAGACCATGGTGTTCAACGCTTCGCCAGACACCTCAAAGTCGTCGCGTAGACTGGCGTGGCTCTCATCCATCAGGCGGCCCATAGTCTGGGCATCATCGCCACGCATGGCCTCCGCCGCATGCAGGGTACGCTCGTTTTCGGTAATTACGTGGCGCGCGCGGCGGCGGATCAGGTCGTCCATTTCCCCGGCGCGAGCTTCGAACGCGGGCACGTCGACGTCGCGCAGGGCGGGGACGCCGAAAAAACGGGCAGCCGCTTCACACTGGGCGCGACGCTCGTTGTAAGCTGACTCTACCAGCCCCCGCCGGGTTCCCGTGTCCAGGACGACGGCCGACGCGCCCGAGGGAAGGGGAACGGCCTCTGTGTGCAACGAGCGGCAATCGATGAGCAGGGCGTGCCCTTCCTGGCCCGCGGCGGAGATCATCTGGTCCATGATGCCGCAGGCGACGCCTACCCATTCGTTCTCAGCCCGCTGCGCAAGGCGGGCCATCTTTGCCGGTTTCCACGTCAGCCCGGAAACGGCGGCAAAGGCGCGCGCGGCTGCCAGTTCCAGGGCCGCGGAGGAGGACAGGCCGGCGCCAATGGGCACGTTGCCGCTGACGACGCCCTGCCAGCCGCGGAGAGTGTGACCCGCTTTCTGCAAGGCCCAGGCCACACCCTCCACGTACGCTTCCCAGCCGTTCTTGCCTGTCTCTTTGTCCGCCAGAACCAGAGCGTCGAGGTCAAATTGGGCGCTGCGGTTGAGGTCCAGAGAGTGTAGGCGGACGCGCCTGTCCTGGCGGGCACAGAAGGCGATGACCACAGCGCGGTCAATGGCCATAGGCAGAACGAACCCGTCGTTGTAGTCGGTATGTTCGCCGATGAGATTGACCCGACCGGGGGCGCGGGCGATGAAGCAGGGCGTCGCGCCGAATATCCCTTCGTATGCTCGGCTTACCCCTCGGGTGAGCGGTGGGTTATTTCGTGTAGCCATTCGGATGTAACTGATGCCACTGCCAAGCACTCTCAATAATGTCGCGTAATTCGGGGTAGTGAGGTTCCCAACCCAATTCAGAACGGATCTTATCGCTGCTGGCAATAAGCACCGGGGGATCGCCCGGACGACGTGGGCCGATTTCGGCCGGAATGTCGCGCCCGGTGACCTCGCGCGCCGTATCTATGACCTCGCGCACGCTGAAACCACGACCGTTGCCCAGGTTATACGTGCGGCTACCTTCGTCCAGAGCCCGCAAAGCCAGAGTATGCGCCTGGGCCAGATCCAGAACGTGGATATAGTCGCGGATGGGCGTGCCATCGGGGGTATCGTAATCGTCGCCAAAGATAATGATCTTGTCGCGCTGACCCAGTGCCACCTGCAACACCAGGGGAATCAGGTGCGTCTCTGGATCGTGTTGCTCGCCCAGATCGGGTGATGCGGCGCCGGCAGCGTTGAAGTAACGCAATGCCGCGTAGCGCAGGTCATAGATTTGCTCCATCCAGTGCAGAAACCGCTCCAGAATATACTTTGATTCGCCATAAGGGCTGCCCGGCACGATGCGTTCGTCGGCCTTGATGGGAATTTCTTCCGGTTCGTCAAAGAGGTTGGCGGTT
Source organism: Chloroflexota bacterium (assembly GCA_048620455.1). Taxonomy (GTDB): domain Bacteria; phylum Chloroflexota; class Anaerolineae; order Promineifilales; family Promineifilaceae; genus JAAYYY01. Next base: position 5,833 of record JBMCFH010000160.1, on the reverse strand, counting down.
GAGGAGAGAATAAACCGCCGCACACCGTGCGCCACGGCGCTTTGTAGCAGATTCAGGCCGTTGGTGATGTTGTCGCCCAGGTAGAGAAAGGGCTGTTCCATCGACTCGCCGACCAGGGTGTTGGAGGCGAAATGCATGATAGCCTCGGGCCGTTGCTCGGAGAAGAGTGCTTCAAGCAACGAGCGATCGGCGAGGTCGCCTTCCACGAATGTCGCCTGCGCAGGAACGGCCTCGCGGTGCCCCTGTGTCAGATTGTCCAGCACGATTACATCATCACCCGCTTTGATCAATTCATGGGCCACAACACTGCCTATGTAGCCGGCGCCACCGGTAACCAACACTTTCATCTTTGGACCCCTCTGGCCTCGGGAGTTCGTTGTCCCAGGCTGCTAATTGTTTTGATATCTTCGATTGACAGCGGCATTCTACCGTAGGTGGAGAGCCAGCCTAGATCCTAGTCCACAGTTGGCAACGGTGTCAATTTATTCCTAAGGGCGGTATCCCAACAGGCGCAACGCGTTCAACACGACGATGATCGTGCTGCCCTCGTGCAGCACAACCGCGCCGCTCAGTTCCACCAGGCCGACGACCGAGGTGACGATGAGCAGGCCAATCACGCCGAGGCTGACGGCAAGATTTTGTCTGATAATGGCCTGGCCCTTGCGGCTTAAGCCCACGGCGAAAGGTAGCTTACTCAGGTCGTCGGCCATCAGAGCGACGTCCGCCGTCTCCAGGGCCACCGCCGTGCCGGCTCCGCCCATGGCAATGCCGATGGTGGCCGTGGCCAGAGCCGGGGCATCATTGACGCCGTCGCCGGTCATGGCCACCTTGCCATATTCACTCTGTAAGGTGCGAATGGCGTCCAGTTTCTGCTCGGGCAGCAGTTCGGCGCGCACATCGGTCACGCCTACTTCTGCCGCAATCTGACGCGCGACGTCGTCGTTGTCGCCCGTCAGCATCACCAGGCGTTTCACGCCGAGCCCCAGTAACTGTTCAAGCGTCTCGCGGACGCCGGGTCGCGGGACGTCCGCCAGAGCGAAAACGCCCAGGAATTGTCCGCCGCGACTGACGATCATCGTCGTTCTGCCTTCTCGCTCCAAGCGCTCCACCGTCTCAACAACCTGGCCATTCAGCGCATGCGCATGTCCTTCCCTTTCACGAAACAGCTTGAGGTTGCCAACGAGCACTTCTTGCTCGCCGATGCTGCTGCGTACGCCGCGACCTGTGATGTTCTCCAGGCTGCCGGCGTCGGGAAGCGCCAGCCCTCTTTCCTGTGCCGCCTGTACCACGGCGAGCGCCAGTGGATGGTTTGACTGCTGCTCCACCGCTCCTGTCACACGCAGCAATTCCGCTTCGTCGATTCCGTTAACCGGCACGACGTCGGTCAGCCTGAACACCCCTTCCGTGAGCGTGCCTGTTTTGTCAAAGGCCATGACCTGCAAGGAGCCCAGGTTCTCCAGGTGCACGCCCCCTTTGATCAGCACACCGTTGCGGGCTGCCTGGGCAATGCCGGCAAGGACGGCGGCAGGCGTGCCCACCGCCAGCGCGCAGGGGGAGGCTGCCACCAGTAGAAGCATGGCCCGGTAAAAGCTCTGTTCCAGCGAAAGCCAACCAAATAGAGGGGGGACCGCTGTTACCAGGACGGCTGTAAGCAGGACGCCCGGCACAAACCAGCGGGTGAAGCGCTGCGTCAGTTGCTGCGTCGGGCTCTGCTGGCTCTGTGCCTCGGCTACCATCTCCATCACGCGGCTAAGGGTATTATCGGCTGCCAGGCGCGTCACGCGCACGTCCAGCGAGGATTCCTCATTAATGGTGCCGGCGAAGAGTTCATCTCCTTCTGCTTTGGCTACCGGCACGCTTTCGCCGGTGATGGCGCTCTGGTCCAGGGTGCTCTCGCCGCGGGCCACCACGCCGTCGACGGGCACCCGGTCGCCAGGGCGCACAACGACGACGTCACCCACCTGCAGCGATTCCACCGGCTCTTCCACGATGTCGTCGCCACGCCGCACGCGCGCGGTGCCGGGCATCAGTTCGCCCAGCGCGTTGATGGCGTTGCGCGCCCGATCCAGGGCATAGTGCTCGCCGACGTGGGCCAGGCTGAAGAGGAACAGCAGGAAGGCGCCCTCGGTCCATTCGCCCAGCACCGCGGCGCCGGCTGCAGCGGCGAGCATCAGCACGTCTGTGTTGAATTTTCCTCGCAACAGGCCAGGAATAGCATGTGTGGCGATATCGTAGCCGCCGAATATGTAAGCCAGGATGAACAGAGGAAGGCTCGCCGTCTGCGGCAAGCTGAAAAAGGTTTGTCCCACCCAGCCGCTAAGAAAGAAAATGCCGGCAAGAGTTACCAGAATGATGCGCCAGCGCTCTTGCATCCAGTGCGGCAGGAACGCGGGCGCGCCGCCGTGATCGCCTTCTTCCTCACGCGCCGGAGAAGGCGGTTGCGTCAACGCTTCGCCGGCGGGCACTGCGGTGGCTTTCCGAGCTGGCGCCTGAGGCGCGCGCACAGCTGCACCAAGCTGGCGCATCGTGCTCAGAATCCGTTCGCGTGATAACCGCTCCCTGTCATAAGCGACGAAGGCCAGGCCGGCTGCGTAGTTGGCGTTGGCATGCACCATGCCGGGCAACGCGTTCAATTCCTCGGCCAATGCGTCGGCGGCGTCCGCTGTGCCCAGGCCGGCAAACGGAATCGTCTCGTGCGGATAACGTTCCGTCAGCTCGGCGCCGGCATCGCGTGCGATACGCCGCACAGCCGCCAGCGAGATGAGGTCGGGATTGTAGTGAATACAGAGTTGGGCCGGCTCGCCGTTATATTTCACATGAGCGCGTAGGACACCGCGGTGGTTTTCCAACTCTTGCTCCAGGCGGTGGACGCACTCGTCGCGCCCGCTCTCTAGCTCGGGCAGCAACAAAGGGATATCGAGTTCAACTATTTTCTCTTTCAAGGCCTGGCCCTCGTAAATAGAACTAGCCATGCTGCACGTGCTCCAGACCACAGCGAAACAGCTCTTCCACATGCTCGTCGTCAAGTTGATAGTAGACAAAGCGACCGTCTTTGCGCGACTGCACCAGTCGCATCTGTCGAAGATGCCGCAACTGGTGTGAGACGGCCGAATGGGTCAGGCCGATCTGTTCGGCAAGCTGACTTACATTCAGTTCATCTGCCGCCAGCGCAGCAACAATGCGCACCCGGTTCGTATCGCCCAGGGTGCTGAACAGGTCAGCCATTTGAGCCGCGGTATTCTCATCCAGAATCGTCGCCATAAGCACCTACACCAACAATATATGAATACCTATTCATGTATTGATGATAACAGCGGTTGCCGTCAGCGTCAAACACGGTTTCTCACACCCTGGTTTTGTTTTTTCCCGGTCTGTGCGGACGTCTGAGGGCAACAGACTTGAACTCGAGCAATCGTTTTTGTTAAGATGAAGTTAGAGGAGTCCATTGTCCATTTAGACAAAGGGGGCACGAGCATGAATAGAAATGGGCTAATGCCCGAACTCACTGCTGAGTTCTTTGGAACGTTCATCCTGATCCTTATTGGCGACGGAGCTGTGGCAGTCTCCGTCTGGACCGGCGCCTATGATCTTTGGGCCGTGTCACTGATGTGGGCCCTGGCAGTTGCCCTGGCGGTCTACGCCGTAGGCGCTGTATCCGGCGCCCATATCAATCCGGCCGTAACGATCACCATGGCAGCGTTTACCGACGATTTTGAGTGGGGAAAAGTCCTGCCATACATCGTGGCACAGATTTTGGGTGCCTTTGTGGCGGCAGCTGCCATCCACGTGGCCTTTAGCGGCATCATCGAAGCATTTGAGGCAGCCAATGACATCGTGCGTGGCGAGGCCGGCAGCCAGCTAAGCGCCATGGTCTACACGACGTACGCGCCGAATCCGGCCATCATCGGCACCTCAGCCGACGCGCTGGCGCAGGTCAGCCACGTACAATGGTTCGTCTCTGAGGTGATCATCACCGCCGTGCTTCTGTTCGGCATCTTCTTCCTGGTGGAAGCGATGAACGAAGGTCGCCCGCTGGCCAACATGTCCGCCTTGATCATCGGCCTGTTGGTGGGCGCGCTGGTGGCTTATGAGGCGCCTGTGTCTATGGCCGCGCTCAATCCCGCCCGCGACCTTGGCCCGCGCATCTGGACGCTGCTTGCCGGCTGGGGAGAGATCGCCTTTCCCGGGCCACGCGCCGGCTTCTGGATTCCCACGGTATCCACAATCGTCGGTGGTCTGATCGGCGGTGCAATCTACACCTATCTCTTTAAAGGAATCTATCCGGTTCCTGCAGAGCCTGGTCGGGTTCCGCCGGAAGTGGAGTCCCAGTAGCAGTAGCGGCTTAAATGCGCTGCCTGTGCTTCACAGGTAGTCGTTCTTGAAGATCGGGGTCAGACGGCTCCGATCTTACTCTGATCTTATTACGTAATATAATAATCATTAAGTTACGTAAGATATTGCGCGAGCCAACACAGACTGCCTTCCCCAATCAAAACGCGCCGTGAGTGACATTGTGCGAGATCACCGAGATGCAGTACAAAAGGATAGTAGTTGCTTTGAAGCCGCTAAAGAAAGCAAACCCATACGTCATGAAATTAGATATACGGAGGTTACGACATGAGCGAGAACAACGGCTATGTCCATCAGCGCACAGCCTTGCACGAGGTCACGCAGCACGTTGTGGCTACCGCGATGGGACGAGAGCCGGCGGATTTGATTATCCGCAACGGCCGGCTGGTCAATGTGAACATCGGCAAGATCCAGGATGGCGTCGATGTTGCCGTACGCCATGGCATCATTGCCTACGTTGGGCCCAGCGCCGAGCACATTCCCGTCGGCGAGGATACGAAAGTGGTCGACGCCCACGGACGCTATATCGCGCCGGGTTTCATCGATACCCACGAGCACGTGGAAAGCAGTATGATTGACGTGCGCAGTTTTGCCTCCGCCGTGCTGCCGGAAGGAACCACGACCATTGCCTGCGACAACCACGAAATCACCAACGTCTTCGGTTTACGCGCAGTCGAGCTGTTTCACAATGCCGCCGAGGGGCTGCCCTTAAAGGTCATGGTAGCCATGCCCGTTTGCGTGCCCTCCATTCCCGGCTTTGAAGATGCCGGCGCGACGATCACAGACGAAGAAGTAACACGCGCCTATCGCCAGGGCTGGGCCCAGTTACAGGGCGAGCAGATGAACTTCCCGGGCCTGATTTACGGCGATCCGGACGTACACGCCATTCAGGCTGCCTCTCTACGCGAGGGCGTCGTGCTTACGGGACATTACGCCAGTTCTGAAATTGACGTCGGCCTGCCCGCCTTTGTCGCTGCCGGCATCAACGGCTGCCATGAATCGACGACGGCGGAAGAAGCATTGCGTCGTGCAGAACTGGGCTGTTATGCCCAACAACGATATGGGACAGCCTGGTTGGATATGCCCCAGACCGTGCGCGCTGTGCTGGACAACCCCGACATCGACACCCGCTTCTTCACCCTGATTACGGACGATGTTACGCCGGCAACAATTGTTGAAGATGGTCACCTGAGCCGCGTGGTGCGCGATGCAATAAAAGAAGGGCTGGATCCTGTGACCGCGATTCAGATGGTGACAATCAACGCCGCCCAGATGTTGGAAGAAGCGCGCAACATCGGGACGATTTCGCCGGGACGCGCTGCGGACATCCTTCTCCTGAGCGATCTGGAAAACGTGACTATCGATCAGGTCTACGCCGAAGGCGTGCTGGTCGCCGAGAATGGCAAAATGGTGGTGGATATTGCCCGGTACAATTATCCACAGTGGGCCCTGAATTCCGTGCACCTGGACCCGCTGACGACCG
>JBMCFH010000159.1:0-7588 GCA_048620455.1 Chloroflexota bacterium | reverse complement strand
TGCAGCTTCGCGGCGCGGCGGTGCTCGTGGCGTCGGGGCAGGAACAGGAGACCGGTATCTCCCTGTTAGAAGCGAAGTACCCTCAATAGAAAGGGGTATCTTTACTCGCTGTTCCGTCTCGTGAAATATTCTATCCGCGGATGAGGGACAGGATGCAGGAATGATTGCACGCCTGATCTCCCGACGCGTCCTACCCTTAGGCCCAACCCAAGGCTTAGCGCGCCAGAGCAGGGCTCAGCCGCGCCCCTCGCGCAACATCTGAGCGTAAGGGTCCGGCATCTCGGTAGCTTCGATAGCCTGTGCTGCCCGCTCCACATCATACGGCACACGGATGAACTGGACGTCAAGTTGCTGCCCTTTTGCTGACAGAACAACATAGCAGGCGCGCGGATCACCGTCCTTCGGTTTACCGACACTGCCCGCGTTGATCACGTGGCGACCGCTGGGCAGAACGCGATGATAAGGTTTGTGGGTGTGGCCCACCACCAGCACGTCTACCTGCGCCTGGTCCATGATTCGTTCCAGGCTGCTATCCGGCCGATCTTCATAGAGATATTCATTGATGCGCCGTGGGCTGCCATGCGCCAGCAGGACGTGCAATCCGCCTAGCTGCAGCGGAATGTCGCGCGCGAGTTGGCGCAAATAAGCCTTGTTTTCATCGCTGGTGAGTGCATTGCTCCAGGCGATAGAGCGCTTGCCCAGGGCGCGCGCTTCTTCTGTGCGATAGGCGCAGCCGCAGTCATCGCTGCTGTTGCCCACGCCCTGGTCGTAATTGCCCATGATGGTGGGGATGCGGCGCTGGCGGATGTGATCGATCACCTCGTTGGGAAAGGTGCCATATCCTACCAGGTCCCCCAGGCAGTAACGGTTCTTTTCGAAGCCTCGCCGCGCCATGTCCTCAAATACGGCCTCCAGCGCCGGTAGATTACCGTGAATGTCGCCAAATACGACGATGCGTTCCATTGTTTTATCCTTTTTGTTTCATGGTCAGTAACAGATAGTTGATGCGCGTCCTTAGTTCTCGCGCCGTGATCTGGAAGGCGCGGAAGCGGGCCTCTTCGGGGCCTTCGACGGCAGCGGGATCGGCGAAGCTCCAATGGATTTCGTGCGGATCGTGGGGGAAGACGGGGCAGGCCTCGCGCACCCGGTCGCACACGGTGATGATGTAGTCAAAGGGTTGGCCGGCAAAGGACGCCATGTGTTTGGCCCGCTGTCCGCTGATGTCGATGTTCATCTGGGCCAGGGCCCGTACGGCCAGCGGGTGTACGCGGCCTGGCTCGCTGCCGGCGCTGAAGGCCTGGACGCGGTCGCCGCCCAGATGGCGTAGGATGCCTTCGGCCATCTGGCTGCGCGCGCTGTTGTGCGTGCAGAGGAACAGCACGCGCAGGGGAGACGCGCCGCCCTTATTGTCGCCGTGTACGGCGCTGGGCGAGCGACACAACGCGGGGTGCAGGGCCTCGCCGCTGGCTCCGTATAGCGCCTGCAACCGCTCCAGGTCCAGGCTGTAGTAAATGTCGCGGGCGTCGTGGCTGCTGCGCCGTTCGTGCACCAGTCCTGCCTGGCGCAGGCGGCTCAGATGGTAGGATACGAGGTTTTGGGGGCGGCCCAGGAGCGTGACCAGTTCCTGGACGCGGTGGTCGCCGTTGGCCAGCGCCTTGAGCAGTCGCCAGCGCACATCGTGTCCCAGCAATTTGAGAAAGGCTGGCGGCTGAGCTATGGAAATGGCCATAGAAACTTTCTCCCGTCATTATATCAAACTATATTGATATAATAGACGAAAAGGGGAGTGGAGGCAAGGGGATCGGGTGACAGGGGAGTGCGAAAATGTTGTGATCGGGCCGGTCTCCTGACCGTAGCCCGCATGGTGGCTCGGTGGGGACACCGGCCACAGCAACTCACAAATCTTTAGTGCTCCCGGGTGACAGGGAGCGGTCAGGAACGCCGGCTGCTTGTTGGCCAGGCAGGACGTGGACCGGGGGTCGTCTCAGTCCAGCAAGCCGCGCGCGAGGGTAAAGCGCACCAGGGCGGCGCGGCTGCGCAGGGCCAGTTTTTCCATACCGCGGGCGCGGTACGTTTCGACGGTCTTCACGGATAAGACCAGGCGGTCGGCAATTTCCTGGTTGGTGTATCCCAGGGCGACAAGGCGCAGCACTTCCTGCTCGCGCTCGCTGAGCGTGCGCCACAGGTCTTCTTCCTCGCTGCCTCCGTCGTCAGGGACGATGTCCTGCAGCAGGGAGCGGGTCATGGTGGGGTGCACATAGACATCACCGCGCATCACGGCCTGAATGGCGGCGATCAGTTCCACGTCGGCCGCTTTCTTGAGGACGTAGCCGGCGGCGCCCATGCGCAGCGCCTGGCGCAGGTAACTCTGGTCGTCGTGCATGGTGAGTATGAGGACGCGGGCATCCGGCGTTTGCTCGCGCAGCAGGGGCAGCGCCTCCAACCCGCCAAGCCGGGGCATGGTCAGGTCTAGCAAGATAACATCAGGGTCTGTTTCCTGGGCCAGGGGCAACACATCGACGCCATCGCCGGCCTCGCCTACGACGGACATATCGCGGCGCGCGTCGAGCATCATCTTTAGCCCACTGCGCAGTACGGCATGGTCGTCGGCCAAAAGCACGCGGATCATGTTTGCCTCCCTGCCGTTGTTCACGTGATTACTACCTCCGCAAAAACGCTCGTTCCCTGTCCCGGCGCTGACTCGATGGTGAGCGCGCCCCCGAGAAGCTCCGCCCGTTCTTGCATACCGTAGAGGCCCAACCGATCTGCTCCCGCGGCCTGTGTGGGGTCGAACCCCACGCCATCGTCCTCGATGATGGCCCGCACGCGGTCATTGCGCCGCTCCAGAAGAATGCTCACGGTTTGCGCCTGGGCGTGGCGCGCTACGTTGGTCAGCCCCTCCTGGATGATGCGATAGAGGGCTGTTTCGACAGGCGCCGGTAGCCGTTGTTCGCCTATTCCCACTACTACGAGATCGGCTTCGATTCCATTCCGCTCGCGCCAATCTTGCACGTAACGCTGCAAGGCGGCCTCCAGCCCCAGATCATCCAACGCCACGCATACCTTCCGCCTGCAACGACATAATCATCTCATTGACGTTCAGAAGCGTCTGATCTAGCGAAGGGCCGCACAGCCCCGTCGGACAGCACATGGGCGGGTCGAACAGGGCCACGTCAACCGTCTCTTCGGTCGTGGTCTCTGGCAGACCCATCATAGAAATCGTGTCACTCATAATAGTTCAAACTCCTTAGAAGTATTTTTTTCAAAAAAACTCAGTCCGCTTCCAGCGCGACATTGTCGATAGAAACGATATTACTCTGTGGTCCACACGTGGGACGCCGTGGCTTGATGCGTTCGGGGTCGAAAAAGTGACCGTAGGCCGTGTTCAGTTCGGCCAGCGCCTCCTCATTCAGGGAGTAATACAACCAGCGCGCATCCACCGCGTCGCGCTCCACGTTTACCAGCCCGGCGTCGCGCAGCAGGCCCAGGTGATGCGAGATGAGGTTCGGGGCCATATCCAGCGCGTCGCCCAGCTCGCAATTGCACTGTACGCCTTCCATGAGCAGGTGGATGAGCTGCAGCCGTTTGGGATTGGACAAAAGCTTCAGGCGCTGGGCCAGTTTGATTAAATTTGCGGGTGGCGGCGAAATGTTCATATCCCTTCTCTCAAACTAGTTCAAATCTTTTTGAAGTATATCCTGCCTTGTGGAATCGTCAATAGCAAATGTGTGATTGGTGACTTTCAGACCTGTTCCGGGGGTAGATGTCCGCTGTGACTAATAAGCAACAATAGCTGGGAAGCAATGCTCAGCACCGGCAACTCGATGAGCGGGCCGATGACCAGGGCCAGGGCAATTTGCGGACGTTCGGGAAAAGCGACCAGGGCAATGGCGAGAGCTATGGGTGAGTTGCGGGCGAGCGTGGTACAGCATAGAGTCGCATAGTTTTCATAACCGAATTTCAAACGTCGGGCAAGCAGGAAGACAAGGCCAAAATTGACTATGAAAAAAAGCAGCACCGGCGGCAATAGCGCAAGGAAGACGAGGGGTCGTTCGAGTAGCGCTGCGCCTTCTGAGGCGAACATGGCGACAATGGCAAGAGCAAGGAATACGATCTGCCATGGTTGTATGGCGGGCAGTAGTTGCTGCTGCAGCCATTGAGATCCTCGCCTGACGGTAACGAGGCGCCGCAAGAGGATTGCGGCAACAAGGGGGAGCAATAACACAACGAGTACGCTTTCGACAACGACCTGCCACTCCAGGGGAACAAGCGTGCCGCCCAAAACCAGGAGATAGACTGGCAGCAGAATCAGCTGCAGCAACAGGTTCCACGGTAATAGGGCGGTAGCCAGAGCAACGTTACCACGAGCGATGCTGGTGAATACCAGGTACCAGTCGGTACAGGGGGTGACCATGAGCATAATAAGGCCCAGCCACAGGGCAGGTTGCTGCCGCAGAAAGAGCCAGCCCAACAGCCAGGCAAAGAGGGGGTTCCAGACGAAGTTTATTAGCAGGCTGAGGCCCGCGACGCGCCGGTGCTTGAGGGCGCCGGTGACCTGGCGCAGAGGGAGCTGGATGAAGACGCCGAGAAGCATCAGCAGGAGGAAAGGTAGAATGAAGCGACCGGCGCGGGCGGCGATGACCTGGCTCTGACCCAGCAGTAGACCGACTGCCACAGCCATTAGAATGATGACCGGCTGGTATCTTTCTGCCAGACTCATGGAAGCGGTGGGTTATCTAGATCGTCTCTTGAGTTTGGCTGACGGCGATCTGCTCTGGATCAACAAACTGACCTTCGGGCCCGCACACGGGGCGTTCCCGGATACGCGCGGGATCGAGGAGCGTGTTAAACCACGATTGCCAGCGGGCCACGGCGTCGGCGTCGACCGTATAGTAGATCCAGCGCCCGTCGATGCGATCGCGCCGGGAGGTGACGAGGCCGGCTTCGCTGAGCACGCGCAAGTGGTGGGAAAGCAGATTAGGGGACAGGCCCAGCGCTTCGTTCAGCTCGGCGTTGCAGGTGTCTCCCTTCATCAGCTCGTCCAGGATGCGTAGGCGGTTCGGCTCGCCCAGCGCCTTGAGCACCGCGGCGACCTCGTCCAGAGTTGTGTCATCCTGTGGAATTCTCTCGTTCATCTTCATCCGATCCGTCCTCTACGCTCTTTCTCACCACTGAATTATGAAAAGATGGCTTCTGCTCGTCAATCGGCAGTGACGTTGTTGCGGGTCCAGACGTGCGAGCAAGCATTCGCGCTGCTGCGCGCCGCCGGGCGACCCTATTGAGTCTGCGCCTCTTGTGCTTGTTCCAGAAACTGCTCGATAGCCTCAAGGGCATGGGCAGCATAGATGGAACCGGGGCCGCCGCCCATGAACAGGCCCACGCCAACCGTCTCCAGCAATTCCTCGCGGTTGGCGCCGGCGGCGACGGCGTCGTGTGTATGGTAGGCGATGCAGCCATCACAGCCAACGGCGATACTCACAGCCAGAGCCATTAATTCCTTTACTTTTGCGCTGAGTACGCCGTCGGCTAATGCTTTGCGGTGCAGGCGGGCAAATCCACCATAGGGGAGCGGGATTTCGCCCCCCAGTTGGGCCAGCCGTTCTTCCAGTTTTTCGTGTGTAGCTACGTAATCAGTCGTCATCGTTTTCACTCAAATAATATGCACCTTCTCCAGATGCGAGGCGCTGTGGGAAAGGGCTTGCCAACAGCAATCAGGTTGCTTCCAGCGCGTTGGTCATCCAGGTCGTCACTTCGGCCTCGCTGGGAATGCGCCCGGCCGAGACCAGTTGTTCGTTAATTACCAGGCCCGGCGTGGCCAGGACGTTATAGCTCATGATTTGCCCGTAGTCGGTGATCTTTTCGATGGTGGCGTCTACGCCGGACGTAGCGACGGCCTTTTTGGCCACCGCTTCGAGCTTTTCGCAGTTTGCGCAACCGGGACCCAGTACTTTGATCTGTAACATTGATGTCTCCTTATTTTTCTTGATTAGTTCAACCACAGTTGAATTTTATCCCATGATGTTGATCGTATCAGCGACAAATGTCACTAAATCGGTGTGATCTTTGTTAATCAAGATGGCGTCGCCTGGCGCGATTGGCCGTTCGATGTTCCCTCAGCGGTCTGGTCAGGCTCCGGCGCAGTGCGGCAGAGCACCAGGTTTTTGGCGGCATAGACTTCGTCCACGCGCGCGACCGGGGCCGTGTGCGGCGCATCGTGCAACAGCTGTGGCTGTTCGCGCGCTTCGCGGCGAATGGCCGCCAGAGCCTCGACGTAGCGATCCAGTGTCTGCAGCGATTCTGTCTCGGTTGGTTCCACCATCAGCGCCTCGTGCACCTTGAGGCTGGTGTGCGGCGTGCCCAACGGGAAGTAGTTGGAGGGTGGGTGGAAGCCGTAGTCGATGAGGCGTTTGGAGATGTCCAGGGCGCGCAGATCTTCTTCGGCCAGTTGCCCCTCGGCCACAAACTCGTGCATACAGATGCGATCGTAGGGTACCTGATAATGCTCGCCGACGCGCACGCGTAGGTAGTTGGCGTTGAGCACGGCGTTCTCGGACACGGCTCGTAGCTCTTGCGGGCCGTGGTTGCGCAGATAGGCGTAGGCTCGCACGAGGATGCCGAAGTTTCCGTGGAATGCTTTGAGGCGGCCTATGCTCTGGGGCGGCATGGTGAAAGTGTAGACGGGCGTTTCCTCCGTGGAACGTGGCGCATCTAGCGTCACAAGCGGTCCGGGCAGGAACGGGGCCAGTTTTTCGTTTGCCGCCACGGGGCCCGCGCCGGGTCCGCCGCCGCCGTGCGGGGTGGAAAAGGTCTTGTGCAGGTTGTAGTGCATGACGTCGAAACCGAGATCGGCCAGGCGCACGATGCCCATGAGGGCGTTCATGTTGGCGCCGTCGGCGTACATCAGGCCCCCGGCCTCGTGGACCAGGCGCGTCACTTCCAGGATCTGCTCCTCAAAGAGCCCCAACGTGTTGGGAATGGTGATCATCATCGCCGCCACGTGCGGGCCGAGGTTGTCTTTGAGCGCGGCCATTTCCACATTGCCACGCTCGTCGGTGGGCAGTTCAACGACGCGGAAGCCGGCCATGCTGCTGGTTGCCGGGTTGGTGCCGTGGGCCGAATCGGGAAGGAGAATGGTGTCGCGCCCGCTGTCGCCGCGGCTCTGATGGTAAGCGCGGGCCATCAGAATGCCCGTGAACTCGCCATGCGCGCCTGCTGCCGGCTGCAGTGTGGTTTCTGCAAAGCCGTTCAGCTCGCTGAGCCACTGTTGCAGCTCGAACATCAGTTGCAGGCTGCCCTGAACGGTGCGCTCGTCCTGTAGAGGGTGCGCTGCCAGAAAGCCGGGGAGGTGGGCCATGGCTTCGTTCAGGCGCGGGTTGTACTTCATGGTGCAGGAGCCAAGGGGATACATGGTCGTGTCCACGCCGAAGTTCTGCCGCGAGAGGCGCGTGTAATGGCGCACCACATCCCCTTCGCTGACCTCGGGGAGGTTGAGATCTTCTCGCAACCGTTCCTGTGGCAAGGGGGCCGCGGGCACGGCGGGCGGTGGCATGGAAACGCCGGCTCGTCCGGAGGCGCTCAGTTCGTAGAT
>JBMCFH010000158.1:0-7612 GCA_048620455.1 Chloroflexota bacterium | reverse complement strand
TAACCCCTTTGTAGGCGCGGGCAGCGTCGTTGATGATGTCGTAGATGGGTTCGAAATCGTCGTCGTGGCAGTGGCGGATCATCACTTTCTCTCTCATATTATGCGCTTCGCTCTACCGGCAAATGGCCTAACGATATGGTCTACAGGACCTTATACACACCATCTATAATGGTCAAATTCATGTCATATAGTAATGGTGACATTCTCCATAATAGACAGTGAGCCCCATTCTGGTATAGACTTGGAGATGAACCACACGTATCTTCCTCATCGCCTGACCAAGGCAGCACACGGGAGCCATTCCGAAGGTGAGCATCAGGCATTAATCAGCAACCTTGAGAGGATCGCTCGGTCCGGTTGGCAATTTCATACTCCTCCGGTTTTGTTAGCGAGACAAAGCTATCATGCGCGGCCTTATTCAGTTAGCGCGGAGTGTGAAAAGATGAACGGCAAAACTTTCTCTAAGTTTCTCCTGCTACTCAGCTTGCTGCTGCTCACATCAATCCAGTTCTCCGACCAGTTACCGGTTGTTACTGCCCAGGGGACCCACCAGACATCGATTGCATCCACAATGCCAGATGGGGAGCAGGACGTAGGCTTTCCACCGGCTGCCAATGCCGGACCGGATTTCACGGTTGGCGCCGGCATCGAGGCCTGGTTCTATGGGCAGGGTTCTTCTCCTGACATGGAGATCGCACGCTATGCCTGGGATTTCGACGGAGACGGGGGTATTGACTTCGAGTCCGAGATCACTGCATATGCCACCCATGCGTACCAAAATCCCGGCGTCTATACTGCAACCCTGACCGTCACCGATCTGCTGGGGAACAAAGCGCGGGACACGACTGTGGTAACCGTGACGGCGGACACACGCGAGCAGATCTTCACCGAAGTAGCGCCTGTGGCGCAACGACAGGTTGCTGCGATGGCAGCAGACGGTGTCGTGAACCGTTATGCGATCATGTTGAACGGTGGCTACGAAACTCGTTTCTGGGACGACGTCACCTTCATGTATGCGACGCTGACGGAAGACTACGGGTTCTCGCCGGCGGATATTTACCTCCTCAACCATGAAGGCGCCGATCCCTGGGGCAATAACCCGTACAACATGATCGATCGCCCGGCCTCGACTGCGGACCTGAGTGTTACCTTCAACGAATTGGCCGCAGTGATTGATGGCGACGATGAGCTGTTTGTATGGGTAACAGACCATGGTAAAGGCTACATCGGGCCCAAAGATCTTAGTACCTATGGCTATCTGGCCGGTCACGCTTCAGTTGATCCTGGAGATGAACAGGACTATCTGGAGCGCGACTTCAAACTGCGCGCGCTGCATACCGGAGGACATTACATCGCCAATCACGGTATGGATGTATACCAGGTGGTATACTATTCCTCCATTCAAACCTATTACCGGCATAAGTATGTCAGCCGCTTCGCAGACCTGTTCTTCGAAGCACACGGCACTCGAAGTGACCAAGATATCTTCATCGAAGAGCTGATCGATTACCTGATGGGAGACAGTGACAGGGACGGCAGAATTGAAGTCGATCAGGGCGAAGTGTATGACTACGATGGAGATGGGATCTCGCCCTACAATCCTGCGACAGGCGCATTCGACGAGGACGATTGGGGAACCCTGGATACGTACACGGATAATTACAATCAACTGAACACTCAGGTTCCGATTGGATCGTACCGCCTCTTTGACGCTCATTTCGACAACCACCTCGATATCGACTTCAATCCTGATGTCAATAATCTCGAAGTAGACGGCACCGATCTGGATAATCAGGGGTTGTTCGACGGCCTGGACATCAATGATGATGGCGATATGGACGATTGGGTCAGCATCGACGAAAAGTTCGTACTACCTACCGGCGATATTACGGACGACCAGTTTGCCGGCATGGTAGATCGCGTTAGCGCTCGAGCCATTTCCTTCTTCATGCTGCCCTGCTTTAGTGGGGGCTTTGTCGATGACCTGAGCGCTCCCAACCGCGTCATCTCCACAGCCACAGAAGAAGAGACAGTATCCTGGGGCAATCTGTTCACAGACCTGTTTACCGCAGCTTTCCACGGTTGGACACGCTATGGACAACCTGTGAATGCCGACGCCGACGGAAACGGATACATCTCCATGATGGAAGCGTTCAACTACGCCGCCGCCAATGATTACTATGATGAAGTCCCACAATATGACGACAACGGCGATGGCATCAGCCATCCCTACCCGATTCCTGACGGCGGCGATGGCGCGTTCGGGGCGAACGTTTATCTGCAGAGCCCGCCTCTCGTTAGAGAAATCTCGATTGACATCAAGCCGGGCAGCGATCCGAACACCATCAACTGCAACGCACCTCGAACGATCATCCCCGTTGCTATCCTGACCACTGCCGATTTCGATGCTCTGACTGTCGACCACACCTCGGTGTTGTTCGAAGGAGCCAGTGAAATTCACAAAGACAGGAAAACTGGCGAACTGACGCGACATGAGGAAGATGTGGACCATGATGGCGATCTTGACCTCGTATTCCACTTCCGTCTCAAAGATACTACCCTCAGCTGTAGCTCGACCGAAGCCACCCTTACCGGGTTAACCTACGCAGGACAGGCGGTCGAGGGGCATGACAGCGTAACCATGCTCACGACGCGTCCTTCTGTGCGGTAATCTGAGTGCAACGAGAAGTTCAAGAGTGAGCAGAGTGGAGAAGCTCTGCTCACTCGTTTTTGCCTGGGCGTTTTCCAGGCGCTTGGCCACTAGCGCCGCGCCGCCTCCCACCACACCCGCTCCCCATCCGTAATCACCTCAATCGTGCCCAACTGGTCCGTGCGCAACACCGCGGCGCCCACGTCTGCTGCCCGCTGCAGCACCTCCTCGTGCGGGTGACCAAAATCGTTGTCCGCGCCGGCGGAAATGATCACAAATTGCGGCTGCACCGCCTCCAGGAAAAAATCGTTGCTCGACGTGCGCGCGCCGTGGTGCCCGGCCTTGAACACCATCGCCTGTAAATCATACTCCTGCCGCAGCATGGCCCGCTCGCCCGCTTCCTGCGCATCGCCCGTCAGCAGCAGGCTGAAGCGACCGTAACTCAGGTGCATGGCCACGGAATTGTCATTGTCGTTGTCCAGCGGCACAGGGCCCGGATGCAGGAAGGTCAGCATCACGCCGTCGCTCGTCTGCCACTGTTCCCCCGGTTGCGGCCTGCGCACCGCCACGCCCCGGGCCTCCGCGTTCTGCAGCAGGGTTTCGTAAGCGCGGGTGCTGCCGGAGGGAGCGCCGTTGGTCAGCAGCAGGTCCACCTCGTAGCGGTCAAGGACGCCGGGCAGCCCTGCCACGTGGTCGTCGTCGGGGTGCGTGGCCACGACCGCGTCCAGGTGGCGGTCCCAGAACGGCATCTGGCGGCCCAGCTCTGCGTTCAAGACGGAGGGGTAGAGCCCACCGTCCACCAGGAACTGCCGGCCTTGCGGCGTCTGGATGAAGACGGCGTCGCCCTGTCCCACGTCCAAAAAGACCACGTGCAGGCGGCCATCGGGCTGTGTCTGGCGCCATTGCCAGGCCAGGATGAGCACCAGGAGGCTGAGCCCCAGCGCGCCCTGCGGCGCCCGCGCCTGCACGGTGCTCCACAGCCGCTGCCGTTGCGCCTGCGGGCGGCGCAACAACCAGGTCGCGCCGAAGAGCAGGGCGTAGAGGGCAACCAGCGCCGGCAGACCGGGCGAGGCCGGCGCGACGGCAAAGGGCAGGCGGGCCAGTATCTCGACCAGTTCGATGGTGTAGGTCAGAAAGAGCCAGGCGGGCCAGGCCAGAATCTGGCCCAGGGGCAGCGCCAGCAGACCGCCGATGGTAGCCAGGGCGCCCCACAGCATGACGCCCGGTTGCGCGGGCAGGATGAGCACGTTGGCCGGCAGACTGGCCAGCGAAACTTCGCCGAAGTGATAGGCCAGCAGGGGCAGGGTGGTGATTTGCGCCGCCAGGGTCACCAGCACCGTCTCGCTGAGGAGCGGCATCAGCCGTCCGACGATCTCATGCTGCATCCAGCGCTCCAGCCGGGCGCGGGTCCAGCGGCTGAGCGGCTCGGCGTAGAGCATGAGGCCCAGGGTGGCGGCAAAGCTGAGCTGGAACCCGGCATCCCAGAGGACCAGAGGATTGACCAGCGACATGCCCAGCGCGGCGACGGCGAGGGCGGCGGGGGCGAAGGTGGGTCGTCCCAGGAAGCGGGAGGCGACGATGTAGAGCGCGCCCATAATCGCGGCGCGCACCACAGAGGCGTCGGCGCCCACCAGCAGCGAATAGGCTGCAACGCCCGCCAGCGCCAGCCAGGCGGAGCGCCGGTGGCCTAACAGCGGGCGGCTGCCGCGCAAAAGCGCGCCGGCGAGTAGGGCGATGTTGAAGCCGGAGATGGCGATGATGTGGCTCATGCCCGTGCGTTGGAACGCCTCCTGCAGAGCGGGCGGGATGCCGCTGTCGTCGCCCAGCAGGATGCCGCTGAGCAACGAGGCCTGGGGGTCAGGCAGGAGCCGGTGAATCGTCTTCTGCGCCGACTCTTTCGCCTGGTAAAGAGTGTGGTAGAATGGGTTTGCGGGTTCTTGGGCCACTATCTCAAGGTGCGGATATCGGATCAGGCGGTGGATGTCGCGACGCGCCAGGTAAGCCCGGTAATCGAAGTCGGATAACGTGGGTGGTTCCTCGAGCCGGCCGGTCATTTCCAGCCGCGCGCCGTAAGCAATGGTCTGAAAGCGATGTGTCTGCACCAGCACAAGGTCCTGCGCCGGTTGTGCCGGCTGACCAGGCGGCTGAACGCTATCAACCGCCACGACGAGATCGGTGCGACGATCATAGATCCTGGGTGGAGATATGACCTGGCCCACGAGCGTCACATCCTGGTCGCTACCGTAAGACGTAATCGATACGACGTTTGATGCGGGTGAGGGAGATGTGGGTAGTTCTGTGGTTCGTGCTCCGCCGGCAAAGAAGGCCAACAGGCAGACGGCTGTCAGGCGGGCGCTACGACGTCTCCAGAGCACAACAGCTGCCAGCGCGCCGGCAGCCGTTCCGGCCCACCAGACGGAAGAAGGCCAGGTCGTCGTGGTGGCTATCCAGATGCCCAGGCACCAGAGAACGACAACGCGGACAATTGTCATATCACACTAGTGTAGCGGATGTGGTAGAATGTGGTAGCGGTGACATCAAAGCATCATTGACACAGGCACAGACATCATCATGAATCACGGGAATGGTCGAGCACCCTGTATCCTCGTCGTAGACGACAGCCCGGAGACGCTGCAGATTGTGCGACAGACGTTGCAGAAAGCTGATTTTGAGGTACGGACCGCAATATCGGGTGAGCAGGCGCTGAAGCTGGTGAGCGCAACCGGCTTGCCGCACCTGGCCATCGTCGACATCAACATGCCCCCGGGCATGAACGGGATCGAATTCGCAGGACGACTCTATGAGTTTTCCGATGTTCCTGTTATTATGTTGACGGCGGTGGATGAGGTTCAAACGGTCGTTAAGGCAATCCAGGAGGTTGCCGAAGATTACATGCTGAAGCCGTTTGCACCGGGAGAACTGGTGGCGCGCGTGCGCCGCGTGCTGGAACGGGTTGGCAAGTTCCCGTTTGCGCCGACTTGCCCGGTGACCGTCGACGAGCATCTGAGCGTCGATTTTCCGGCGCGTCGGCTGATCACGGAAGACGGCAACTATTCCCTGACCCCGACTGAGGCGCGACTGCTTTATATCCTGATGCGCAACACCGGCGAGACGGTGAATACCGATTTTATCCTGCGTCGCATGTGGCCGCGGGAACTCACGTACGAGGATCGTTTGCACGTATTTGTGCATCGCCTGCGCGCGAAACTGAAGGAAGTTGGCGACCAGCATCAGTACGTCGTCTCGGAACGCGGCATAGGCTACCGCTTCCAACCTTGCCGTGAGACGCGTGAAGACGACGGTGATCAGTTGAGGTGATTATCGATTTACCCCTGTCAGTAAGGGCCATCGAAGAAGCGTTGCGCATCAGTGAATTCGACGGCCGAAGCGCACAATCGAAGATGAAGCCGCTGCCCCGGGCGGACAGCCGCCCGCCACAGCGAGCCGGGCAGCCACGACAGGGCGCAGTCTTGCTGCTCCTGTACAATAAATCGGATCAGATTCATCTGGTCCTGACGCGCCGCCACGATGATTTGCCGTTTCACGCGGGTCAGGTGTCACTGCCGGGAGGCCGGCGTGAGGGAGCGGAGACGCTGCAGCAGACGGCCTTACGGGAAGCCTACGAGGAGGTAGGCGTCCGCACAGACCCGATTACCATTCTGGGTGGGTTAACGCCACTATACATCGCGCCATCTGACTTCGAGGTTCATCCCTTTGTCGGCTGGCACCGGCAGACGCCGGGGTTTGTGCCGCAGCCCGGCGAAGTAGCCGAGATCATCGAGACCCCTCTGCGCGACCTGTTGCGTAGCGAGGTACGTGAGGAGGAGACCTGGGAGCATTACGGCGATCCCATACAGGTGCCTTTTTTCCGGATTGGGCCACACAAGGTATGGGGTGCGACGGCGATGATTTTGAGTGAGTTTGTGGAGCGCCTGCAGCAGGGGTTCGACGAGCGCGGTTGAAAAGGAATCGCAAGCGCTAGCGCCGAGCGCCGGTTTACCGGACAGCCGGCTCGCACGAAGGTGACGATGGCAACAACGACGAAATTCATGGGTACCAACATGGAACTTCAACAAATTCTGGCGGTGGACGACAACGAAAACATGCTGGCGCTGCTGGAGATGATTCTGGAACAGGCCGGATTTGAAGTGCTGACCGCAACGTCGGCGTCAGAGGCGCTCACACTGATTAAGCGACGCGGTGTGCCGCACCTGGCGTTGGTTGATGTGAATATGCCGGGCATGACCGGCTTCGATTTTGCCCGCGAGATTCGCGAGTCAAGCGACCTGCCCGTTATTTTTCTTACAGCCGTGGACAAGGAGGGTATGGTCGTGGAGGGGCTGGAGCGTTACGCCGACGACTACATTGTGAAGCCATTTCACGTAAACGAACTGGTGGCCCGCGTGCACCGCGTGCTGCGCCGGGTCGAAAGTTTCAACTATCGCTCCGACCCCCTGGTGGTTGTCGACGATCACCTGCAAATCAACTTCACCGCACAGGAAGCCATCGTCGACGACGAAATTGTCTCCCTGACCCCCACCGAATCGCGTCTACTTGATATTCTGGTCTCGAATCGCGGGCGTACCATCCCCACCGAGCGCCTGTTGCAGCGCATCTGGCCCGGAGAGGACGCCAGCGAGGACCGGCTCTACGTCGCCGTCTATCGCCTGCGGCAGAAGCTGAAAGGGGAGCAGGGTGAGTGGGATTACATCGTGACCCGGTCGGGGGTTGGGTACCTGTTTCAGGGTCCTTCTGACTGAGCGGCGTCGCTCCCCGCCGCGCTGCGCCTAAGTGCAGTTGCACAATTTCATTAGGCTTCAGCAGGCAACAGCTGCTGTGCAACTGCCTAGTAAGTACGCTTCACCGTGGATTCATTCCCGATGAGTTCCTGTAAGCGTACTTAGCCGTCGTCGCGCAGCGCCACCACTTCGATTTCCAGGCGCGCTCCCAACGGCAGGGCCG
>JBMCFH010000157.1:0-7647 GCA_048620455.1 Chloroflexota bacterium | reverse complement strand
CGCCGCCGGGCCGGAAGTAGCTGGTCATCATGCGCTGCCCGGAGCACATCTCGAAGACATCCAGCAGATATTCGCGCTCGCGGAAACAGTAGAGGAAGACGGACATCGCCGCCAGGTCCAGGGCGTGCGTGCCCAGCCAGACCAGGTGGCTGGCGATACGCGTCAACTCTGCGAGGATCACACGAATGGCCTGCCCACGAGGCGGCACCTCCAGGCCCAACAGTTTTTCCAGGGCCAACAGGTACACAAGGTTATTGGACATCGGCGCCAGATAATCCATGCGGTCGGTCATCACCAGCGCCTTGGTGAAGGTCTTGGCCTCCATATTCTTTTCAATACCGGTATGCAGGAAGCCAATGTCCGGGGCCAGATTGACGACTGTTTCGCCGTCCAGTTCCAGCAGGAGGCGCAACACGCCGTGCGTGCTGGGATGCTGCGGCCCCATGCTCAGCAGCATGTTATCTTCCGACTCGATCTCCATCTTCGAGCCATACTTGGCCCGAAGTTCCTCGACCGTCATTTCCTCCATGGTGTCGCTGCCGCCCGTTGCTGAGCCGCTGCGAGGGGAGTGTACGCCAAATGACATAGTATTCTCCTGAAGGGAGATTGGGGTTAGAGATTGGAGATTGGAGATTTGATGACTTTATTCGCCAGTCAACTAATCTCCAATCTCCAATTACCAATCACCAATCACCAATCAACCAATCTCCGATCTCTAATCCTTTGCATACGGCTTTTTCTCGTCAATCGCCCGCCAGTTGAAGGAGAACTGGACTTCTTCATAGCCCAGCGGGTAATCCTTGCGCAGGGGGTGACCCTGCCAATCTTCTGGCAGAAAAAGCCGGCGCAGCCTGTCGTTACCCTGGAAGCGGATGCCCATCAGATCCCACACCTCTGTTTCCAGCCAGGTGGCGATGGGCCAGACGGAGGCCATCGTTTGCGGCCCCTCGTCAGGATCCTCTATCCAGGCCCGCAGGCGAATGCGGTGGTTGTTGGGTAGCGAGTAGAGGTGGTAGTTGACCGCAAAGCGGGGGAAGTCGGGCAACATGTCGTCGGCGACGATGTCCTCTAACAAATTGAAGCGTAGATCCTCGTCGTCGCGTAAAAGCTGGCAGATCTCGCGCAGTTGCTCGGCGTCGACGACCAGCGTGCGCTCGCCGCGGAAGTCCAGCACTTCCTGCACAGCGTCGGGGAATGCGGCTTCCACCTTCTCGGTGACCAATTGGTGTTGCTCGGGCCAATGTTCCATCAGGACCAGTCCTTCAATCCTTCGCCGCGCACGCGCTCGTGCAGGGTCATGATGCCGTCAATCAACGCCTCAGGACGGGGCGGGCAGCCGGCTACATAAACGTCAACCGGAACAATTTCGTCCACGCCCTGCACAATGGCGTAGTTGTTGAATACGCCACCACAGGACGCACAGTCGCCCATGGCGATGACCCACTTCGGTTCGGGCATCTGATCGTAGAGACGCCGCACCACCGGACCCATCTTACGCGAAACACGACCGGCGACGATCATCAGGTCCGACTGGCGCGGTGAGGGGCGGTTCAACTCCATGCCAAAGCGCGACAGGTCGTAATGCGCCGCCTGTGTGGACATCATCTCGATGGCGCAACAGGCAAGTCCAAATAACATGGGCCACATCGCATTGGTGCGGCCCCAATTAACCAGATCCTCAAGGCGTGTGGTTACCACGCCCATTTCACCAAGCTTCTGTTCTACTCCCATTCGAGTGCACCTTTCTTCCAGATCCAGACGTAGCCAACCACCAGGATGGCCATGAAAACCAGGACTTCGATGAGGCCAAAGAGCCCCAGCGCCCTGAACGTAACTGCCCATGGAAGGAGAAAAATGATTTCAATGTCAAAAAGGATGAACAAGACGGCGACCAGATAGAATTTGACGGGAAGCCGTCGCTGCGCCTGGCCAATGGGCGCCATACCCGATTCGTATGGCGTCGCCTTGCGCGCCGTGGGTCGCTTGGGGCCCAGGCTCAGCGAGAGCACAGGCAGCAAAACGGCAAAAAACAACGCAATGCCTGCCAGGACAGCGATAGGTATATAGGGGTTGAGATAGTCGTTCATGTTTTCAGCGTAGCTTTACCAATTGTACCAGGGCTGTACTTCGAGTATGTACATTTTATCACAATCAAGTGCCGTCGCAACAGGAAGCGGTCGTTTTCGTGATATTTATGACGAATTTATGATAAATAGGTGGGGGTGGGATGGAGACGGTAGACGGCGGAGCGCGACGCTCTCCAGTATACGTCAGTGGCGCTTGTTAAGCAGCCGACCAGGCAGCTGGGAAAGAGTCTCCAGGTTGTGCCATCTTGAGCGAAGAAGGATCTGCCGTCAGCGGTCCGTCGCCCGTGGCCTGCCCGCCTACCCCAGATAATCGCGCAACGCCTTGCTGCGGCTGGGGTGGCGCAATTTGCGCAGGGCCTTGGCCTCGATCTGGCGAATCCGCTCGCGAGTAACGCCAAAGCGCTTGCCCACTTCCTCCAGCGTGTGATCCTTGCCGTCGTTGAGGCCAAAGCGCATTTCCAGCACTTCCCGCTCGCGGTCGGTGAGGAAACCCAACACCTGGCGGATCTGCTCGCGCAGCAGCTCCTTGGAAGCAGCGTCCACCGGCTGATCCACGCTCTCATCTTCGATGAAATCGCCCAGTTCGGTGGAATCCTCATGGCCAATGGGCGTCTCCAGGGACATCGGATCCTGGGAAATGCGCAGAATGTTGCGCACTTTACTGGCTGCCTGCTTCCACTTGCGGTTGAGGAACGGCTCCGGCTGACGATCTTCTTCCAGCGCCTGCTTGATGCTGGCAGCCTCTTCCGGCGTCAGATAATCCAGCTCAAGCACCAGCTCTTCCACGCTCGGTTCGTGTCCCAGCTTCTGCACCATATCCCGCTGCATGCGCATGATCTTGTTGATCGTCTCGAACATGTGCACGGGGATGCGGATGGTGCGCGCCTGGTCGGCGATGGCGCGGCTGACAGCCTGCCGGATCCACCACGTGGCGTAGGTGCTGAATTTAAACCCTTTGGTATGGTCAAACTTCTCGACGGCGCGCAGCAGGCCCACGTTGCCCTCCTGCACCAGATCCAGGAACTGGATGCCGCGGCCCATATACTTCTTGGCAATGCTAACCACCAGCCGCAAATTGGCGCGTGTCAGGTTCACTTTGGCCTCTTCGGCCAGGTGATAAATCATGAATTCATTGTACTTCAGCGCCGGATCGTCATCCGTGATCCACTTACGGAACGTGGACAGCGAGGGCGGCTCGTTATGCTCCGTGTAATAGGCGGAAAGCTGGCTGGAGAGGTCGATGGGCAGCAGGTAGATATTGGCGAAGAGGGCAAAGATGCTCTCGGCTACGTCGGTCCACTCTTCGGCCCCACTCCAGTCACCTTCGTTGAGATAGTGGCGCAGGTAAGAGGGCGAGTCACTGCGCCAGCTCTCGCGCAAATTCTGCGCCTCCAGAATGAGCATCGAGAGGTTAGGCAGATCGACGTCGATGGTCTGTGCGGCAGTGGCTACCCGCTCCCAATTGTCCAGCAGCTCTTCGTAATTGGCCAGCATGGTGTGGAACTGGACATCCTCTTCGACGCCCTCTTCCACAACCTGAGCCGTCAGCGTCTCCAGATCGTTGGCTGCAGCGAGCTGCACGGAGAGCCATACTTCATGCTCCGCCGTCAGCAGCGGCACCTGGCCAATCTCCTTTAGATATGTATGGACTGGATCGTCCTGAAGGCCGCTATCGTAATACCCCTCCTCATCCTCGTCATCTTCTTCTTCAGTCACGAGGACGTTGGCGTTTTCACTCCCATCGTCAAGCGTCTCCCCCGATTCAGTCACAATGCTGATCCCCAGGCTCTGCAGGCGCTGATAGAGCTCCTCGGCCTGGTCTTCATCGGCAGAGGCTAAGATGGCTTCTACTTCGGCTTCGGTGATCTTGCGCTGCCGCCGGGCCCTTTTGAACAGAGCTTCGACGTCGATCGCGTCCAGATCAATCTCCTCGGAATCTACGATTTCTTCGTCAAAATCCATGGTTCACTTGTTTCCGTATGCGGAAAACGTCCTGCCGCACACCCCCCCCTTTGCAGAGCGGCGTTGTGCCGACACTCAGCCATTACCTGCTTCTTCTGCCTGCCGGCGACTCATCGCCGACATAGCCCACTTGGCGCGGTCAATTCTATGCACGGCCAAGGGCAACGTCTGTAACTGTTCCTTGAACACCTCCAACTGCTCAGAACCTCCGTGCTCCTTCGCCTCATGAAACAATTGCTGTACTTCGGACAGGAGTCGCCGGATGCGCTCCAGGCGCAAATCCAGCACCAGGCGCGCCAGAGAATCCGCCAGCCGCTCTGGCTCTATTTCATCCTTTTCAGACGTTTCACTCAGCAAATCCTCTGCGCGGCTCAACAAGACCTCATCTAAACTATCGCACAATTCTTCCACAGTGGCAACCGGCCTCTGGCCAAGCTCCTGACGCAGGTGGCGCAGCAGCGCCTTATCCTCCGCCGCTGCGAAATCGTCCTCGCGCACGATAGCCTGATCCTGGGCCCGCAGGCGTTGGTCAACCAGGCGCATCAGCTGGGGCCGGCGCAGGCACTGGCGTAAATAATCGGACTCGCGCATGGTTGTGGCCAACTTGCCGCCGCTGACTGCCGTGTCCGCGCGGTTCAGTCCGTTGCCCTCTTTCTCGGCGGGCGGGGGCGCAGGCCGCGCCGGTGGTCGTCCGCGAGAGCGCGACTGGGCCGACATGCTGGAGGCCAGCGCCACCTGCTGTAGGGCGCGCTCGTCTACTCGCAAAACGCGCGACAGCCTCTGGCGATAGTGATCGCGCTCTACCGGATCGGCCACATCGCCGATCAGGGGCATCACCTGCCGCACCGCGTCAGCCTTGGCCTTGGCGTCGTTCAGATCCAGACCTTCGGTCACCACGTCGATAACGTAGGCCACAACCGGCTTGGCTTTGGCCAGCAACTGTGGCCATTGCGCGGCATCCTCTCGTATTATATCGTCGGGATCCTGGCCCTCAGGTAACGTTACAATTCGAATATCGGCCTTCAGGCGACCCTCGTGCTGCACCAATCCGCGCGCATCAAAGCGCACTTCCACATCGCGATCCAGCGCCTCGCGGGCCACCTCCAGGCTGCGCATTGTGGCCTGCACGCCGGCTGCGTCGGCGTCCAGGGCAATGACGAAGCGCTTGGTATACCGCTTCAGCAGGCGCAGTTGCGTCTCCGTCAACGCCGTGCCCATTTGCGCCACCATGTTGCGAAAGCCGGCCTGCCAGCCCTGCAAAACGTCCATATAGCCCTCGACGATCACCGCCTGGCGCGCTTCGCGAATGTGGCGGCGGGCCAGGTCCAGCCCGTAAAGCAGGTTGCTCTTATCGAACAGCTCTGTCTGTGGTGAGTTGAGGTACTTGGGGATGCCGTCTTTCTCCAGCGTGCGTGCGCCGAAGCCCACCACACGGCCCTGCGCATCGCGTATGGGAAACAGAAGCCGGTTACGGAAACGGTCGTACCGCGTGCCCTTTTCCGGGTTCTCGGTGAGCAGCCCGGCGTCCATCAAATCCTCGTCGCCATAGCCCTGACCGTTGAAGTGGGTGCGGCAGGCGTCCCAGGAATCCAGAGCATAACCGATGCGGAAAGTATCCAGCGTCTCTTCTTCCAGGCCGCGCTGCGTCACATAGCGGCGGGCGTACTCCGCCTGCGGCGCGTGCAGCAACAGTTGGTGGAAGTAGTCGGCGGCTGCTTGCAACAGAGTCGTCAGCCGGTCCTCTTCGGCGCGTCGCGCTTTGGCTGCCGGCGACAGCTCCTCCAATTGCACGCCGGCGCGCTGCGCCAGCACGCGCAGGGCCTCCTTGAAATCCCAACCCTCGCGCTTCATGACGAAGGAAAAAAGGTCACCACCCTCGGCGCAGGCGCCGAAGCAACGCCAGGTCTGGGTCTCAGGAAAGACGACAAAGGCCGGCGTGCGCGTGTTCTGATGGAAGGGGCAGAACCCGGTATAGTTGCGCCCCGACCGGCGCAACTGCACCGTCTCGGAGACAACGTCAACAATATCCAGCCGATTCTTAATCTCGTCGGTTACGCTCATAGCTCTGGAACTTTAACCCACCTCCCCCTCAAGGTTCGGGTCCACAATGTTGAACGATCCGTCGGATCGTTTTACGGTACCATCTCTGTGGGAATCACCGTTACGGGCGCGATTATACCCGAAGCAACGCAATTTAACGAAGGATTGCCAGCGTCAATCAGGGCGTGACGACCTCCAACGGCAAAGGTACGAACACGAGGAAAAAGAGAAGGAGGGTGAAGATGGCAACGAGCCGCCTGCGAGGGTCGAGAGGCGTGACGTCATCCAGCGGTTGCGCGTAGGCGCGGCCAAAGAAGAACAGCAGTAAGACCCACAACCACCAGGTGGTGGTGCCCGTGAACAGCGCCAATGCCACCAGGAGGCCGATGGCGGGCCAGAAGAAGCGGCGCGCGCTCTTGCCAAACAGCACGTACGACACGTGCCCGCCGTCCAACTGCCCCACCGGGATCAGGTTCAGGCCGGTGACGAAGAGCCCCACCCAGCCGGCCCAGGCCACCTGATTGAGCTGGACGTCCAGGCCATTGGCAGGCAGAAATTCACCGTATACCACGAATTTGGCCAGTATATAGAGCAGCGAATTGCCCTCCTGGAAGTAGGCCACATCGGGCGGCGGGCCTATGGGAGAGGTAGCCAGTCCCAACAGCAGGATCGGTAAGGCAAAGACCATGCCCGCCAGAGGTCCGGCGGCGCCAATATCCAACAACGCCCGGCGGTTCTTGATCGGCGCCTTGAGGCGGATGAAGGCGCCCATGGTGCCGATAATGGAGGGGAACGGAATAAAGTAGGGCAGCGTCACCGGTACGTCGTGGTAGCGCGCGGCAAAATAGTGGCCCAGTTCGTGGGCGCCCAGGATCAGCAACATGCTGACGCTGAAGGGCCAGCCCAACCAAAACTCGGTACCCGTGAACTGCGGTTCGCTGAGCGCGCCGGCGAAGAGGGTCGTGCCGATGGTCACCAGGAACAGGATCAAATTGATGATGGCTCGCGATGGTGGCGGATCGTAAACGGTGGGCACAGCCACCAGGGCCACCCCTTGCTCGGCCGGGCGCACCATGGGCGTGAAGCCGTGCCGCTCAAAACGGCTGCGCAGCTCGTCATAGCATTCGGCCGGGTCGCAGATAAAGTAGCCGCGGAAGCGCACGTGTCCCGGTTGCGGCCAGTCAAGCGTGGTATCAAGCAGCGTGAATAAATCAGCTATTTCAGAACGAAGCGCGTCAACGCTGTCCAGAGCGATGCCCGAAGAAGGAGCCTGAAACATAGGGGGGCCTTGTTACCCTTCCTGCTCCACTTCTTGCTCCAATTCCTCTTCATCATCGCCCCAACTGATGATCCAGATACAGGCGCCTGCCACCAAAACGGTGACGACGATCAGCCAGAACCACTGCCGCGCCTCCAGGCCCACGTCGCGAGCCTCATAGACGAGGATGGCCACCATGCCCAGGGCCAGTACGAACCAGGCTGAGAGGTTGGGGTGGGTGGTAATCCAGTTTTTGATTGTGTCCATGTCGTGTCCTCGGGAGATCAGGGATTGGAGATT
>JBMCFH010000156.1:0-7690 GCA_048620455.1 Chloroflexota bacterium | reverse complement strand
CCAGCCGCCGCGCTCGCACGTGCCGCGCGATGCGCGCCAGGATCTCCTCGGGCAGATCCTGGACGAAGGGTATTTTGCGCAGGTGGTCGATGGTGTTATGCACGGGTGATTCCTTTTCTGACGTATTTCCACTTTAGCAGAAATGGGTGGAAAAACCTACCCGGGCTCATTTCAGCCGGACGTTAAGCCATTCAGACAGGGCCGGGCGCGCCACGATCTCCATTCACTCAGAGGGTCTGCTGGTTATTGTGGGGTTTCGTCCCGAGGTTGTGTCCGAGAGGCGGCGAGGGTGAAGAGGTTGGGGCGGTCGTCGCCGGGGTTCGTTGCCTGTTCCTGGAGGGTGGCTTCCAGCCGGGACCAGAGGGCGTGTTCGTGACGGGGGAAGAGGAGGCGCAGGGAGGTCATGGTGTAGGCGCCGACGGCGCGGCGGGCGGCGTCCATGTCGACGCGGAGTTGTTCGATGCGGCGCAGGGCTGCTTCTTGTTGGCGGGGGTCGTCCAGGCGCTCCAGCGTCTTGCGCTGAATGCCTAGCTGCGCCTGCAGAGTGAGCAGGGCTTCGATTTGCGCCGTTTTCTCCGGACCGAAGAGGGTGGTAAGCGGTTGCAGAATGGCGTCAATGTGCGCCAGGTGATCGACGGCGGTTGCTTCGGCGGCGGTGACGCCGTCGGCGGCGCCCAGCTTCTCCCGGATCCAGCGCCTTTGCTCAGCCAGCCCGTGTTGGACGGCGAGGGCCACGAAGGCCAGGCCACCCAGACCGGCGGCGATGGCGTAGGCCAGCAGTAGCACGCTGCGGTTGCCCAACACCAGGCGGTTGAAAGCGGCGTGGAAGAGGATGGCGAGGGCCAGGCCCGTCGCCAGAAAGAGCGCGCGACCGGAGAAGCGGCGGAAGCGGGAGAGGCCCAGGGCAATGCCCACCATGCTGCTGGCGCTGGCGTGCATCAGGTTGGTGGAGAGCACGCGGGCGGCGGCGGCGCCGGGGCCGAGCTGTGGCGAGAGGGCCAGGTAGAACAGGTTCTCGACGACGGCGAAGCCGATGCCGGCGGCGAAGCCGTAGATGGCGCCGTCGACGAAGTAGGTGAAGGCGCCGCGGCGCAGCAGATAGAGGAGGACGAGGGCCTTGAGCAGTTCTTCGAGCGGGGGCGCGACCCACAGAGTGGAGATGGCGGCGGCGGGCCACTGCCAGTCGCTGACCAGCGCGTGATGCAGCAACGCGGCGACGGGCGCAGCGACGGCGCCCCACAGCAGGCAGAGGGCCAGTGTTCGTGGCGAGCCAGTGCCGTACAGGTCCAGGGTGTGAACGAGATAGAGGAAGAAGATGGGTAGCAGGCTGGCAACGAGGAGAGCGGCGACGATCATGGGATTGCGTGTAAGGGCTCGCTGCCGGGTTGCCTGACCATGTATGCTATTGTACGGGATTTTGGCGTTATTGTCGCTGGTAGTTGAAGATCACTTTGCTGCCGTCCGCCTCAAGGGAGAAGGGCAGCTCCTGTAGCCCGTTGAGCGCCGAGCGCACGGCGTCGTGGCGGGAGTGGGGACAGTAGAGGAAGAGAAAACCGCCGCCGCCGGCGCCGGTGATTTTGCCGCCGATGGCGCCCGCGCGTCGCGCGGCGTGGTACATTTCGTCGAAGTGCCCGTTGCTGATCTGGCTGGCTAACTGTTTCTTCAGCTGCCAGCTCTCGTGCAGGAGGGCGCCGATGTCGTCGAGATTCCCGGCGCGCAGCGCGTCTCGCGCGGCGTAGGCGATTTGCTTCATTTCGCAAAGCACGGCGCTGCGGTCGCCGATGTTTGACTTCTGCTCGGTGAGGATGGTGTCCGAGCTTCGCGCGACGCCGGTGTAAAAGAGCAGGGTGTTGTCGTTGAGGCGGCGCCTCATTTCAGGCGTGAGGTCAATCCGTTCGGTGCACACGGCGCCGTCGGTTTTGAACTCCATGAAGCGCAACCCGCCGTAGGCAGCAATGTATTGATCCTGGATGCCGATAGGCTTGCCCAGGATGTCGATTTCGATTTCGCACGCCTGGCGCGCCAGGCACTCGGCGTCGATCAGATGCCCTAGATAGCTATAGGTGGCGTGGAGCGCGCCGACGGTCACGGTGCTGGAAGAGCCCAGCCCGGATCCGGCGGAGGGGATGTCGCCCATGGTGGTGACTTCCACGCCTGACGTCATGCCTGCCAGGCGCAGCGACTCGCGGATCAGTTCGTGCTGGATGTCGTCAAGACGGTCCACCATTTCCGTCTTCGTATACCCCACACGAACTTTGGAATCGAAGCGGCGCTTGATGGTGACGAAGATGAATTTGTCGATGGCGGTGCTGAGCACGCACCCGCCATGCTCGCGGAAGAAACCGGGAAAATCGGTTCCTCCACCGAAAAAACTGACTCGCAGCGGTGTTTGCACGATGATCATGAGCGTGTACTCCCTGGCATCAACATTCCGACGGTTTCATGGCGGTCGGAAGTGTTGCTGCCGGGTTTAGTAAGCGCCGCGCCCGGTGAGCACTGCGGGCACAGTCTGCATGAGAAGCTGCACGTCCAGCCAGATGGTCCAGTTGCGGATGTACTGCATATCCAGTTTCACGCGCGCGTCGTAGGAGACGTCTGAACGCCCGCGCACCTGCCAGAGGCCGGTGATGCCGGGCGGCACGGTCAGCAGGTTCAAGGCCCACTCGTCGTACATCTCCATTTCTTCGGGCGAGATCATACGCGGTCCGACCAGGGACATCTGACGCAGCAGGACGTTGAACAGTTGCGGCAATTCGTCCAGGCTGGCCCGGCGCAGGAAGGCGCCGACACGGGTGACGCGCGGATCGTCCTTCAGTTTGTGAGTTGCAGCCAGCTCGGCTTTCAGATCCGGGTGGCGGTCCAGGATTTCTTGACCGTTGACGTGCATGGTACGGAACTTATAGGCATGAAATTCGCGCCCGTTGAGGCCCATTACACGGCGCCGGTAGATGACGGGCCCCGGCGAATCCAGCTTGATAGCCACGGCGATGAGGGCCATGATGGGCCCGACGACGATGAGCCCGGGAATGGTCATGCCATAATCCAGCGCCAGTTTCAGAACGCGGTCGGCGCCTGTCAGGCGCGCCTTCTGAATGCTAACCAGTGGTGTATAGGCCGTTTCCTTCACCTGTAGCCCGGTGGTGATCACCTCGAAGAGGCCTGAGGAGAGGCGCAGGCTCAGCCCGTCCAGCATGCCGTAGCGCCTGAAGATGGCGACGATGTCATTGCGCGAGAGGGCGCTGGTCGCCAGAACCAGTTCCTCCACCTGGTAGCGAGAGATGAGGATGTCGAGGTGCTCTGTTGTCCCCAGCGCGTGCAGGTGCCCATAAATCTGGGACCCGGCGGTTGCCTTGTCGTCGACGAAGCCCAACACTTCCAGGCCCGATGTGCGCCAGGCCAGCAGTTGCTGGGCCAACGAGCGCCCTTCTTCGTTGGCGCCGATAATCAGCGTGGGCGTCAGGAAGTAGCCGCGCCAGCGCAGCATATATACGATGCGGCGAAAGATGAAGCGGGCGCCGCCCACGAGGAAGAAGCTGAAGATCCAGGCCAGGACGAGCCAGCCTCGCGCCAGGATGAAGGTGGGCTCCAGAAAGCCGGCGAGGACGACCAGCAGGTTGCCCACGCTGACGGCGCGGAAGACACGGGCGTATTCCTGTGTGCCACCCAGGAGGTTGTTGCGTTCGTAAAGGCCGTTGGTGGCGAAAATGAGCGCCCAGAGCGGGATGAGAAAGACGGCCAAATTCTGGTAGAAGGGGAAGGAGGCCTCTACCTGAAGCCGGAAAATGGGAATCCCCAGTTCAAAGCGCACGAAGTAGGCCAGGCGAAAGGCCGCCCCCATCATGAGGATGTCGCTGACGAACAGGCAACTGAGGAGAAGCCGCCACTGGGTTGCTCGTGACAGTGCGACCTTATCGGTGCGGCGGACGGGGGTGAAAAGTGCGCTCTCCAGCCGATTCTGAACTGATTCCGCGGGCGTATGCATTGTTGAAATCCTTGTTGCGAACCACGCGCCGTTTTGCAATAAAGGCAAGGGATACTGGACGGAGCTGGTTCGGTTCCGCTATAGCAAAGGTATGTGGCGAACGATGTTGGGCAGAATGAGACTTTTGGCTCTCTCTGTGAGCAGTTGTAAGTATAGAAAGGCCATATTACAGAATAACTTACGATTGATTACGGTCTCCCAGGGCGTCCCAGGGTGTCTGTTACACGGCCTGTCGAACGCGTGCGGGAGAAGTGGATGGCTGGCGTATCGTCTCATAAATCGACTCCAATCGGCCTGCCACGGCCCCCCAATCGTGCTGGCGCTGCACGTAGGCCAGACCGGCGGCGCCGAGAGCCTGGCGTTGCTGTGGTTGCTGTAGCAGGCGAACGATGGCCTCGGCAAAGGGCCAGGCGCCGTCGGCGACCAGCAGGTCACGGCCGGGCACGGCGGACAGGGCGCTCGTGGCCTGGGACGTGGTGATCACCGGCGTGCCGCAGGCCATGGCTTCCAGGATTTTGTTCTGGATGCCGGCGCCATAGGTGAGCGGGGCCACGGCGATGGCGGCTCGTTGCAGGTAAACGCGCATGTCGGGCACCGTGCCGGTCACCGTGATGGAGGGGTGCTCGGCAAGCGCTGTGATTTCTCGCGGCGGATCTTTGCCCACGATGGTTAGCTTTGTGTCAGGCTGGCGGGTCCACACCAGGGGCATGATGTCGTTGACCAGATGCAGGGCCATGGTGATGTTGGCGTGGTAGCTCATCTTGCCGCTGAGGACCAGTGTGTGTGGGTCTCGTTGCTCCTCTTCGCCCGGCTGGAAGTAGGAGAGATCGACGCCGTTAGGCAGGACGAGGACGCCGGGGGCACGGTTGCCGTTTGGCGAGAGGGAAAGGAGGGCCTGGCGGTCGGCGGGCGAGGTGACCAGCACGCGGTCGAACTGGCCCAGGAGCCAGCCCTCGTACTGCTCGGTGCGGCCCAGCTCCAGACGGGTGATCCAGCGGCCAAAAAAGCTCCTGCTTTCCTTCGCCGCCTGGCCAAAGAGGGCGCTGATGCAATCGACGCTGTCCCAGACGATGGGCGGGCGTTGGTCGGGCGGGAGCTGCGCCAGTTGCAGGGCATAACGCGCCCCGCGCAGATGTTCGACGTGTATGACATCAAATTCTTCTTCTTCGACGAGCGCCTGCATCTTCTCCCATAGCGCCGGCTGCCAGCAGTAGACGGCCTGGAGGGGCACGGGCGAAGGCAGGGCGCGCAGGGAGTTGAACAGGGAGCGCCAGCGGGGCAGGGGGCGGGTGTGTACCTGCTGGCAACTGTCGAGCAGCGTGCGGGCATCTTGCTCTTCGCTCTCGCCGGTGGTCAGCGTGAGCACGGTGACGTCGTGCCCGCGCGCGGATAGGGCGCGGATCAAGTTGTAGGGCCGCACGCGAATCAAGTTGGGCGTGTATGGCGATACAAAGAGAATCTTCATCGTCAGCGACCGGCGTTCCTACTGATTCGACGGGTCATAGATGGCGTCCCAGGCCCGGTAGACGGCGCGCCAATCGTAGTGGTTGGTAACTGTGGCGCGGCCATTTGCGGCGAGCTTTGTGGCCAGTTGCGGCTGCTGTAACAGGCGCAGCACGGCGGCGGCGAAATCGTCCGCCTGATCGGCAATAAGCAGGTTGTGCCCGTCTTCATAGCACACCCCTTCGGCCCCGATGCGGGTGGAGACGATGGGCAGGGCCCAGGACCAGGCGTCGATGATCTTGACGCGCATGCCGCCGCCGGCGGAGAGGGGCACGATAAAAGCAGCGGTTTCCTGCAGGTAGGGCAGCGGATCGTCCACGTAGCCGGTGACGTCGACGGTGGCGTCGTCGCGCGCGGCGTGCGCCAGCGGCGGGGGCGGATCCTTGCCTATGATGGTCAGCATGGCTTGCGGCGCGGCGCGGCGCACGGTGGGCCACACGTTTTCGTAGAACCAGGTGACGCCTTCCGCGTTTGGCGGCCAATGCAGTCCGCCCAGGAACGTGACGCGGCAGGCGTTTGCTTTGCGACTGATAGGCGGCTTGCTGTCCGGATCGACGCAGATGGGAATGACGGTATGTGTGGCTGTGGCGTTGAGGCGATGGCCGTTGGCGGCGCTGTTGAAGACCGCCTGCCGGTCCTCTTCGGAGACCCAGGCCACGGCGTCGAACTGCCGGCAGGTGTCGCGCTCGTAGGCCGACAGCCGGCGCGCTTCGCGGTGCAGGATGGCGCGCTTCAGGGGGTTGGACAGGGAGGCGGCGAGACGTTGGGGGATCAGGAACATGGCGTTGTGCTGGTCGAGGACCAGCTTGCCCGGCTGCGTTGCGCCGGCGCGCCGGCGCGTGGACAGGGCGTACTGGGCCATCCACAATTGGTCGGCGTGTACGGCGTCGAAGGGTTGCGTCTGTGTCAGCCTATCGACGAGACGGTACATTTCCTGGACCTGATCGCGGGCGATGAGGAAGGGCAGACCGCGCAGGATGCTGGCGACCAGATGCTGTGCGTCTTGCCGCGCGGAGCGCTGCATGAGCACGGTGTGCACCTCGCGACAGTACTGTCGCAGGTGGGCAATGGCCTGCTCGCCGTCATTTTCGCGGCGAAAGGCGACGAGGGTGACGTCGTGCCCGGCAGCAGCCAGATATTGCAGAACGTGGTAGATGCGTATTTTGGCCCCGGCGTCGGTCGGATAGGGGATGATTTGCGAGAGATATAAGATGCGCATGGCAGGTTAATAGGTTGCAGGTTTGCAAGTTGCAGGTTCGTGTTGTTTTGTGTTTTGCAGTTATGGTGATCGTAGCAGGTGAGGTTAACCGACTTGCTTACGAAGCGGTTGAGGCGGAGGATGTCGGAAGGTGTGCTGCGCCGGGGGTTGGGAGCTTAGCGCAGGAGGCCGTATTTGAGGATGACGTAGACGGCGCGCACGCCGTCCTTCCAGTTGATTTTCTTGCCTTCCTCGTAGGTGCGCCCGTGGTAGGAGATGCCAACTTCATAGATGACGCAGCCGGTGCGCGCGATTTTGGCCGTGAATTCGGGCTCGAAGCCGAAGCGATCCTCGTGTAATTCGATCTCGTCGAGGATGCTGCTCTTGAAGACCTTGTAGCAGACTTCCATGTCGGTCAGGTTGAGGTTGGTGAAGGCGTTGGAGAGCATGGTCAGGAATTTGTTGCCCAGCGAATGCCAGAAGTAAAGCACGCGGTGGGAGTCGCTGCCCACGAAGCGGGAACCGTAGACGACGTCGGCTTTGCCGTCGAGGATCGGTTTGAGCAGGCGGGGATACTCGTTGGGATCGTACTCCAGGTCGGCATCCTGGATGATGATGATGTCGCCGGTGGCATGGTCGAATCCGGTACGCAGCGCGGCGCCTTTGCCCTTGTTCGTTTCGTGCAGGACGATGGTGACCTCGTGGCACTCTTCCAGAGTTGCCAGGTAGTCGCGCGTGCCGTCGCTGGACCCGTCGTCCACGATCACCAGCTCGCGATCGACGTTGAGCGGAACGCTCAGGACCTGGTCGACGATGGTTTCAATCGTGCGCATTTCGTTATAGCAGGGCATGACGATGGACAGTTTCATGGCGCGTCTCGACTCATTCCACTCTTATTCATGGCTGATCACCGCGTTATAGTACCACATTCTGCTGCCCTTTCATCCCCGTGCGGTGCGCCGGGTCCTGGCGGGTGAAAAGAGCGAGCAGCCGGCGGGAACGTCCCC